>PNKD01000082.1 GCA_013822265.1 Leptothrix sp. (in: b-proteobacteria)
CGGGGCCGCACCCGCTCTGCGCCTGACACGCCACCCGACTCGAAGCCGTCGCCATGCCCAACGCCCAGCCCCACGTGCCCGGCGCCGCCCGCCGGCCGACCCTGCTCATCGTGGGCTGCGGCGATGTCGGCCAGCGTGTGCTGCGCCTGGTGATGCCGGCCTGGCGCGTGCTGGTGCTGACCTCGAGCCCTGGCCGCGTCGACGCACTGCGCGCGACCGGCGCCGTGCCGCTGCCAGGCAACCTCGACGAGCCGGCCACGCTGGGCCGGCTGGGTGGCCTGGCCGATGCCGTGCTGCACCTGGCACCGCCGCCGCTGCACGGCGGCAGCGACCCGCGAACACGCGCGCTGCTGCAGGCGCTGGCGCGCGGCGGGCGCGTGCAGCGGCTGGTGTACGGCAGCACCAGCGGCGTCTACGGCGACTGCGGCGGCGCCGTGTTCGACGAGACCCGTGCCGTGGCGCCCACGACCGACCGCGCCCGCCGCCGTGTCGACGCCGAGGCGCAGCTGCGCTGGTTCGGCCGTCGCACCGGGGCGCGCGTGACGGTGCTGCGCATTCCCGGCATCTACGCCGGCGACCGCCCTGGCGGCCACCCGCGCGAGCGCCTGGCGCGCGGCACGGCGGTGCTGGCGGCGGCCGACGACGTCTACACCAATCACATCCACGCCGACGACCTGGCACGCGCCTGCGTGGCGGCGCTCTACCGTGGGCGGCCGCAGCGCGTGCTGCACGCCAGCGATGACACCGAGCTGCGCATGGGCGACTACTTCGACCTCGCCGCCGGCCTCTGCGGCCTGCCGCGCCCGCCGCGCATCACGCGCGACGAAGCGCGCGCGCAGCTCAGCCCCATGCTGCTGAGTTTCATGAGCGAGTCACGGCGCCTGTGCAATGCCCGGCTGAAGGGCGAGCTGCGGTTGCGACTGCGCTACCCGACCGTGCGCCAAGGCCTGCTCGAAGGCTGAGCGGTTGCGCGCACGCTGCGCACCGACGCTGCGTCAGCGTCGGCGTGAACCGAAGGGCCGCTGGCGCCGCCAGTAGCGGATCATCAGGAAGCCGCCGACCATGCCGCCCAGGTGCGCGAAGTGCGCCACGCTGCCGGTGTCCATCAGCCCCAGCACCAGTTCGAGCACGCCGAAGACGATGACGAAGGTGCGCGCCTTCATCGGGATGGGCGGGAACAGCGGCATGATGACGCGGTTCGGGAACAGCATGCCGAAAGCCAGCAGCAGCGCGAACAGACCGCCCGAGGCGCCCACCGTCGGCACGCGCGAGCCGCTCAAGGCGGTGAAGATCATCTGCGTCAGGGCCGCGGCCAACACGCCGGCCAGCAAGAAGGCGGCGTAGCGCTTCGCGCCCCACAGGCGCTCGAGTTCCGAGCCGAACATCCACAGGCCCAGCATGTTGAAAAACAGGTGGCCGATGCCGCCGTGCAGGAAGGCGTAAGTCACCACCTGCCAGGGCATGAATTGGCCACTGGCCAGCGGGAAGAGGGCGAACAGGCCCTGCAGGAAGACGAGCTGCTGCAGGAAGAACACGGCCGTGCAGGCCAGCATCAGGTTCTTGGTCAGGGTCGGGATCGGCGGCATGCGGCGCGAGGGCAGAAGATGGGGCCGGAGGGCGGGCCGCTCTGTGCCCCGCTGGTGCCCCCGGCCAGACTCGAACTGGCACGCCTTGCGGCGGCGGATTTTGAATCCGCTACGTCTACCGATTTCGTCACGGGGGCGGCTGGCCACGGGGGCTGCCCGGGGCTGGAATCATTATCACATGGGCCCTTGTCCGCGCCGCGGCATCGGCCGCACGCGGCGCTGCCACAATCGTCCCCCGCAGTGCAGGAGCCCGCGTCATGAAGCCATCGGCCCCACCGGCCTACAAGACCCTGGAAGACGCCATCGGCGGCACGCCGCTGGTGGCACTGCAGCGCTTGCCAGGCGCCGCCGGCGCCGAGCGCGGCAACGTCATCCTGGGCAAGCTCGAAGGCAACAACCCGGCCGGCTCGGTGAAGGACAGGCCGGCCATCAGCATGATCCGGCGCGCCGAAGAGCGCGGCGAGATTCGCCCCGGCGACACGCTGATCGAGGCCACCTCGGGCAACACCGGCATCGCGCTGGCGATGGCCGCGGCGATACGCGGCTACCGCATGGTGCTGATCATGCCGGAGGACCTGTCCATCGAGCGCGCCCAGACCATGAAGGCCTTCGGCGCCGAACTGATCCTGACGCCGCGCTCGGGGGGCATGGAGTACGCACGCGACCTGGCCGAGCAGATGCAGAAGGACGGCAAGGGCCGCGTGCTCGACCAGTTCGCCAACGCCGACAACCCGCGCGTGCATTTCGAGACCACCGGCCCCGAGATCTGGGCCGACACCGCCGGCCGCGTGACGCACTTCGTCAGCGCCATGGGCACCACGGGCACCATCACCGGCGTCTCGCGTTTCCTGAAGTCCAAAAACGCCGGCGTGCGCATCGTCGGTGCGCAGCCCAGCGAAGGCAGCCGCATCCCCGGCATCCGCAAGTGGCCGCAGGCCTACCTGCCCAAAATCTACGACCCCTCGGCGGTGGACGAACTGGTGCTCGTCAGCCAGGCCGACGCCGAGGCCATGGCGCGCCGCCTGGCCGCCGAGGAAGGCCTGTTCGCCGGCATCTCGGCCGCCGGCGCCTGCTGGGTGGCGCTGCAGATCGCGCAGCAGATCGAGAACGCCACCATCGTCTTCATCGTCTGCGACCGCGGCGACCGCTACCTGTCGACGGGCGTCTTCCCCGCCTGATCTCGCTGCCGCGAATGATCGAAGAGGCCCGCTTCTGCCTTCAGTGCGGCACTGCGCTGGCCTGGCTGACGCAGCAAGAGGACGGTGGGCCCAAGTCGCGCTTGCGCTGCGCGGCCTGCGGATGGACCCACTGGAACAACCCGACGCCGGTGCTGGCCGCCATCGTCGAGTGCAGCGACCGCGGCGGCCGCGTGCTGCTGGCCCGCAACGCGGCCTGGTCGGGGCGCATGTTCGCGCTCATCACCGGCTTCATGGAGGCCGGCGAGACGCCCGAGCAGGGCATCACGCGCGAGGTGATGGAAGAGACCTCGTTGCAGGTCGAGCGCCTGTCGCTGGTGGGCGTGTACGACTTCCAGCGCATGAATCAGGTCATCATCGCCTACCATGCGCTGGCGTGCGGCGAGGTGAAGCTGTCACCCGAACTGGCCGAGTACAAGTTGTTCGAGCCCGAGGACCTGCGCTGCTGGCGCGCCGGCACCGGCTACGCGCTGGCCGACTGGCTGCGCAGCCGGGGCCACGAGCCGCAGTTCATCGAATTGCCGGCCAAGAACTGAGAAGACAAGCTGAGAAGAGAACGAGACATGGACGTCAGCAAGGAACTCGACACCCGCGGCCTGAACTGCCCCCTGCCCATCCTGAAGGCCAAGAAGGCGCTGGCCGACATGAGCAGCGGCGAGTTGCTGCGCGTGATCTCGACCGACCCGGGTTCGATGCGCGACTTCCAGGCCTTTGCCCGCCAGACCGGCAATGAACTGGTCGAGCAGAAGAGCGAAGGCGCCGACTTCCTGCACGTGCTGCGCCGGAGATAGGGCGCCCCTGGCGCCTTGCACTCGCCACCCCCCGCGGGGGCTCGGGCAGCGACTCGGCAGGGCCGGATCCGCACCTGGCCTTGACGGCAGCGCTGGCTACAGTTTCAAGCTCTCGAGAAAGTCGCGGAAGCCCGGCCCCAGTTCGGGGTGCGCCAGCGCCAGTTCGACGTTGGCTTCGAGGAAACCTTCCTTGCTGCCGCAGTCGTAGCGGCGGCCTTCGTAGCGGTAGGCGAAGACCTTCTCGCGCCGCAGCAGCGACGCAATGCCGTCGGTGAGCTGGATCTCGCCGCCGACGCCGCGCGGCTGGGTGGCGATCTCGTGGAAGACGCCCGGCGTCAGGATGTAGCGGCCGGCCACGCCCAGCCGAGACGGCGCGTCCTCCGGCGCAGGCTTCTCGACGATGCGCGTCACGTCCATCACGCGGTCGCTGATCTGCGTGCCGGCAACGATGCCGTAGCGGCGCGTGTGCTCGGCCGGCACTTCCTGCACGGCCAGTATGGATGCGCGCCACTCCTCGAACTGTTCGACCATCTGCTTCAGCACGGGAGGCGTGCCGACCATCAGGTCGTCGGCCAGCAGCACCGCGAAGGGCTGGTTGCCCACCAGGCGCTGCCCGCACAGCACGGCGTGGCCCAGGCCCAGGGCCTGCGCCTGGCGCACGTAGATGCATTCCATGTCGTCGGGCTTGACGCTGCGCACCACCTCGAGCAGCTCTTGCTTGCCCGACTTCTCGAGCGCGACCTCGAGCTCGTAGGTCATGTCAAAGTGGTCTTCGATGGGCCGCTTGTGGCGGCCGGTGACGAAGATCATCTCGCGCACGCCGGCCGCGTAGGCCTCCTCGACCGCGTACTGGATCAGCGGCTTGTCAACCACTGGCAGCATCTCCTTGGGCTGCGCCTTGGTGGCGGGCAGGAAACGCGTGCCGAGACCGGCGACGGGGAAGATGGCTTTCTGTACGAGCATGTGGCCTTCAGCGTGCTGACGGGTAAAACCCATTCTGGCATGCGAAAAACGGCGCCCTGCTCAGGCCACCGCGCTCATCCGTGACAACTGTCCCTGCAGGCGTTCGACGTCCTGCCTGAAGCCCGCCACGCGGGCGCGCTCCTGCGCCACCACGGCTGCCGGCGCGCGGGCGACGAAACTCTCGTTGCCCAGCTTGGCCTCGGCCTTGGCGATCTCGCCCTGCAGGCGGGTGATCTCCTTGCTCAGCCGTGCCGTTTCGGCGGCGACGTCGACCTGCACATGCAGCGCCAGCCGCAGCTCGCCGTTGACGGCCACCGGCGCGGCCTGCGTGGCGGCGGCAAAGGCGGCCTCATCGGCGTAGGGCACGATGTCGGCCAGCCGCGCCAGCGCCTTGAGCAGCGGCGCGGCGCTGGCGACGAAGGCCGCGTCGCCCAGCGTCATCAGCGGCACGCGCTCGCCCGGGGGCAGGCCCATCTCGCTGCGCAGGCGGCGCGTCTCGGCGGCCACGGCCTTCAGGCGCGCCACCCAGGCGTCGGCCGCGGGGTCGATCTTCTTCAGCTGCGCCTCGGGGTAGCGCGCGGTGACGACGCTGTCGGTGAGCTTCAAGCCGGCCACCGGCGCCACCGTGTCCCACAGCTCGGCGGTGATGAAGGGCGCCACCGGGTGCAGCAGACGCAGCACGGCCTCGAGCGTGCGGATCAGCGTGCGGCGCGTGGCGCGCTGCCCGGCCTCGTCGCCGGCTTTCACGGCTTCGGCGATCTGCACCTTGGCGATCTCCAGGTACCAGTCGCAGTACTCGTCCCAGACGAAGGCGTAGAGCGCGCCGGCCACGTTGTCGAGCCGGTAATCGGCGTAGCCCTTGGCCACCGCGGCCTCCACGCGCTGCAACTCGCCCGCGATCCAGCGGTCGGCCATGCTGAAGCGCATGTAGCCGTGGAAGGGCCCGGCCGGCGTGACCACCTGGCCGGCGGCGTCATGCACCGGCGCGGCGCAGTCGGCCTTGGTGTGTTCCTTCAACCCGCAGTCGTGGCCCTCGCAGTTCATGAGCACGAACTTGGTCGCGTTCCAGAGCTTGTTGCAGAAGTTGCGGTAACCCTCGCAGCGCTTGCTGTCGAAGTTGATGTTGCGGCCCAGCGTGGCGTAGCTGGCCATCGTGAAGCGCAGCGCGTCGGCGCCGAAGGCCGGGATGCCCTCGGGGAACTCCTTCTCGGTCTGCTTGCGCACGCGCGGCGCGGTCTCGGGCTTGCGCAGCCCGGTGCTGCGCTTGTCGAGCAGAGGGCCGAGTTCGATGCCGTCGATGAGGTCGACCGGGTCGAGCACGTTGCCCTCGCTCTTGCTCATCTTGTGGCCCTGCGCGTCGCGCACCAGGCCGTGGATGTAGACGTCCCTGAACGGCGCCTTGCCCTCTGGGCAATCGACGGTCCGCGTGAAGTGCTTGGTCATCATGATCATCCGGGCGACCCAGAAGAAGATGATGTCGAAGCCGGTGATCAGCACCGTGCTGGGCAGGAAGAGCTGCTGCTCCAGCCGCGACTGCGCCGTGTCGTCGGGCCAGCCCAGCGTGCTGAAAGGCACCAGCGCACTGCTGTACCAGGTGTCGAGCACGTCCTCGTCGCGTGTCAGTGCGCCCTGGTAGCCGGCCGCCGCGGCGCGCTCGCGCGCCTCGTCCTCGCTGCGGCCGACGAAGATCTCGCCGCCCGTGCCGTACCACGCCGGGATCTGGTGGCCCCACCACAGCTGGCGGCTGATGCACCAGTCCTGCAGGTTGTCCATCCAGTGGTTGTAGGTGTTGACCCACTGCTCGGGCACGAAACGCACCTCGCCGCTGCTCACCGCGCGGCGCGCCTTCCCGGCGATGCTCACGCCGTCGGCCGCGGGCTTGTTGACGGCCACGAACCATTGGTCGGTGAACATCGGCTCGACCACCTGCCCAGTGCGCGCGCAGCGCGGCACCTGCAGGCGGTGCCTCTTGGTCTCCACCAGCAGCCCGGCGGCTTCGAGGTCGGCCACGACCTTCTTGCGCGCGACGAAGCGGTCGAGGCCGCGGTAGGCCTCGGGGGCGTGGTCATTCAGCGTGGCGTCGAGGTTGAGCACGCCGATCAGCGGCAGGCCGTGGCGCAGGCCCACGGCGTAATCGTTGGCATCGTGCGCCGGCGTCACCTTGACCACGCCGGTGCCGAACTCGCGGTCGACGTAGTCGTCGGCGATCACCGGGATCAGCCGCCCGGCCAGCGGCAGCAGCACCTGCCGGCCCACCAGCGCGGTGTAGCGCCCGTCTTCGGGGTGCACCATCACCGCGGTGTCGCCCAGCAGGGTCTCGGGGCGTGTGGTGGCCACGACCACGCTGTCGCTGCCGGGCGTGCCGTCGGCGTTGGCCAGCGGGTAGCGGATGTGCCACAGGAAACCGTCTTCCTCCTCGCTCTCGACCTCGAGGTCGGAGACCGCCGACATCAGCACCGGGTCCCAGTTCACCAGGCGCTTGCCGCGGTAGATGAGGCCCTCGTCGAAGAGGCGCACGAAGGTCTCGGTGACGACGCGCGAGAGCTTGTCGTCCATCGTGAAGTACTCGCGCGACCAGTCCACGCTGGCGCCCAGGCGGCGCATCTGGTTGGTGATGGTGGCGCCACTGCTGGCCTTCCAGTCCCAGACCTGGGCGACGAAGTTCTTGCGCCCGATGTCGTGGCGCGACTGGCCGCGATCCTGCAACTGCCGCTCGACGACGATCTGCGTCGCGATGCCGGCGTGGTCGGTGCCAGGCAACCACAGCGTGTTGTCACCGCGCATGCGGTGGTAACGCGTCAGCGCGTCCATGATGGTCTGGTTGAACGCGTGCCCCATGTGCAGCGTGCCGGTGACGTTGGGCGGCGGCAGCTGGATGCTGAACGACGGCCGGTCCGCATCCAGCGTGGGCCGGTGCAGGTCGCCGCGCGCCCACAGGGCCCCCCAGCGTTGCTCGATGGCGGCGGGCTCGAACGACTTGGCGAGTTCGGTCATGATGGGCGACTGCAAAACAAAACAGGCCGGCGCGGGCAACGCTGTCAACGAAAACCACCCGGGAAGGGTTGGGATTCTAGGTGGCGAGCACGCTGCGCCGGCCCGCTGCGCGCGGCGCCCGCGTCCGCAGTCGCCCTTGCACGCCTTGACTTCAGGAATCAACCGCCATGCACCCAGCCCGCCGTCATCACAGTCACCGCCCGTACCGCCGCCTGTACCGCCGCCTGGCCGCCTGGGTGCTGCCGCTGGCCCTCGCGGCTTGCGGGGGAGGCGGCGGCGGGGCAGGCGATCCCACGCCACCGGCCACGAGTTGCAGCGTCGCCGACCAGAAGGCCTGGCTGGCCGACTACATGGACGAGTGGTACTTCTGGTACCGCATCGCGCCCCGGCCCGACCCGGCGCGCTATGCCACCGTGGCGTCGTTCTTCGGCGCCTCGCTCTACGCCGGCACCCCCACCACCATCCCCTTCCCGGCCGACCGCTGGAGCGGCTACCAGAGCACCGAGAGCTTCAACCGTTTCTTCGGCGACGGCGCCACACTCGGCTACGGCGTGGCCGTCAGCGGCATCGAGGCCGATGGCGACCCCGCGCGCAAGCTGTGGGTGCGCTACGTCGAGCCGGGCTCACCCGCCGCCGCCGGCGGCGTGCAGCGCGGCGACGAGATCATCGCTGTCAACGGCACGCCGGTGGCCACGGTAATCGCCGGCGACGACTACGGCGCGCTCAGCGCCGGACAGGCCGGCGACCGCCTGACACTGATGCTGCGCCGTGGCGGCGCCAACCGCACCGTGGCGCTGACGGCGGCGGTGTTCAGCCTCAGCCCCGTGCAGGGCGCGGCGGTGATCACCTCGCCGGGCGGGCGCCGGCTGGGCTACCTGCAGGTCAAGGACATGATCGGCCAGGCGCTGGCGCCGATCGACGCCGCCTTCGGCCAGTTCAAGGCGGCCGGCGTGCAGGATGTCGTGCTCGACCTGCGCTACAACGGCGGCGGCCTCGTCTCCACCGGCGGCACGCTGGCGTCCCATATCGCCGGCGCGCGCGGCAGCGGTCTGGCCTACGCCGAACTGCTCTACAACGACAAGCGCGCCGCCACCAACAACCAGCGTTTTGCGTTCAGCCAGCCGGCTTCGGCGCTGGGCCTGCGGCGGGTCTACCTGCTCACCGGGCCGCGCACCTGCTCGGCCAGCGAGCAGGTCATCAACGGCCTGCGCGGCGCCGGCGTCGAGGTCGTGACGGTGGGCAACACCACCTGCGGCAAGCCGGTGGGCTTCCTGCCCAGCAGCAACTGCGGCCAGACCTACAGCGTCGTCAACTTCGAGAGCGTGAACGAGCGCAACGAGGGCCGCTACTTCGACGGCTTCGACGCCAGCTGCACGGTGGCCGAGGACTTCACCGCCGCGCAGGGCGGTGCGGCCGACCCGCTGCTGGCAGCTGCAGGCAGCCTGGCCGACGGCGGCGCCTGCCCGGGCCCAAGCGCCGATGGCCGCGCCCAGCCGCTGGCGGCGCGCCGCGCGGTGCCGCGCAAGCCCGAAGCGGGTGAGCGCCAGGGCATGATCCCGCGCTGACCCTGAGGGTGCCGCGCTGCGGCGTGTCAGCCGAGGCGGGCGCGCGCCGACATGGCAGCTACATGAACAGGTGCTCGCCCGCGTTCTCGCCGCCGAGGATGACGTAGTTGACCTTCTTCAGGTCGGCCAGCACGCGCCCGCCGGCATAGCTGATGCTGCTCTGCAGGTCTTCGCGCATCTCGCGCAGCGTGTCGACGAGATGGCCCTTGATCGGCTCGAGGATGCGCTTGCCTTCGACGTGCTTGTACTCGCCCTTGTTGAAGTCGCTGGCGCTGCCGTAGTACTCCTTGTAGCGTCGGCCGTCGACCTCCACCGTCTGCGCCGGGCTCTCCTCGTGGCCCGCGAACAGCGAGCCCACCATCACCATCGCGGCGCCGAAGCGCACGCTCTTGGCGATGTCGCCGTGGTGGCGGATGCCGCCGTCGGCGACGATGGGTTTGGTGGCCACACGCGCGCACCACTTCAGCGCACTGAGCTGCCAGCCGCCGGTGCCGAAGCCGGTCTTGAGTTTCGTGATGCACACCTTGCCCGGTCCCACGCCCACCTTGGTGGCGTCGGCGCCCCAGTTTTCGAGGTCGATCACGGCCTCGGGCGTGGCCACGTTGCCGGCGATGACGAAGGTTGCGGGCAGCCGCTGCTTGATGTGTGCGATGGTGTCGCGCACGCTGTCGGCGTGGCCGTGCGCGACGTCGATGGTGATGTAGTCGGCGCCCACGCCATCGGCGGCCAGGCGGTCGATCAGCGCGTGGTCGGCCGGCTTCACGCCCGAGCTGAGGCTGACGATGAGCCCGCGTTCGCGCATGCGCCGCGCGAAGGCCAGCGCGTCGAGGTCGAAGCGGTGCATGACGTAGAAGTGGCCGCTGCGTGCCAGCAACTCGCTGATCGGCTCGTCGATCACCGTCTTCATGTTGCTGGGCACCACCGGCAGCACGAAGCGCCTGCCGCCGAACTCGACTGCGGGGTCGCACTCGCCGCGACTCTCGACGCGGCACTTTCGCGGCAGCAGCAGGATGTTGTCGTAGTCGAAGATTTCCATGGGTGGGGCTTGCGGCGCGACGCCGGCAGTTCAGGCCGTGGCGGCCTTGCCCGCATGTTAAGCGGCTCGCATCGGTTCCGGTGTTAGTCTGGCGATGCCGGACAAGCAACGATGCCGCCCTCAGCCCAATTGAACCTGGCACGCCGCAGTCGCCGTGAGCGCATGGCGCTGGCACTTGCCATCGTGCTGGTCGGCCTGTCCCTGGCGGCCAGCCGCTACGCCGCGCTGCAGACGCTGCTGGACGACGAATCCGCGCTCCTCAAGGTGCAGGTGACGGCGGCGACCAGCAGCCTCTTGCAGCAGTTCCAGGGCGTGCGCTCGGCGCTCATCGGCGTAAGCCGCGATCTGCCGGCCTGGCGCCGCGAGGACAGCCGTTTCGGCGTGGCACGGCGGCTGGACGCGCTGTCGGCGGCGTTGTCGCCCGTGCGCAGCATGGCGCAAGTCGATGCCAACGGCCAGGCGATGGCCGTCGGCGGCATCGACGGCATTGCCTCCGACCAGTCGGGTGAGCCCTGGTTCTCGTCGGTGCGCGCGAAAAACGACCCCGAGACGCTGGTCGTTGCAGCGCCCGTGCGCCGGGCCGCGGCAGACGTCACGCTCACGCTGGCGCTGGCCATCACGGACGCGGCAGGCCGCTTCGACGGCGCCGTGGCGGCCACGCTGGACACGGCCCACTTCGACATGCTGATGGGCTCGCTGATCCACGCCAGCGACACCTCGAGCCGCATCGTCCATGGCGACGGCGCAATGCTCGCCGTCGTGCCGCCCGAGCCGCGGCCGAAGGCCGTCGGCGCGGCGCAGCCGAACTCGCTGTTCTCGCGCCACATTGCCAGCGGGCAGCCCGTGAGCGTGCTGCGCGGCCACGGCCTGGCCGGCGACGACGAGCGCCTGATGGCGCTGAGCACGCTGCAGCCTCCTGCACTGAAAATGGACCGGCCGCTGGTGCTGACGGTCAGCCGCAGCATGCGGGTGCTGCAGGCACCATGGCGGCAGCAGACGGTGCTGCTGGCCCTGCTGTGGCTGGGCACCTCGGCGGCCGGCGCGGTGGCGCTGCGCTGGGTGCAGCGCCGCCGCACCGAGCACGAGGCGGTGCAGGCCGAACAAATGGCCCGCCAGGCGACGGAGGCCGAGCGCCTTCGCCTGGCGCTTTGGGGCGGCGACCTGGCGCTGTGGGACCTGGACGTGCCCGGCGACCACGCCACCGTCAACGAGCGCTGGTCGACCATGCTGGGCTATCCACCCGATGAACTCGACGGCGGCGGCGACGCCTGGCACCGCCTGCTGCACCCCGAAGACCGGGAGCGCGTGCTGGCGCTGCAGCAGGCGCACCTGGAGGGGCGCAGCGCGAGCTTCGAGGCCACCTACCGGCTGCGTCACCGGCAAGGGCACTGGATCTGGGTGTTCGACCGCGGCCGGGTCGTCGAACGGGACGCTGCGGGCCGACCGCTGCGCATGGTCGGCACGCACATGGACGTCACGTTCCGCGTGCAGGCCGAGGAGGAGTTGCGCCGCAGCGAGCAGAAGTCGCGTGGGCTGCTGGCCACGCTGCGCGCGGGGGTGGTCGTGCACGCGGCGGACACGCGGCTGCTCGAGGCCAACCCGGCGGCGTGCCACCTGCTGGGGCTGACGCTCGACCAGATGCGGGGCAAGGCGGCCGTCGACGTGGCCTGGGACTTCCTCGAGGAGGACGGCACGCCGATGGCGCTGTCGCGATACCCCGTCAACCAGGTGCTGGCCGGCGCCGACACATTGCACAACCTGGTCGCCGGCGTGCGCCGGCCTGACCTGCCGTCGCCGGTATGGGTGCTGTGCGCGGCCTTCGCGCTGCGCGACGAAGCCGGCGTGCTGCAAGAGGTGGTGGTCGCCTTCAACGACATCACGCAGCGCAAGCGGTCCGAAGAAGCGCTGCAGCGCTCGGCGTCGCGCCTGCGCCTGGCCGGCCGGCTGGCACGGCTGGGCGGCTGGGTGCTTGACAGGGCCAGCGAGCGCGTCGATTTGTCGATAGACGCGGCGGCGGTGGTGGGGGTGCCGATGCGGCCGGGGCCGCTGCACCTGGACGACATCCTGGCGCTGGTGCTGCCGTCGCAGCGCCCGGCGCTGCGCGGCGCACTGCAGGCGGCCGAAATCTTCGACCTCGAGGTCGAGGCGGTGATGCCGACCGGGCTCGAGCTCACGCTGCGCCTGATGGGCGAGCCGGTGTTCGACGACCAGGGCCGGCACGTGGCGATGCAAGGCGCGGTGCAGGACGTGACCGAGTCGCGCCGCGAGCAGCGGCAGCTGCGCCTGCTGCAGACCGCGGTGGCGCAGCTCAACGACATGGTGGTCATCACCGAGGCCGGGGGCCCGCAAGCCGACTGGCCGGCCATCGTCTTCGTCAACGCCGCCTTCGAAAGGCAGACCGGCTGGCGCGCCGACGAGGTGCTGGGCGGCACGCCGGCGATGCTGCTGTCACCCGCCGCCGACGCCCGCGAGACGGCTCGCCTGCGTGACGCGCTGGCGCGATGCCAGGCGCTGCGCACCGAGCTGTTGAAGGTCGGCCGCGACGGCAAGCCCTGCTGGGTCGACATGCAGATCGCGCCGCTGTCCGACGCGGCCGGGCGCGTCACGCACATGGTGGCGGTGGAACGCGACATCGGCGACCGCAAGCGCACCGAGACGCAGGCGCGCGAGGCGCAGGCGGCGCTGGCGGCGACGCTGGACGCCGTGCCCGACCTGTTGTTCGAGATCGATCTCGAGGGAGGCGTGATCGACCATCACTCGCCGCGCAGCGACCTGCTCTACGTGCCGCCCGAGACCTTCATCGGTCGTCGCGTCGACAGTTTCCTGCCGCAGCCGGCGGCCACCATCGTGATGCAGGCGATTCGCCAGGCGCACGCGCAGGGCCATTCCAGCGGCCACCAGTACGCGCTGCCGCTGCAGCGCGGGGAGCACTGGTTCGAACTGTCGATCTCGCGCAAGCCCACGCCGCGCGGTGAGCTGCCTCGCTTCATCGTGCTGGCGCGCGACGTGACCGAGCGCAAGCATGGCGAGGCCGAGCGCCTGGCGCTCGAACGCCAGCTGCGCGAGGCGCAGAAGATCGAGTCCATCGGCACGCTGGCCGGCGGCATCGCGCACGACTTCAACAACATCCTGCCGGCGATCCTGGGCAACGTCGCGCTGGCTCGACAGGACCTGCCCGCGGACCACGCGGCGCTGGCCAGCCTGGAGCAGATCCAGCGTGCCGCCGTGCGTGCACGCACGCTTGTGCAGCAGATCCTCGCCTTCAGCCGCCGCCAGCCCCACGAACTGGTGGCGCAGCCGCTGCAGCCGGTGCTGCACGAGACCTTGGCGCTGCTGCGTGCCACGCTGCCGGCGGCCGTGCGGCTGGACACGGCGATCTCCGCAGAGCCGGCGTCGGCGGCGGTTGACGCCACGCAACTGCAGCAGGTGCTGATGAACCTGTGCACCAACGCCTGGCACGCGCTGCCCGAGGGGCGGGGCCGCATCGAGGTCGGCCTGGACGTGGTCGACGAGACCCGGGCCGACAGCCTGGGGGCCACCGGCCTGGCGGCCGGCCGTTGCGTGCACGTGTGGGTGTCCGACGACGGCTGCGGCATGGATGCCGGCACGCGCGACCGCATTTTCGACCCCTTCTTCACCACCAAGCCGGTGGGCCGCGGCACGGGCCTGGGCCTGTCGGTGGTGCACGGCATCGTGCGTGGGCACCTCGGGTGCATCAGCGTCGAGAGCGAGCCTGGGCAAGGCAGCCGATTCCACGTGCTGCTGCCGCTGGTGGTGGATGCGCCCGAGCGCAACGTGCACCGGGACGACGCCGTGGGCGTCGCCTCGGCCGGGCAGGGCGAGGCGGTCTGGTATGTCGACGACGACCCGGTGATGGCGCTGATGGCCCAGCGGCTGCTGCAGCGCGAGGGCTACTCGGTGGCGGTGTTCGAGAGCCCGGCAGCCGCGCTGGCACAGACCCCGGCATCGGCGCCGGCGCTGGTCATCACCGACTTCAACATGCCCGGGCAGTCGGGGCTGGAACTGGCGGCGCAATTGCTGCGCCGCTGGCCCGGGCTGCCCATCGTGCTGAGCACCGGGCAGGTCGGCGACGGCCTGCACGCCGAGGTCGTGCGACACGGCATACGAGCGCTGCTGCGCAAGGAGAACACGCTCGAGGAACTGCCCGGGCTGGTGCGGCGCCTGGTGGGCGGCGCGCCGGCACGCTAGGAGCGTGCGCGGCGCACGGCACGCTCAAGTCGCTGCTGCAGCGGCCGAAATGCCAGGAGGGCAGCGAGCGAGTCGCGCCCGCTCCCTCCCACCGGCATCAATGACACATTCCCCCTGGACCCGTCTGCGCGCGGCATGGAAGGCGGCCAAGACCGGCTGGAAGCAGCCCGACCGCGTGCTGCGACGAAGCCGCTCGAAGGGGGGCCCGCCATCACTTGCGGCCGCGCCGGCCTGGACGCCGCGCGCGGCGCCGGCACCGGCCCACCAGGCTGCGCAGGTCGTGCCGGCGTCCGAGCAATTGCTGCGCCTGTTCGAGCACTCGGAGAGCGGCCTGATCATCTGCCGCGCCGACGGCAAGGTGCTGGTGGCCAGTGCCGTGGCCGCCGGACTGCTGGGCGCCCAGACCCCCGAGTTGCGCGGCACGCCGCTGGGCATCTGGCTCGAGCCGCTGAGCTCGACCGAGATCGGCGTCACCTCGGGCGTCAAGCGCGCCGAGGCGGCCTTTCCGCCCGGCCAGTGGGAGACCATGGCGCGCCGCCTCGACGGCAGCACCTTCCCGGCCGAAGTCACCGTCACCCAGACGCAGCTCGACGGTGTCGCGCAGCGCATCCTCATCCTGCGCGACATCACCGACCGCAAGATCACGCAGGACCGCCTGCAGTACCTGGCCAACTTCGACAGCCTGACCGGCCTGCCGAACCGTGTGCTGTTCCGCGACCGCCTGGGCCAGGCCATGGCGCGTGCACGCCGCAGCGGCGTGCCCATGGTGCTGATGTTCCTGGACCTGGACAACTTCAAGGTCATCAACGACAGCCTGGGCCACGAGGTCGGCGACCAGCTGCTGCGCCGCGTGGCGCAGACGCTGGAGTCCTGCATGCGCGAGACCGACTCGGTCGCGCGCCACCACGCCACCGACGACCCGATCACCGTCTCGCGGCTGGGCGGCGACGAGTTCACGGTGATTGCCGAGCGGGTGGCCAGCGCCGAGGACGCCGCGCTGCTGGCGCGCCGCGTGCTGGACGCCCTGGAAGCACCCATGCACCTGATGGAGGCCGAGCTGCACGTCTCGGCCAGCATCGGCATCTCGATGTTCCCGAGCGACGACACCGACCTCGACGGCCTCATCCGCCACACCGACATGGCGATGTACCGCAGCAAGGCCATGGGCCGCGGCGTCTACAGCTTCTACAGCCACGAGCTGAGTGCCGAGGTGGCGGCGCGGCTGACGCTGGAAAACGACCTGCGCCGGGCGCTCGAGCGGCAGGAGTTCGCGCTCTTCTACCAACCCAAGTTCCACCTCGGCACCGGTGCCGTCACCGGCGTCGAGGCGCTGATCCGCTGGCACAGCCCGACGCGCGGCATGGTCGCGCCCGACCGATTCATCGGCGTGCTGGAGGACAGTGGCCTCATCCTGCCCGTGGGGGCGTGGGCCATACGCACGGCCTGTGCCGAGCTCGCCGCCTGGGACCGTACCGGCGCGCCGAGGCTGTCGCTGGCCGTCAACCTGTCGGCGCGGCAGTTCCGCCAGCCCTTCCTGGCACGCTTCATCGCCGATGCCTTGAGCGATGCCGGCATCTCGCCGCACCGGCTGGAGCTCGAGCTCACCGAGAGCCTGCTGCTGGAAGACAGCGAAGGCAACCGCAGCGTGCTGGCCACCTTGGCCGAGATGGGCGTGCGCGTGGCCATCGACGACTTCGGCACCGGGCATTCGTCGCTGAGCTACCTCAAGCGCTTCGACATCGACACGCTGAAGATCGACCGCAGCTTCGTCTGCGAACTGCCCCACGACGCCGAAGACGGCGCGATCGCCACGGCCATCGTCGCGATGGGCCACAGCCTGCACATGAAGGTCGTGGCCGAGGGCGTGGAGACGGCCGAGCAGGCCGAGTTCCTGCACGGCCTGGGCTGCGACGAGATCCAGGGCTACCTCATCAGCCGGCCCTTGCCCGGGGCGCAGCTGCTGAGCTGGCTGGCCCAGCGCCCCTGGCAAGGTGACGAAGACGGCGCAGCGCCGTCAGGGCCGATGACGCTGATCACGCTGGCAACGCAGCGCAACGAAGAGACGCTGGACGGCCTGGCCTGATCGGCGGTTTGCTGCCGCTGCGGCGGCACCGCCGGCGCCGCCCGGGGCGGCTCCTAGAATCCCGGTATGAGTGATTCCGAAGGGGCCGTGCCCTCGCGCCTGCTGCAGGGCCTGAACCCCGAACAGCGCGCCGCGGTGACGCTGCCGGCCGTGCCGGCCCTCATCCTGGCCGGTGCCGGATCGGGCAAGACGCGCGTGCTCACCACGCGCATCGCCTGGCTGCTGCAGACCGGCCAGGTCTCGCCTGGCGGCGTGCTGGCCGTGACCTTCACCAACAAGGCCGCCAAGGAGATGCTGACGCGCCTGTCGGCGATGCTGCCGGTGGCCGTGCGCGGCATGTGGATAGGCACCTTCCACGGCCTGTGCAACCGCTTCCTGCGCGCGCACTGGAAGCTGGCCGGGCTGGCGCAGGGCTTCCAGATTCTCGACAGCGGCGACCAGCTCTCGGCCGTCAAGCGTGTCATCAAGGCCATGAACCTGGACGAAGAGCGCTTCGTGCCCAAGCAGGTGACCTGGTTCATCGCCGGGCGCAAGGAAGAGGGCGAGCGCCCGCGCGACGTCGAAGTGCACGACGAGCAGACACGCAAGCTGGTCGAGATCTACCAGGCCTACCAGGACCAGTGCGAGCGCGAGGGCGTGGTCGACTTCGGCGAGCTGATGCTGCGCACCTACGAGCTGCTGCGCGACAACGACCCGCTGCGCGAGCATTACCGGCGCCGCTTCACGCACGTGCTGGTCGACGAGTTCCAGGACACCAACAAGCTGCAGTACGCGTGGCTCAAGATGTTCGCGCCGCCAGGCTCGCAGGGCCAGAGCGTGATCGCCGTGGGCGACGATGACCAGAGCATCTACGCCTTTCGCGGCGCGCGCGTGGGCAACATGGCCGACTTCGAGCGCGAGTACCGCGTGCCGCGCGTCATCAAGCTGGAGCAGAACTACCGCAGCACCAGCCACATCCTCGACGCCGCCAACGGGCTCATCGCGCGCAACACGCACCGCCTGGGCAAGATCCTGCGCACCGACGCCGGCGCCGGCGAGCCGGTGCGCGTGTACGAGAGCACGAGCGATTTCGCCGAGGCCCAGTGGCTGCTCGAAGAGGCGCAGCAACTGCACCGCGGCGGCCTGCCGCGCAGCGAGATCGCGCTGCTCTACCGCAGCAACGCGCAGAGCCGCGTGCTCGAGAGCGCGCTCTTCAACGCCGGCGTGCCCTACCGCGTCTACGGCGGGCTGCGCTTCTTCGAGCGCGCCGAGGTCAAGCACGCGCTGGCCTACCTGAGGTTGCTCGAGAACCCGAACGACGACACCAGCTTCCTGCGCGTCGTCAACTTTCCGGCGCGTGGCATCGGCGGGCGCAGCATCGAGCAACTGCAGGACGCCGCCAAGGCCAGCGGCCGCAGCCTGGCGCAGAGCGCGGGCGCGGTGCCGGGCAAGGCCGGCACCAAACTGCAGGCCTTCGTCGCGCTGATCGACGCCATGCGCGCCGCCACGGCCGGGCTGACGCTGCGCGAGATCATCGACCACGTGCTGGCGCACACCGGCCTGGTCGAGTTCTACAAGACCGACAAGGAAGGCCAGGACCGCATAGAGAACCTCGGGGAGCTGGTCAACGCCGCCGAGAGCTTCGTGACGCAGGAAGGCTTCGGCAAGGACGCCGTGGCGCTGCCGGTGGACGAGCAGGGCGTGGGCGAGGCAGCGCCGGATGCCGAGACGGGCGAGATCATGTCGCCGCTGGCCGCCTTCCTCACCCACGCCAGCCTGGAGGCCGGCGACAACCAGGCCCAGGCCGGTGCCGACGCCGTCCAGCTGATGACGGTGCACGCCGCCAAGGGCCTGGAGTTCGGCGCCGTGTTCATCACCGGCATCGAGGAAGGCCTGTTCCCGCACGAGCAGAGCCTGTCGGACGCCGATGGCGTCGAGGAGGAGCGGCGGCTGATGT
>PNKD01000083.1 GCA_013822265.1 Leptothrix sp. (in: b-proteobacteria)
GGAAGTGCATCTTGCGCAGCGCGAAATAGTGGAACTGGAAGCACAGTTCGGGCGTGATGAAGTCGTTGGGCGCCTGCTCGTGCGGCAGCACGATGTTCAGCCCGATGCTCTTGCCGCCGACGTCGTGGGCGCCGCGGTTGCCGGCTTCCATGATGCCGGGGCCGCCGCCGGTGACGACGTAGACCGGCGTGTCGAGTTCGGCCGATCGTTCGGTGACCAGCGCCGCGAAGCGCCGCGCCTCGTCGTAGTAGCGGCTCATCGCCACCGCGATCTCGGCGCGCTTGACGGCCAGCGCGTCGCCCTCGCTCCGGGCAGCCTGCAGGCGCTGCAAGGCCTCTTCGGACGGCACCACGCGCGCGCTGCCGAAGATGACGATGGTGGACTTGATGCCCAACTCCTGCTGCACCATCTCGGGCTTGAGCAGTTCGAGCTGCATGCGCACCGGACGCAGTTCCTCGCGCAGCAGGAAGTCGGTGTCGGTGAAGGCCAGCCGGTAGGCGCTTTCGGGGCCGGCGTAGAGCGAGGCGCGGGCCAGCGCCTTGGCTTCCTCTTCGGCGGTGGGGAAGTTGCGCGCGGCCAGGGGCGGGTGTTTGTCGGTCATGCGCGCAGCTTAGCGGGGTTGAGGGTGGCATCCGCCGCACACCGCGCAGGCCGGCTGGCGCTGCAGCCGGATGCTGTCCCAGGCCATGTGGCGGGCGTCGAGCATCAGCAGCCGGCCGGCCAGCGGCTGCCCGGTGCCGATCAGCAGCTTCAGCGCTTCGGCCGCCTGCATGCTGCCGACGATGCCCACCAGCGGCGCCAGCACGCCCATGGTGGCGCAGGCCACGTCCTCGTGCGCCGCCTCGGGCGGGAACAGGCAGGCGTAGCACGGCGCGTCGGGCTGGCGGCTGTCGTAGACGCTGATCTGCGCGTCCCAGCCTATGGCCGCGCCCGAGACCAGCGGCCGGCCGTGCGTGACACACGCGGCGTTGACGGCGTGGCGGGTGCGGAAGTTGTCGCTGCAGTCCAGCACCACGTCGGCCTGCGCCACCAGCTCGTCGAGCAGCGCGGCATCGGCGCGGCGCACGAGTGCGCGCAACTGCACGTCGGGGTTCAGCGCCGCCACCGTGGCGCGCACCGACTCGGCCTTGGGCAGGCCGACGCGCGACAGGTTGTGCGCGATCTGGCGCTGCAGGTTGGTGAGGTCGACCGTGTCGTGGTCGACCACCGTCAATCGCCCGACACCGGCGGTGGCCAGGTACAGCGCCGCCGGCGAGCCCAGGCCGCCGGCGCCGATGACCAGCGCGTGGGCGTCCAGCAGGCGCTGCTGGCCCTCGATGCCGATGTCGTCGAGCAGCAGGTGGCGGGCGTAGCGTTGCAGTTGCTCGTCGTTCATGGCGGTGGGGGCCTGGTTGGAGGGCGTGAACGGCAGGGCGCCGCGGCGGCCCCAGAAGCGCAAAACCCGCCGGCCGGCGGGTTCTGCAACTGCGCCGGCGCCGGCTACTTCTTGGCGCCGGTCGGGGCCTCGGCGCGCTGCTCGCCGGGCGCCGTCTTGCTGGCCAGCACCGGCAGGCCGCGCAGCTGGTTCAGCGCCTGATGCAGCGGGAAGTCGGCGGCGGTGCCGAACTCGGGCAGCGGCTTGGCGGGCTCGCGCGTGCGTGCCAGCTGCTCTTCGAGCTTCTTGCGCGCTTCCTCGCGCGCCTTCTCGCGCTCGACGTCCTTGGCCTCTTCGGGGCCGCCGAGGTGGCGCTCGAGATCGGCTTCGCGCATGCGCAGCGCGGCGTAGACGTTGCCCTCGGCGGTCTCGTCGAGCCAGACGTCGGGCACGATGCCCTTGGCCTGGATGCTGCGGCCGGCCGGCGTGTAGTAGCGCGCGGTGGTGATCTTCAGCGCGGTGTCCGACGGCAGCGGGCGGATGGTCTGCACCGAGCCCTTGCCGAAGGTCTGCGCGCCCATGATGGTGGCGCGCTTGTGGTCCTGCAGCGCGCCGGCGACGATCTCGCTGGCCGACGCCGAGCCCTCGTTGACCAGCACCACCAGCGGCACGTTCTTCAGCGCGGCGGGCAGCTTCTTCAGCGGGTCGGCGCCACCGCGGCGTGCGTAGAACTCGGGGCTGGCGCGGAAGGTGGCTCGGCTCTCGGGCAGCTGGCCGTTGGTGGTGACGACCACCACGTCGGCCGGCAGGAAGGCCGCCGACAACGCCACCGCGCCATCGAGCAGGCCGCCGGGGTCGTTGCGCAGGTCGAGCACCAGGCCCTTGAGCTTGGGGTCCTGCTTGTAGAGTTCGTCGAGCTTGCGCACGAAGTCGTCGACCGTGCGCTCCTGGAACTGGCTGACGCGGATCCAGCCGTAGCCGGGTTCGACGATCTTGGCGCGCACGCTCTGCATGCGGATCTCTTCGCGGATGATGGTCACCGGGAAGCTGCGGCTCTCGGCCTTGCGGAACACCGTCAGCACGACCTTGGTGTTGGGCTCGCCGCGCATCCTCTTCACGGCCTGGTCGACGGTGAGGCCCTTGACCGGGCTGTCGTCGATGCGGGTGATGAGGTCACCGGGCTTGAGGCCGGCGCGGAAGGCCGGGCTGCCCTCGATGGGCGAGACGACCTTGACCAGGCCCTCTTCCATCGCCATCTCGATGCCGATGCCGATGAACTTGCCGCCCGTGTTCTCGCGGAATTCACGGAAGCTCTTCTTGTCGAAGTACTGGCTGTGCGGGTCGAGCCCGGCCACCATGCCGGCGATAGCGTCGGAGATGAGCTTCTTCTCGTCCACCGGCTCGA
Source organism: Leptothrix sp. (in: b-proteobacteria) (assembly GCA_013822265.1). GTDB lineage: Bacteria > Pseudomonadota > Gammaproteobacteria > Burkholderiales > Burkholderiaceae_C > Rubrivivax. The sequence goes on from PNKD01000083.1 coordinate 2,760, forward strand.
CGTACTCGGCCTTGACACGGTCGAAGACGGCCGCGAGTTGCTGCACCTCTTCGAGAGGCAGCGGCGCCAGGGCGCTGCGCGCCACGGCCTGCAACTGCATGGTCGTCAGCGCACCGGCCACCGCACCGATGGCCAGGATGCCCGCGAGTTTGATCTTCGAACCCATTTCACCGCGCCTTTCGCAAAAGTGCGTGCAAATACCGTTCCAGTATAGAACCCGCACCTCTCTCTGACGCGCATGGGGTCGGAAAGTTGCAGCCGTGTGACGGGCTCATAGCGTGCGGCTTTGCGCGCGGCGGGGCGGCACGACCTGATCGGCCGGGCGATGTCAGCCGGCTGTCCCGGGGCGCGGGAAGGTCACCACATGGTCGACCTCGGCACGTATGCCCACCCATTCGCCGACCTGGTGGTCGTGGTGCGACGGCACGTGGGCCAGCACCTGCTCGCCGCTGCGCAGGCGCAGCGTGTAGAGGAATTCGGAGCCGCGGAAAGCCTTGCGCTCGATCATCGCGCGCACCGGGCTGGCGTCGTCGTGCACGATGTCGTCAGCGCGCAGCAACACCTCGCATTCGCCCTGCGGGAAGGCCTCGGGCAGCGGGCAGCCGGCCATGTCGTGCAACTCGCCCAGCGGCGTGTGCACGCAAGGGCCGCTGGCGCAGGCCACGATCTGCGCCGGCGCGAAGACGCCGTGGCCGATGAAGCCGGCGACGAAGCGGCTGGCAGGCCGGTGGTAGAGCGTGTAGGCGTCGTCCCACTGCTCGAGCCGGCCCTGGTTCATGACGCCGATGACGTCGCCCACGGCAAAGGCCTCGAGCTGGTCGTGGGTGACCAGCAGGGCCGTCGTGCCGCTGTCTTTCAGGATGCTGCGCACCTCTTGCGCCAAGCGCTCGCGCAGGTCGACGTCGAGGCTGCTGAAGGGCTCGTCGAGCAGCAGCAGCCGCGGTTTCGGCGCCAGCGCGCGGGCCAGGGCCACACGCTGTTGCTGGCCGCCGGAGAGCTGGTGCGGCGCGCGTTTGGCGGCATGGGCCAGCCCCACCAGGTCGAGCATCTGCTGCACACGCTGCGCACGCTCGGCGCGCGGCAGCGCCGCGATGCCGAAGGCGATGTTGTCGGCGACGCTGAGGTGCGGGAAGAGCGCGAAGTCCTGGAACACCATGCCGATGCGGCGCAGCTCGGGCGCGAGGTGCATGCCCGCGTCGGCGTCGGACAGGGTGTCGCCGGCGATGCGCACGCGCCCGCTGGCGCAGCGCTCCAGCCCGGCCACGGCGCGCAGCAGCGAGGTCTTGCCGCAGCCCGAGGGGCCGATCAGCACGCCCACCTGGCCGGCGGCCAAGCGCAGCGACACGCCTTCGACGGCCGCGCGGCCGCTGCCGGGCCGCGTGTAGCGCACCCCCACCGATTCCAGGCTCAGGAACATGCGCCCATCATAATCGCCAATCCTGAATGAGGATTGTTCGCATTACTGTAGCCATGCGTGCGGCGCTGAATCTCCTGCTCACCCCCTTGTGCCTGCTGCTGGCGCTGCCCGTGCTGGGCGTGCTCGCGGCCTGGCTGGCCTGGGATGCCGCCGCGCTGGCCGTGCTGCGCCACCAGTTGGCGACGGTGCTGCCCGAGTACGCGCTGCAGTCGGCCGGGCTGGCGCTGTTCGTCGGCTTGGGCGTGATGGTGCTGGGCTCGGCCACCGCCGCGCTGGTGACGCTGTTCGACTTCCGCGGCCGGCGCAGTTTCGAGTGGGCGCTGCTGCTGCCGCTGGCCATGCCGGCCTACGTGCTGGCCTACGCCTGGACCGACGCGCTGCAGTTCAGCGGCCCGCTGCAGACGGGGCTGCGCGAGGCGCTCGGGTTGCGCGGCGCGAGAACTTCGCTCTGGCCCGACGTGCGCAGCTTCTGGGGCGCCGTGATGCTGTTCGTGCTGTGCCTCTACCCCTACGTCTACCTGCTGGTGCGCGCAGCACTGGGCGAGCGCGCGGTGCGGCTGATGGAGGCCGCGCGGCTGCTCGGCGCGCCGATGCGCCGCCGCGTGCTGCAGGTGGCGCTGCCGATGGCGCGGCCGGCCATCGCTGCGGGCACCGCGCTGGCGCTGATGGAGACACTGGCCGACTACGGCGTGGGCGCCTTTTTCGGCCTCTCGACCTTCAGCACCGGCATCTACAAGGCCTGGCTGGTGATGAACGACCGCACCGCCGCGGCGCAGCTGGCGGCGGTGCTGCTTCTTGTCGTGGGCGCGCTGCTGATGGCCGAGCGCACGGCGCAGCGCAGGCTGCGTTTCGCGAGCAGCGGGTCTGGCAGCGGCGGCACCGAGGCGCGCCCGCTGCTGCTGCGTGGCGTGCCGGCGGCGCTGGCCTTCGGCGTCTGCGCGGTGCCGGTGCTGCTGGGTTTCGTGCTGCCGGTGCTGTGGCTGGCGCGCATGCTGTGGCAGGAAGCGCAACTGGGCGAGTTCGGCCTGCCCTGGGCGCGTTTCGTCGGCTGGGCGTCGGCCAGCTTCCGCCTGGCCGGCACGGCGGCGCTGGCCGCCACCGCGCTGGCGCTGGCGCTGGGCTTCGCGCTGCGCGGGCAGGGCGGGGCGGGCAGCGCGCCGCTGCGCGCCGCCGCGCGTGTGCTCTCGCTGGGTTACGCGGTGCCGGGCGCCGTCATCGCGGTGGGCATCCTGCTGCCGGCGGGCTGGCTGCAGGCGCGTTTCCCGCAGGCCGGCGTGGCAGCGCTGGTCACCGGCACCGCCTTCGGCCTGCTCTACGCCTACCTGGTGCGCTTCTCGGCCGTGGCGCTGCAGACGGTGGAGGCCGGCTACGCCCGCGTGCCGCCGGCCATCGACGAGACCGCGCGCATGCTGGGCAGCGGCCCTTGGCGGCTGTTCAGCCAGCTGCACCTGCCGCTGCTCAAACGCTCAGCGCTGGCCGCGGCGCTGCTGGTCTTCGTCGACGTCATGAAGGAGCTGCCCGCCACGCTGGTGCTGCGCCCCTTCGGCAGTGACACGCTGGCCGTGGTGGCCTACAACCTCGCCCGCGACGAGCGTCTGGCCGAGGCGGCGCTGCCCTCGCTGGCCATCGTCGCCGTGGGCCTGATCCCGGTGGTGATGCTCAGCCGAGCGCTGCGGGCGCCGGCGCCCGCGTGAGGCCTGCCGCCTGAGCGCGAAAGTGCGTTGCTACACTGCGTCCGCGCGGCTGTAGCTCAGTGGATAGAGCATCTCCCTCCTAAGGAGAGGGCCGCAGGTTCGATTCCTGCCAGCCGCACCACTGCCGCCGCACCACCATCGCCGGCTCAGCGCGGCACCACCGTGACCTTCCTCGTGCCCGCATCGGCCGGCGTTTCCTGCATGCGCCAGGTCCAGATGACGTCGATGGCGCTGTCCAGCCCGCTCTGCGCGCGCAGCGTGAAACGCTGGACGATGCGGTAGATCAGCTGCCAGGTGCCGGTGGTGGCGTTGACGCCCCGTTCGTAGCCGAGGTACCAGCGCCGGCTGAGTTGCTTGCCGATGGTCACGACGGTCTGGCGCACGTCGCCTTCGCTCTGGCGCAGCGAAATCTCGTCGATGCCCAGGCTCTTCATCAACGCGTCGGTCGGCGCCTGGCCCTCGCCCGCCAGCAGCGCCACCGCGGCGCGCTGCAGCAACGCGGTGTCGGTGCGGCCCAGGCCGTCGGGGGCGCGCCCCAGCACCAGCCAGGAGAGCTTTTCCGAGTCGCTCATCTCGGGCTCGCTGAACAACCGCACCCGTGGCGTGAGCAGGTTGCCGGTGATGGCCACGCCCACGCGCTGGTCGATGTTGGGGCGCAGCGCCAGCACGTCCAGGCGCGGGTTGTCGGGCGGGCCGCTGAAAGCCACGATGCCGCGCTCGATCTCCAGCTGCTGGCCGTAGGCGGCGTAGGTGCCGCCGTCGGTGTTGATGGTGCCGGTGATGGCCAGCTTGCCGGCTGGCGCGCCCAGGCGCAGTTGGCCGCGCAACCCGGTCTCGAGGCCGCGGCCGCGGATGCGCACCTTCTCGCCGAGGTCGATGCCCAGCGCCATCACGAAGGGCCGCTGCGGCGCGGCCGCGGTGGTCTCGGCGCGCGCCTCCAGGCCGTCGCCGTTGCGGCGCAGCGTCACGTCATCGTCCAGCGTGGGCGCGTTGGTACGGCTGGCGTCGAAAAGCCCCTCGTCGATGACGAACTTGCCGTCGAGCTGCGTGCGGTCGCTGCCCAGCAGCAGCTCGGCGTTGCCGCTGGCCGTGACCATGCGGTCGACGCGGCCCAGCAGCCGGAAGTGATCGGCCCGGAGCTGCAAGCGTGCCGACGGCTGCCCGGCCAGCTGCGCGCTGCCGCTGACGGTGGCGCTGCCGTCGCCGCCGCGCAACGTGAAGCGCTCGATGTTGGCGACGTCGCCGGCCAGCCTGATCAGCACCTGGCCGTCGCGCACGTTGACACCCTGCAGCGGGTTGCGTACGCCCAGGCCGTTGCCGGCGAGCACGCCGTCGAGCAGCGGCTTGCCGAAGGGCCCCGAGACCGTGGCGGTGGTGGCGATGCTGCCGTTCAGGCGCCAGCCCGGCGGCACCCAGGCGCCCCAGATGCCGATGTCGGCGACGCGCGCCACCACCTGGCCCGAGACCACGTCGTCGCGGTGAGGCCAGCGGCGCCCGGCGGTGCTTTGCACCTGCAGCTGGCCCGCCAGCTGGCCCAGGCTGCGGCCGTGGAACAGCGGCGTGAAGACCCATTGCCCCTCGTGCGCCGAGACGGCGAGCCGAAACTCGCTCAGCCCCAGCAGTTGCGTGCCTTCGCTGCCCTTGACGTGCAGGTCGCCGTCGAGGCGCTCGAAGACCAGCTCGGCGTCCATCTTCTCGGCCGCGCGCACGTCGATGCGCGCGCCCAGCCGCAGGTCGCCTTCCCAGCCGAAGCCGGGCTGCAGCCGCGCCAGCAGCGGTGCGAGCGGGAAGGACTCGACGTCGGCACGCAGCCGCAGCCGGGGCTGCTCGCCGCGCAGGTCGACGTCGACATCGTCCCAGCGCAACGCGATGGCATCGGCCAGCTGCACGCGGCCGGGCTCGGCGCGCAACGCCAGCAGCCGCCCGTCGGCGGCGAACTGGAATTCGGCGCGCAGGTCGCGGGCCTCCATCCAGCCCGAGGCCGGCGGCGCGGTGTCGCTGCCGCCGTCCCACGAGCCGACGATCAGGCGCTGGATGCGCGCATCCCAGCGCCCGCCATCACCCGTGCCACCGGCCACGCCGCCGGCCCTGCCGCCGCCCGGCGCGGCGGGATCCGGCAGCCACCGCCCCTGGGCCTGCATCTGCGCGCGCGTGCCCGATTGCACCCGGATGCCGAGCACGCGCTCGACCGCCGCGGGCGGCACCAGCGGTGCAGCGCCGGAGATGTCGATCTGGTGCTCGGCGAGCGTGCCACGCAGGTCGGCGCGCAGATGGTCGGCGCGCCGCCCGCCGTAGGCGATGTCGGCGAGGTCGAGTTTCATCGCCAGCGGCTGCGCGCCGCCGGTGTCCAGCCCCCAGTCGGCCGTGCCGCGCGCCACGCGCAGCGCGCCGGCCTGCAGTTGGGTCAGGCGCGCGCTGCCCTCGGTGCGCATCGCCGGCCAGCGGCCGTCGGCGGCCAGCGTGGCGGCGGCGCTGCCGCGGCGTGGCGCCCACTCGGCCAGCGCCGGGTGCAGCTGTGCCAGCGGCGCCAGCGTGGCCAGCGTCGCGGCGTCCAGCTCCAGCCGCCAGCGGTCGCCGCCGCCGCTGCCGGCGGGGTCGCCGCGGCCCTCCAGGCGCAGCCGGTTGCCGCCGAGCTGCAACTCGGCCGCCAGCGTCGCCGGCATGGGCGCGGCGGCCGGCTTGTAGTCGAGCGTCAGGTCGGCGGCCAGCGGCACGCCGGCCAGCACCGAGCGCCGCACGTGCAGCGCACCGTTGCCGGCCAACCGCTGCGCCAGTTCGACCAGCGGCAGGCGGTTGGCGTTGCCGGGCAGGCGCAGCTCGAGCTTCCAGTCGCCCGACAGGCGGTGCGGGCCCTTGCGCCAGGCGCCACCGGCCTCGCCAGGCCACCACGGCAGCGGGTCGAAGTCGGTGACCTGGCCGGCGGTGGCCAGCGCCCACTCGCCGCGGCCGGCGCGGCTCAGGTGGGCGGTCAATTCGGCCACGGCCTCCCCGCTTTGCGCCGTGGCGCGCGCGAGCTCGAACCGGTTGTCGTCGGCGCTGCCCTCCAGTTGCAGCTGCACGGGCCGCGGCGTGCCGTCGATCAGGCCCTGCAGGGCCAGCTTCCATCGCACCTGCGGCGGCGGGGCGGCGGTGGTGGCCTGCCAGTCGGGCGAGGGCAGGCCGCGCAGCGACAGCGCCACCGGCCCGGTCAGCGTCATCGCGGCGGCGCGGCCGTCCAGGCGCTGCGGCTTCAGCTGCTCGATGCGCGTTTCCAGCGCCAGCGTGTGGCCCTGCCATTCGCCGTTGCCGCTCCAGCGGCCGGCGCCGCCGGCAGCGTCGGCCAGCACGAGTTCGAAGCGGCTCAGCTCGACGCGGTCGGGCTGCTGGCGTTGGCCGCCGAGGTCGAGCTGCAGCGACTGCAGCGGCAGCCGGCCTTCGTTCCAGCGCCCGGGCAGGCCGTTGGTCAGCCGCACCTCGGCGCGCAGCGGGCTGCCCTGGCTGCCGCCCTGCAGCGTGGCCTGGCCGCCGAGCCGCGTCAGCGGCGCCAGGGGCGAGAGGGCGGCGAGGTCGAGTGCTTCGGTACGCAATTGCAGGCTGCCCAGCACCCAGGCCTGCAACGGGCGCAGGCCGGCGCGCAGGTCGAGCATGGGCGCCGCCTGCGGGCCCCTGGGGCGCCCGCGCAGCGTCGCCTGCAGGTCGATGTCGGCCAGCGGGCCCTGGGCGCGCGCGACGGCCGCCCAGGCCGGGGCGTCGCCGTCCAGCGCTGGCCGCAGCGTGGCCTGGGCCGTGACGGCAAAGGGCGCGGCGTTGGCCAGCGTGGCCGCGCCGGCGACGAGCACGCCCTGGCCCTGCAGCTCGAACCCGGCCAGCTGGTGGCGCGCGCCCTCGCGCGGGTCGAGGCTGAGCCCGGCCAGGTGCAGCGCGCGCAGCGGCGCGGTGTCGTCGAAGACCAGCTGCTCGACCTTCACCGCGTCGATGCGCAGTGCCAGCGGCGGCCGCAGTGCCGCGGGCATGACGACGGGGCGCGGGCCGGGCGGGCCGGTCTGCACGCTGACCGAGCGCGCTGCCAGCGACGCCGCGTGCAGGCCCAGCCAGGCGTCGGCGTGCGGCCGCCACCGCCACTGCAGGCCCTCGGCGCTCAGGCCTTCGATCAACAGCCCTTGCGTGCCGCCTGCCCAGCGCAGGCGCAGGCGCTCGGCGCGCCAGCTCGGGCCCGCCAGCGCGCCCTCGAAACCCTGCAGCTCCACCCCCGGCAGGTGGCGCAGCAGCCAGGCCGAACCGGCCTCGGTGGCCAGCAGCCAGCGCACGCCGGCGGCGGCACCGAGCACCAGCGCCAGCGTCAGCGCCACGATGGCCAGCAGCGGCGACAGCAGCGACAGCACCGTGCGCACCGGCCGCGCCGGCGCCAGCAGCGGCGGGCCCGGCGGCGGCGTGGCGGCTTGGGGCGTGTCGGTGCTCACGGCGCGGTCACGGCGGGCATCAGAAGGCGATGCCGATGCTGAAGTGCAGGCGCGACTTGCGCGTCTCGCGGCCCCAGGCCCAGTCGACGCGCAGCGGGCCCACCGGGCTGCGCCAGCGCACGCCCACGCCCAGGCCCACCGCCGGCTCGAGCTGGGCAAAGCTGTCGGCGGCGTTGCCGGCGTCGACGAAGACCGCGCCCCAGACCGAAGGCAGGTTGGCGCTGATCGGCCGTGCCAGCTCGATGCTGGCGGTGTACATCGATTTGCCGCTGCCCACGGCGCCGTCGACGATGGGGCCGAGCGTGCGGAAGCCGTAGCCGCGCACCGAGTCGTCGCCGCCGGCGCGGAACTTCTGCGAGTCGGGCACGACCATGCCGGTGTCCAGGAACACCTGCCCGGCCTCGAGGCGCGCCTGGCCGTACCAGGCGCGCCCCAGCGGCATGTAGCCGGTGAAACGTGCATAGGCGCGTTCGAAGGTGCCGCTGCGTGCATCGGTGCCGCGCGAGCGGCCCGCGCCCACCTGGGCGGCGAAGGTGAAGCCTTCGGTGGGCAGCACCACGCTGTCCAGTTCACGCCAGACGCCGTGGTAGTTCAGCGACAGCGCGAACGCGTTGCCGCGGTCGCCCGCCACCGTGGTGCGGCGCGAGCGCTCGGCCTCGACGAAGTACAGCCGCTCGATGCGCCTTCCGTCCTGCGTGCGCCCCAGCCGTGCGCGCTGCGACAGCACGACGTCGGAATCGGACTCGAGGTTCTCGACCGTGCCGCCGAGCAGGTTACGGTAGAGGCCCCGGCCGGGATGGGTGCTGATCTCGCCCTCCCAGAACTGCCGCTTGGAACCCCACTCGATCTTGTTGCGCGAGGCCGCGGCAAAGCCGAAGACGCGGCGGTAGGTGTGCTCGACCGAGGCCCGCGGCCCGGTGTTGGCACTGGCGCCGACGCCCAGGGTATAGACCTGCAGCGACGCCTCGCGCAGGCGCGCGATGACGCGCGAACTGTCGGCGCGCGCCGCGTCGGGGTCGAGCGTGACGCTGACGCTCTCGAACAGTCCCGACTTGTGCAGCCGGTCCTGGAAGTCGAGCAGCAGGGTCTCCGTCACCGGTGCGCCGGGCGGCACGTTGGCCAGGTGCATCACGGTGTCGCGGTCGTGCACCACCAGGCCCTCGATGTCGAGCTGGCCGTAGCGGAACAGCGGTCCGCTGTCGACGACCAGGAACAGGCGCACCGTGCCGGCCTGGCCGTCGACCTGCGCGCCGGTACCCACCCAGCTGGCGGTGGCGTAGCCGGCCGCGCGCAGCCGCGCCAGCGCCGAGGCCTTGGCCTCGCTCCAGTCGGCATTGCGGAACTCCTCGCCCTCGGCCATCGGCCAGTCGGCGCGCCAGGCGTCGAGCACGCCGCGGGCGTAGGCGTCGCCCTCGGCGGCAGTGCGCTCCAGCGGGCCCTGGGCCTCGAGCGTGAGCCGCTTGACACGCACACGCTGGCCCGGCACCACGACCAGCCGCACGCGGTCGGCCAGGCCGGCGCCGCGCCCCGGCGTGCGCTCGACGCTGACCTGCGGCGCGAAGTAGCCCTCGGTCTGCAGCAGCTCGCGCACCTGGGCCGGCGCGGCATCGGTCAGGCGCGCCCACTCGCTGTCTTCGACCTCGCTGCGCTCGATGCGGCCCAGCCGCACCAGGTCGAGGTGGCGTTCGAGCAGGGCCTTGAGGCTGCCCGGCGCGTCGATCTCGACCTGCACGCCCAGCGTCGGCGACTGCTGCTCGAACCCGGCCGGCGGGACGAGCTCGAAGGCGCTCGGCGCGCTGGCCGCGGCGGATGCGGCGGACGCCGATGCAGAGGGCGTGTCGGCTGGTGCCGACGCAGGCGCGCCCAGGCTGGCGCAGCCGGCCAGCACCGCGCCGGCCAGTGCGGCCAGCAGCACAGCCCCGCCTCGGCGCAGCCGCTTCATTTGCCCAGCAGCCGCATCGCGCCTTCGAGACCGGCCAGCGACAGCGGGAACATGCGCTGGTTCATCAACTGCTGGACGATCGCAATGCTCTGGCGGTACTGCCAGACACCGGCGGGTTCGGGGTTGATCCACGCGAACTTCGGGAACGCATTCGTCAGCCGCTGCAGCCATGCCGCGCCGGCTTCCTCGTTGTTGTATTCGACGCTGCCGCCGGGCTGCAGGATCTCGTAGGGGCTCATCGTGGCGTCGCCGACGAAGATCAGCTTGTAGTCCTTGTTGTACTTGCGGATCACGTCCCAGGTGGCGTGCTTCTCGCTGAAGCGGCGGCGGTTGTTCTTCCACATGAAGTCGTAGACGCAGTTGTGGAAGTAAAAGAACTCGAGGTGCTTGAATTCGGTCTTGGTGGCCGAGAAGAGTTCCTCGACGCGGTGGATGTGCTCGTCCATCGTGCCGCCGACGTCCATCAGCAGCAGCACACCCACCTTGTTGTGCCTCTCGGGCACCATCTTGATGTCGAGCAGGCCGGCGTTGGCCGCCGTGCTGTGGATGGTGTCGTCGAGGTCGAGTTCGTCGGCCGCGCCCTCGCGCGCAAAGCGCCGCAGCCGCCGCAGCGCGACCTTGATGTTGCGCGTGCCGAGTTCCTTGGTGTCGTCGTAGTCCTTGTAGGCGCGCTGGTCCCACACCTTCACCGCGCTCTTGTTGCGCCCCTTGTCCTGGCCTATGCGTATGCCCTGCGGGTTGTAGCCGTAGGCGCCGAAGGGGCTGGTGCCGCCGGTGCCGATCATGCGGTTGCCGCCCTCGTGGCGGTCCTTCTGTTCCTCGAAGCGTTTCTTCAGCGTCTCCATCAGCTCGTCCCAGCCCATCTTCTCGATCGCCGCCTTCTGCTCGGGGCCGAGCTCGAGCTCCAGCGTCTTGCGCAGCCAATCGAGCGGCACGTCCTGGGTGAAGTCGGTGAGCAGTTCGACGCCCTTGAAGTAGGCGGCGAAGGCGCGGTCGAACTTGTCGAAATGGGCCTCGTCCTTGACCAGGCTGGCGCGGGCCAGGTAGTAGAAGCTGTCGACGGTGGGGCCGCCGTCGCCGTCGATGACGCCGGCCTGCAGCGCCTCGAGCAGGGTCAGGAACTCCTTGACCGAGACCTTCAGCTTGGCCGCGCGCAGCGTGTAGAAGAAGTTGATCAGCATGGAGGCCGGGCTGCGGCAAGGGGCGGGCAGCGTTTCATTGTCGCGCGCCCGCCCGGCGCAGGCATTGATCAGGCGTTGCGCTTGCGCCTGGCGGTGTCGTGGCGCTTGAGCCAGTCGAAGAACTCGCCGAACCACATGCGGCTGTTGCGCGGCTTGAGGATCCAGTGGTTCTCGTCGGGGAACCACAGCAGCCGCGCGGCTATGCCGCGCGCCTTGAGCGTGTTGTAGTAGGCCAGGCCCTGGGCGTCGGGCACGCGGTAGTCGAGCGCGCCGTGGATCACCAGCGTGGGCGTGCTCATCGTGGCGGCGTAGGCGTGCGGGCTCTGCGAGTGCACGCGCATCATGTCGTCCCAGTACCAGTCGCCCAGTTCCTTGGCGTGCCAGCTCCAGGCGTCGTCGGCGAACATGCCCACCCAGTCGTAGCAGCCGGCGTGGCAGACGTAGGCCCGGTAGCGGCCCGCCGGCGCGTGCGCGTTCATCCAGGCCACCATGTAGCCGCCGTAGCTGCCGCCGGTGGCGAAGACGCGTTTCGGGTCGGCCCAGCGGTGCTGCAGCAGCCAGTCGGTGCCGGCCTCGATGTCCTGCAGCTCGAGCTCGCCCCAGCGGTGCGTGATGCTGTCGAGGAAGGCGAAACCGAAGCCCGACGAGCCGTGGTAGTTGACGCTGGCCACCACGTAGCCCTGGGCGGCGAAGACCTGCAGGTTCCAGCGGTAGTGCCAGTTGTCGCCGGGCCCGGTGTGGGGCCCGCCGTGGATGCTGTGCATCACCGGGTACTTCTTCTTGGCGTCGAAGCCGGGCGGGTAGACGACCCACATCTGCACGTCGTCGCCCACGGCGGCGTGGGGGTCGGCCGAAGTCTTGGATGACGCTCCCTTGATCCACACCTCCTCGACCCGGCCGAAGGCCCAGCCGGCCAGCAGCTTGTCGTTGAAATTCTCCATGCGGCGCGGCGCTTCGCCGGGCAGGTGGGCGTGCAGGCGGGCCGGGTGCAGCGAGCTGTCGGCCAGCGTCACCAGCGTGCCGGCGGCCTTGTCGTAGCCGCCCACCCAGCCGCCGTGCACGACCACTTCGGCGCGGCGATCGGGCAGGTCGAAGCGCCACAGGTGGGTGCGGCCCTTCTGCTCGGCCGGCAGCAGCACGGCCTGGCCGTCTTCCTCCCACAGCAGCGGGGCGTGCACGGCGTGGTCCCATTCGCCGCTGACGATGTCCCAGCTGTTCTCGCCGCGATCCCACACCGCCAGCTGCGAAGGCATGGTGTGCTTGACGGCCTGGTGGCTGGCGGTGAAGGCGATGCGGTCGCCGTCGGGGCTGTAGACGGGGGCACCGAGGTCGAACTCGGGGTCTTGCACCAGCACCTGCACCTTGCCCGACCGCAGGTCCATCTCGGCCAGCGCATAGCGGCCGTCGATGCGTTTCTCGGGCGCCGGGTCGAAGGCAAAGACGAGGCGGCGGCCGTCGGGCGAGATGTCGAAGTGGTCGGCCGAGGGGTCGGCGCGGCCGAGCTCGTAGCCCGTGCCCTCGAAGAGGTCGCGCACCTTGCCCGGCGCGCCGTCCTTGCCCAGCTCCAGCAGGTGCAGGTGGGGCACGCGGCCCATCGGCAGGTTCTGGTCCCAGTGGCGGTATTGCGACTCGCTGGTGACGTAGCCGCTCTCCTTGCGTTCCTTGAATTCCTTGTGCTTCTTGGCCTGCGCCTTGCTGCCCTTCAGCTCGGGCCAGACCCAGCTGATGAGGACCAGGCGCTTGCCGTCGGGGCACCAGCGAAAGCCGCCGACGCCGGTGGCCACCTCGGCGGCGCGGCGCGCCTCGCCGCCGTCGGGCGCGATGACGTAGAGCTGGGTCTCGCCGTCCTTCACGCCCTGCTGCTCGCGCTTGGCGCTGAAGGCGATGAGGTCGCCGCGCGGGCTCCAGCGCGGCTGGCCGTCCTTGTCGCCGCAGCTCGTCAGGCGGCGCGGCTCGCCGCCCAGCGTCGACAGCAGCCACAGCGACGAGCTCGAGTTGTTCTCCTCCATCGAGAAACTCGTCAGCGACGCCACCGCCTGCGCGCCGTCGGGCGCCAGGCTGGGCGTGCCCAGTCGCTCGACCTGCCAGAGGTCTTCGACGGTGATGTTCTTCTTCCTGCTCATGGGGGTCTCCATAGTTGCCGCTTGGGACTCGTGGTCAGCGCGGCTTGTTCAACAACCCGTCGAGGTGCGATCGCACCGTAGGCCATTCGGCCGCCGTGATGCTGTAGACGGCGGTGTCGCGCAGCGCACCGTCGGCGCCGCGCTGATGGGCGCGCAGCACGCCGTCGAGCTGCGCGCCCAGGCGCTCGATGGCGCGCCGGCTCTGCAGGTTGAGGCGGTGGGTGCGGAACTCGACCGCGATGCAGTCGAGCGCTTCGAATGCATGTGCCAGCAGCAGGCGCTTGGCGCCCGTGTTCAACGCCGTGCGCTGGGCGCTGGCGGCCGTCCAGGTGCTGCCGATCTCGACGCGGCGGTGCTTGGCGTCGACATGCATGTAGGTCGTCATGCCGACGACGCGGCCGGCGGCGTCGAACACCGTGAAGGGCAGCATCGAACCCGTGGCCCGCAGCGCCAGCCGGCGCTCGATCTCGGCCGCCATGCCCTCGGGCGAGGGCACGGCCGTGTACCAGAGCTTCCAGAGCTCGCCGTCGCGCGTGGCCGCGCACAGCGCATCGTGGTGCGCGACGGACAAGGGCTCGAGCCGGGCGTACGTCCCGGTGAGTGTCACCGGGCCGGGCCAGCTCAAGGCTCAATCCCAATCATCACCAGCGGTACGGCCGGTACCCCCCGTCCCTGCCGAATCACGTTGTAGAACTCCCCCTCGTACCAGGGAACGCCAGACGACATCTGTTGTTCAAGAGTCTTCATGGGAAGTATCTCGACTCCGACATCAATTCGGTCGCCGATGTAGAACGCCATGTGCTTGACGAATAAGTCATAGGCGACGAATGCGTACTTGCCGAACTGCACCTCTATTGCTACGCGATCTTTCACAAAGTCGGTCTGGTTATGGCTCTTCAGCGGCGTTCGCCCAGCATTCGTTATCAATGCCTTCTGCTCCTTCGCTGGCAGCGACATCGTCTTTCGGATGAGTTGCTCATCGTCGGTGACCCAATAGTCGTAGCGCGACTCCTGCCATCCGCACTGCTGCAGCAGTGCCTTGAATGCCGCGTTCAAGTCTTTCGGGCTGTAGAGCAGACGGCCCGGCATCGTCTTCTCTTTGCTAACTTTGGTCCTGCACGACTGGGCATTGACGCCAGCGATTACAGCTTGCACTTCGGCCCAAAGAGTTTGATGGTGAACCATCAGATACTCAAGACCATTGAGGTGCGAGTACGTCGCTGCGATTTTCATGCGCCGTGTCCACCGAGCGGCAGCGTCGGGTCGTAGACGGGGCGGTTCATGGGGCGCGTGCGGAGAGTGCCCGCGCGCCACGAGTGCACACGGTCCCAAGCGATTTCAACGTACCCGCTGCTGATGTCGCAGCCCAACGCAGTGCGCCCGTGCATGATGGCTGCAACCGCCGTCGAGCCGACGCCCATGTACGGGTCCAGAACCACGTCATTTGGGCGTGTCATTGACAGCACCAGACGCTCGACCAGTTCAACAGGGAATTGGCAAGGGTGCGCGGTCTTCTCGACGTGGTTTGACTTGACATTGGGAATGACCCATACGTCAGAAGGATTTTTTCCCATCGGATTGCCCGACAGTTCACCTCTCCGAGGCCCTTTGAAGTGCTTCTTCTGCGGGTACTTCGCCGGCACGCGAATCGGATCGACATCGAAGATGTAGTCGTCCGACTTTGTCATCCAGAGGATCGTCTCGTGCCGCCCGGAGAGGCGTTTTGTGCAGTGCAAACCGTGCTCGAAGTGCCAGACGATGCGATTGCGAAGCTTCATGCCGTGCTGCTTGAAGATCGGGTACAGCACGATGTCCAAGGGAAACACTTCGCCGTCGTCGCCAATGTGATTACCGATCTGCCAGCAGATGGACCCGCTTGGTGCCAGCAGCCGCACACACTCCGCGATGACTTGCGCTTGGCCCTCTACGTAGCGCTCCAGCGACGTGCGTTTCTCATATGACTTGCCGATGTTGTACGGTGGAGAAGTGACGACGAGCTGAACGGACTCGTCTGCCAGACCGCGCATGAAACCGATGTTGTCACAGCACTCGATGCGCACCTTGGCGTCGCGCTTGAGTCGAGTCACCTCGGCCAGCTCAAGTTGGGGCGAGTGTTCGCGTTTGGGGCTGTACATTTTTACAGTATATCGTCGCGAAAATGCAATCGGCAAGTGCAGGAGCTTCAGCGGTTGTGGCGCTGCATGAAGACCAGCTTCTCGAACAGCGTCACGTCCTGCTCGTTTTTCAGCAGCGCGCCCACCAGCGGCGGTATCGCCACCTTGTCGTCCCTGCTCTGCAGCGCCTCGAGCGGGATGTCCTCGGCCACCAGCAGCTTGAGCCAGTCGAGCAGCTCGCTGGTGCTGGGCTTCTTCTTCAGCCCGGGCAGGCTGCGGATGTCGTAGAAGGTCTTCAGCGCCTGCGCCAGCAGCGCCTGCTTGAGGCCGGGGAAGTGCACGTCGACGATGGCGCGCATCGTCTCGGCCTCGGGGAACTTGATGTAGTGGAAGAAACACCGGCGCAGAAACGCGTCCGGCAGCTCCTTCTCGTTGTTGCTGGTGATGAAGACAAGGGGGCGGTGGCGCGCCTTGACGAGTTCGCGCGTCTCGTAGACGTAGAACTCCATGCGGTCGATCTCGCGCAGCAGGTCGTTCGGAAACTCGATGTCGGCCTTGTCGATCTCGTCGATCAGCAG
>PNKD01000084.1 GCA_013822265.1 Leptothrix sp. (in: b-proteobacteria)
GCGCAGGCACCGGGCGCGGCGCAGGCCGTGCTGCGCAACGGCGAACTCGAGATCGAACCCGGCCGCCGCGAGGCCCGCGTGGGCGGTCGCGCGCTGGAGTTCACGGCGCTGGAGTTCGACTTGCTGCTGCACTTTGCCCGCCACCCCGGGCAGGTGTTCTCGCGCGCGCAGCTGCTCGACGCGGTGTGGGGCTACTCGCACGAAGGCTACGAGCACACCGTGACCACGCACATCAACCGCCTGCGCGCCAAGCTCGAGCAGGACCCGATGCAGCCGCGATTCATCCTCACCGTGCGCGGCGCCGGCTACAAGATGCGTGACGCGCCGCGATGACGGTCCGCCTGCGCCTGGCGCTGACGGTTTTTCTCACCGGCCTGGCCACCGCCGCGGGCGTGCTGCTGGCCGTGGCACTGGCCTTCCAGCGCTTCGAGCACGAAGGCACCTGGCAGCGCGGCGACGCCTTCCTGGCGCGTGTGGTGGCGCAGCACGACGACCTGCTCGAGCAGCAGCGCAGCAACCCCGAGGCCTTCGGCAACTTCCTGCGCAGCCTGCTGCTGTTCGAGCCCAACAGCCAGCTCTACCTGCTCGACGCCGAGGGCGCGGTGCTGGCCAGCACCGGCCGCATGGAGCTGCCCGCGGGCTTCAAGGTGGCGCTGGCGCCGGTGCGCGCCGCCGCGGCCGCGGCCAACCGCGCCGACGGCAGCGCCGCCTATGTGATGGGCGACGACCCCGAGTACATGGACGCCGACGCCGTCGTTGCCGCACGCATGCTCCGGCGCAGCGTGATCCGGCCGTCGAGCGACGCCGAGGGCTACCTCTACCTCGTCTGCCGCAAGCCCGGGCTGCCGGCGCCGCGTGCGGCCCTGCTGCTGGGCAGCCTGGCCTCGCCGGCGCTGGCCTCGGCGCTGGGCGTGATCCTCTTCATGACGGCGCTGGCGGCCTGGATCATCGTCACCGTGACGCGGCCGCTGCGTGTGCTCAGCGACGAGGTGGCGATGGCCGCGCGCGAGGGCTTCAGCATGACCGCCGGCGTGCCCGCGCCGCCGCCTGACGCGGGCACGTCCGACGAGTTCGGCCGCCTGCGCGGCGGCTTTCACGCCCTGCTGGCGACGCTGCGTCAGCAGTGGGACGAACTCAGCCGGCTCGACCGCTTTCGCCGCGAGAGCGTCAGCAACCTCAGCCACGACCTGCGCAGCCCGCTCACCGCCACCGTGGCCTGCCTGGAGACGCTGGACGCGCGCTGGCAGGGCGACCCGGCACGCGCCGCCGACCGCCAGCTGGTGGAGGTGGCGCTGCGCAACACGCGCAACGCCGCGGGCATGGTGCGCTCGCTGGGCGACCTGGCCTTGCTGGACGAGCCCGAGTTCAGGCTCAAGCCGATGCGGCTGGACCTGGCCGAGGTGCTGGACGACATCACGCTGCGTTTTGCCGCCCGCGCCGCCCAGCAGGGCCTGGTGCTGGCGTTCAGCCCCGAGGGCGGCGCGCCGCTGGTGGCCGAGGTCGACGTCGAGCTCTTCGAGCGCGCGCTGGCCAACCTGCTCGACAACGCCCTGAAGCACACGCCGGCCGGTGGCCGCATCGGCGTGACGGCGTCGCCGCAGCCCGGCGGCGTGCGCGTGGCCGTGGCCGACACCGGCTGCGGCATCGCCGCGGCCGACCTGCCGCACCTCTTCGACCGCCTCTACCAGGCGCGCGCGAGCGTGGCGCCGGCCACCAGCGAAGAAGGCAAGGGCCTGGGGCTGACCATCGTCAGGCGCATCGTCGAACTGCACCGCGGCACGGTGGCGGTGGCGAGCACGCCCGGGCAGGGCACGACCGTGACCTTGACCTTGCCGGCCTGAGGCAGGCGCGGCCCCAGGCGGCTCAGCCGCCCGCCGCCGCCTTGGCGCGCAGCTTGGCGTTGATGTAGGCGCCATGCGGCACGTGCAGCAGGTCGGCGATGCGCCACATCACGTGCCGCTCGTGTGCGGCGAGCTGGCCGTCGGCGTAGGCCACGGCCCACAGGTCCTCGAGCAGTTTCACCTTCTGGTCGTGGTCGAGCTGTTCGTTCAGCGCCGAAGTGAAGGTGTGGAAGTCGACAGCGTGGTGGGCGGTGTGGCGCGCCAGTTCCAGCAGCCGGTCGGCCTCGTCGTCGGCCAGCGCGAAGCGGCTGCGCAGCGTGGCCAGCACGGCCTCGCGCTCGGCGTCGCCCAGGGTGGCGTCGGCGCGCATCACCTCCACCAGCAGCACCGCCGTGGCGAGCTGCAGGCGGTGCGCCGCGGCGGCCGGCGTGGCGGTGGCCTGCGGCGGCGCCAGCAGGCTGTCGAACAGGTCCTTGAGCGTGCGCAGCATCGCGTCGCCAGCGCGCTCAGGCCGCGCGCCGTGGCAGGCCGGCAGCCTGCTCGCCGAGGTCCCAGAACAGCCCCGTCATCAGCGCCAGGGCCTCGCGCACCACCGGCACCAGCAGGTGTTCGTCGGGCGCGTGCTGGCAGCAGGCGGCGTAGCTGTGCGGCACCCACACCGTGGGCAGGCCCAGGATGTCGGCGAAGACGTCGTTGGGCAGGCTGCCGCCCAGGTTGGGCAGCAACGCCGGCACCTTGCCCGTGCTGCGCTCGATGCTGGCCAGCGTGAAGCGCACCCAGGCGTTGTCGGGGTCCAGCCGGGTGGCGTTCATGACCATGGGCTCACTCACCTCGACATCGCCGAAGCCGTGCTCGGCCAGATGGGCCTGCACCGCGGCCTGGAGCCGCGACACGTCGGTGCCGACGACGAAACGCATGTGCATCGCCGCCTTGGCACTGGCCGGGATGGCGTTGACCGGGAAAGCGGGGTTGCCGGTGACCATGGCCAGCACCTCCAGCGTGTTCCAGGCGATCACGCGTTCGGCCGGGCTCAGGCCGGGTTCGCCCCAGTCGGCGTCGACCTCGGGGTCGCCGGGCTCGCCGCCGAACTGCAGGCCGGCCAGCGCCGCGCGCACGTTGGCCGGTATCGTCGGCGGGCGCAGCGCCGGCACGCGCACGACGCCGCGGCCGTCGACCAGGCAGGCGATGGCGTTGGCCAGCACCGTGCCGGGGTTGCGCAGCAGGCCGCCCCAGTTGCCGCTGTGGTGCGCGCCTTCGCGCAGCGTCAGCGTGAGGTCGAAGTTGGCGACGCCGCGCGAGCCCAGGAACACCGTGGGCCGGTCGCGGCGCAGGCGCGGGCCGTCGCTGGCGATCAGCACGTCGGCGGCCAGCGCGTCGCGCTGTGCGGTGCAGAAGGCGGCCAGGCCGGGGCTGCCGGTTTCCTCGCCGGTCTCGATCAGCCACTTGACGTTGAAGCCGAGCGCGCGCCCTTCCTGGTTGCGGACAGCGATCACCTGTGCCAGTGCGGCGAGGTTGATGCTGTGCTGGCCCTTGTTGTCGGCGGTGCCGCGGCCGTAGAGGCGCTCGCCGTCGGGCGCCAGCGTCCACGGGCCCCGGCCCTGGGTCCAGCTCGCGTCCTGGCCGCGGATCACGTCGCCATGGCCGTAGACCAGCACCGTGGGCAGGTGGTCACCCTCGTGGCGCGTGGCGATGAGCAGTGGGCCGTAGGCGGCCTCGGGGTTGGCGTGCAGGCTGCTGGTGAAACCCAGCGCGGCCAGCGAGGGCGCCATCTCGTCGGCGAGGTAGCCCTGCAGCGCCGGGCCCGAGGTCGGGTCCTGGCTCTCGGTGCGGAGGGCGACGCGGCGCGCCAGGTCGCGGGTGAAGTCGCCGCTGTCGAAGTGCGCTTGCGCCGCGGCCATGGCCGCCGCCCGCGGGGCCGGGGCGGCCGTGGCCGCGGCACTCACGACTTGGTCACCAGGTCGAAGTGCTCGACCACCGGCGGCGCGGCGAAGAAGGGGCCGACGGTGCCGCGCCACAGCGGGAACAGCGGGCCGCCGCGAAAGTGCACGGTGTGGTCTTCCAGCGTGTCCCAGAAGACCTGCAGGATGTAGCGCTCGGGGCTCTCGATGCCGCGGTTGACCTTGGCGCCCTTGAAACCCTGCGCACGGCCGATGACGGTGTCCAGGCCGCGCTGAATGGCTTCTTCGAAAGCGGCATTCTGGCCGGGTTGGATGCGGATGTCGGCGATTTCCAGGATCACGGGGCAGGCTCCTTCTGAACGGGGTCGACAGTGTCCCACGCGCGTCTCGGGGGCGCCCGCGCTCGGGGCCACGACGCCCTGGATTTCGTCTTATCGATTATCCCGAGCCGGCGCACCCGACGGCCGGCCATGGCCCGCAAACACGCGCTCAGCGACGAAGCTCCCGACGGCCGGCCCGTGACCACACGGGCCGGCCGTCGGCGATGTCTCGGGCGCCGACCGTGATCGGCGCGGCGCGCGCGCTGCCGCCCAAGCGGGCTGCCCCTGACGCACGTCCTCAAGTTTTGCCGGTCGGCACCCGAAAACTGCTGTCATGGGGGAGCGGCGGCAGCCGTTCGCACCGGTTCGTTCAGGGAAGCCAGATGACCAGCACGATCGCTGTCAGAGACTTGCGTGTAGGCATGTACGTCCACCTCGACGGTGGGTGGCTGTCGCACCCATTTCCGTTGTCCGCATTCCGCATCGCGACTGCGGAAGAGATCGCCACGATCCGTGGCCTGGGGTTGGAGCGGGTGCGCTGGGACGCGCACAAGAGCGACCTGCCGGATGCCGGTCAGGACGGCCTGCCTGTGCCCGCGGCCAGCGCCACCGTCGGCGCATGGGCGCCGGTGGCCGACCCCGCGCAACTTGCCGCCTCACGGGAACACGACTGGCTGGCCGCGCAGCGCAGAGCAGCGCAGCGCTGCGAGCAGCAGTACAGCGAGGCCGCCAAGTCGCTGCGCGAGGTGGGTGAACTGCTGAACACGCAGCCCGAGCAGGCTGGGCGCACCACCACGGCGTTGACGCAGGCCATGCTCGACAAGATGCTGGCGGCCGAGGACGTGGGCGTGCGCCTGGTCTGCGGCACGGGCGCCGACCGCGGTGCCGCGCATGGGCTCAACGTGGCGGTGATCGCCTTGCTGATCGGCCGCACGCTGGGGCTCGGCCCCGAGGAAATGCTCGACGTGGGTGTGGGTGCACTGCTGCACGACATCGGCAAGCAGGACGTGCCCACGCGGCTGCGCCACGCCGAGGAAGGCTTCACGGCCGCCGAGGTCAACGGCTACCGCGACCACGTCGCCAAGGGTGTGCTGCTGGGCAAGCGCATGGCGCTGAGCGCCGGCGCGCTGGCCGTCATCGCGCAGCACCACGAAAACGCTGACGGCAGCGGCTTCCCGCTGCGCCTGCCGGCCGACCGCCTGAGCCTGGGCGCCCGCATCGTGGCCATCGTCAACCGCTACGACAACCTGTGCAACCCGGGCTCGCGCAACCTCGCACTGACGCCGCACGAGGCCGTGGCCACGCTGTTCGCGCAGGGGCGTTCGCGTTTCGACCCGCCGGTGCTCAACGCCTTCATACGCATGATGGGTGTCTACCCGGCCGGCTCGCTGGTGCAGCTCACCGACGACCGCTACGCCATGGTCGTGGGCGCCAACTCGACGCGCCCGCTGAAGCCACTGGTGCTGGTTCACGGCCGCGGCGGCGCGCGCCCCGACCCGCGCGCCGCCGGCGGCTCGGGTGCGCAGCTGGTGGATCTGGAGACCCAGCCCGACATCGGCATCCGGCGCAGCCTGCCCGCGGCCAAGCTGCCGCCGGCCGTGCTCTCGGCGCTCGACCCGCGACCACGCGTCGCCTACTACTTCGAGCCCTTGTCCGAGGAACCACAGGCGATGGAGTTCGCCGCGTGACCCAAGCGCCCGACTGGGCGTGCCTGCTGGGCGGCATGCCCCACCCGGCCTGGGTGGTGGCGCTGCCCAGTCGCCGCGTGGTCGTCGCCAACGCGGCGGCGGCCACCTTGTTCGGCCGCGACGCCGCGGCGCTCGTTGGCGAGCCGGCCGAGGCGCTGGCACCCGCGCCCGAGGACCAGCTGTGGTGGGCCGCCGGCGGCGCGCTGGGGCCGCTGCACTCCGACACCGTGGTGGCCACCGCCGGCGGGCAGTTGCGGCACGTCAGCCGCAGCATCGGGCTGCTGCCCGCCGACGACGGCACGGCCACGCACGCCCTGGTGGTGATGTGCGACCGCAGCGCCGAACACCGTGCCGAGACCGAGCGCGAAGCCCTGCTGGCCGAACTGCAGGCCACGCTCGAGGCCACGGCCGACGGCATCCTCGTCACCGACGCGACGGGCCGCATGAGCGCCTGCAACCGGCGCTTTGCCGAAATATGGGGCCTGCCCACCGAGCTGCTGCAGCGCGACGACGATGCCGCCGTGCAGGGCTGGCTGCTGCGCAGCGTCGTCGACCACGCGGCCTATGCCAGCCGGCTGCAGGCGCTGCGCGAGACGCCGCAGGCCGTGGCCACCGACCGGCTGGCCTTGCACAGCGGCCAGATCGTCGAGCGCGTGACGCGGCCGCTGGTCTGCGGCGGGCGTTCGCAGGGCCGCGTGTGGTCCTTCCGCGACCTCACCGAGCGCATTGCCGCCGAGGCCCGCATCGAGGCCATGGTGCGCCAGGACGCGCTGACCCAGCTGCCCAACCGCGCCGCGCTGGCCGACAGCGTGGCCGAGGCCACCGCCGCCTCGCGCCGCGACGGCAGCACCTACGCCTTCCTGCTCGTCGACATGGACCGCTTCCGGCAGATCAACGACAGCCTGGGTCACGACGTCGGCGACATCGTGCTGAAGACGATCGCGCAGCGCCTGCAGGGCTGCCTGCGGGGTGAGGATCTGCTGTCGCGACTGGGCGGAGACCAGTTCGTGGTGCTCGTCAAGCCCGCCGACGCTGCCGCCGCCGAGGCCGCAGCGCGGCGCATCCTGAACGTGGTCGCGCAGCCCTGCAGCGTCGACGGCGCCACCTTCACGCTGACCTGCAGCATCGGCATGTCGCTGGCGCCTTCGCAGGGCACGCGCATCGACGAACTGGTGCGCAACGCCGATTCGGCGCTGGGCCAGGTGAAGTCGGCCGGCCGCGCGCACTTCGGCCTCCATCAGGCGCGAGCCGAGGGCGACCGGCGCCAGAACATGAAGCTCGACCATGCCATGCGCCAGGCGTTGGTGAGCGGGCGCTTCAGGCTGCAGTACCAGCCGCAGATCGACCTGCGCGACGGCCGCATCGTCGGCGCCGAGGCGCTGCTGCGCTGGCGCGACCCCGAGATGGGCGACGTCTCGCCGGCGCGCTTCATCCCGGTGGCCGAGGACAGCGGCTTCATCGTCGCCATGGGCGACTGGGTGCTGAGCCAGGCCGTGCGCCAGGCCGCGCTGTGGCACCAGCGCGGCCACAGCGTGCCCATCGCCATCAACGTCTCGGCGCTGCAGTTCAAGCAGCCGCAGTTCGTCGATCGCGTGGCCAGCGTGCTGGCGGTGAGCGGCGTGCCGCCGCCGCTGCTGGAACTGGAACTGACCGAGAGCATCCTCGTGCACAACGCCGACGAGGCGCTGCACCGGCTGCATGCGCTCAAGCGCCTGGGCGTGCGCATGTCCATCGACGACTTCGGCACCGGCTACTCGAGCCTGGCCTACCTCAAGCGCTTTCCCATCGGCAAGCTGAAGATCGACCGCAGCTTCGTCAGCGGCCTGCCCGGCGACGAGAGCGACGCCGGCATCGTGCGCGCCATCCTGCAGGTGGCCCGCGCCCTGGGCATGAAGGTCATCGGCGAAGGTGTCGAGACCGAGCCGCAGCGCGAGTTCCTGCAGGCCGAGGGCTGCGACGAGTTCCAGGGCTGGCTCTACGCCCCGGCGCTCGACCCCCTGAGCTTCGAGCAGCGCCTGGCACAGGTGAAGGCCGCGCCGCCACAGGCCGCAGGCCCGCGCATCCGGCTCGTCAGCTAGCGCGTCGCGCCACGGCCCGGCGTGCCCTGTCGCGGCCGCGACGGGGCGCTGCACAATCGCACCATGCTCTACAAGTTCAAGAGTGCGGCCACAGGCGACCTCATCATGCTGGCGCCGCATGGCGACCAGATGCTGCGCGTGCTGGGCCGCGAGCCCGCCGCCAAGGGCATCATCGAGCCGGCGGCGATGCCCGCGGCGATCGACGCCATGCTGGCTGCCATCGCCGGCGAGGAAACCCCGCCCGAGGACGACGAGGCGCGCCAGCCCCCGGTGGGCCTGCGCCAGCGCCTGTGGCCGATGATCGAGATGCTGCGGCGT
This sequence comes from Leptothrix sp. (in: b-proteobacteria), assembly GCA_013822265.1. Classification (GTDB taxonomy): domain Bacteria; phylum Pseudomonadota; class Gammaproteobacteria; order Burkholderiales; family Burkholderiaceae_C; genus Rubrivivax. The sequence goes on from PNKD01000084.1 coordinate 8,144, forward strand.
GCCCATGCCGCCGACGTGCCGGTGGTGTGGGGCGTCTGAGCCCCTTTGCCCGCACCGCCCCAAGGATCGCCTGAGAGAGGAGAAGGCCCGAAATGAAGCTCTGGAGCGACAGCTGGACCAGCGGAGACCGCATCCCGCAACGTTATGCCGCCGGCAGGCCCGACGGCGCCGGGGGTGCCACCTTCAGCGACAACCTGAACCCGCACCTGGCCTGGAGCGACGTGCCGCCCGGCACGCAGTCGATGGTGCTGATCTGCCACGACTTCGACGTACCCAGCCGCGGCGACGACGTCAACCAGGCCGGCCGCGAGATTCCGGCCGACCTGCCGCGCGTCGATTTTTTCCACTGGGTGCTGGTCGACCTGCCGCCGGTGCCTACGGTGATTGCCGAGGGCGAGTTCAGCCGCGGCTTCACGCCGCGCGGCAAGCCCGGCCCGGCGGCGCTGCACGGCGCCCGCCAGGGCCTCAACGACTACACCGGCTGGTTCGCGGGTCACCCCGAGATGGCGGGCCAGTACTTCGGCTACGACGGCCCGTTCCCGCCCTGGAACGACTCGCTCGTGCACCACTACGTCTTCACGCTCTATGCGGTGGCCCTGCCGCGGCTGCCGCTGGAGGGTGTGTTGAGGGGCCCGCAGGTGCGCGAGGTGCTGGCCGGCCGCGTGCTCGGCGAGGCCACTTTCTCGGGCACCTACACGCTCAACCCGCGCCTGCTGGCCGAGTGAGCGGCGACCCGTTGAACGGGTCGACACGGCTGTTCGTGGTGCGCCACGGCCAGACGGCATGGAACGTCGAGCGCCGCATCCAGGGCCAGCTCGACCTGCCGCTGGACGACACCGGCCGCTGGCAGGCGGTGCGCCTGGCGCAGGCGCTGCAGGGCGAAGCGCTGGGCGCCGTCTACAGCAGCGACCTGCAGCGCGCACACGACACCGCCCTGCCGTTGGCCGCCGCCACCGCGGCGCCGCTGCACACCGACGTGCGGTTGCGCGAGCGCAGCTTTGGACGCTTCGAGGGCCACACCTACGCCGACATCGAGCGCCAGTGGCCCGACGAGGCCGCACGCTGGCGCAGCCGCGAGATCGGCTTCGGCCCCGGTGGCGGCGAGCCGCTGCAGCCCTTCTACGACCGCTGCGTCGACGCGGTGCTGGCGCTGGCCGCCAGCCACCCGGGCCAGGCCATCGCCATCGTCGCCCACGGCGGCGTGCTCGACTGCCTGTACCGCGCCGCCGTCGGCATCGACGTGGCCGCGCCGCGCGGCTGGCAGGTCGGCAACGCGACCATCAACCGGCTGCTCTTCAACGGCGAGCGCCTGCAGCTGGTGGGCTGGAGCGACGATGGCCATCTGCAGGGCGACGCGCTGGCCTGAGCCGCCGTCTTGGCCGCTGGCGTGTCAGGTGCCGAAGAGATCGTCGCCGTTGCGCTGCGGCGGTGCCAGCCCGAGGTGGCGAAAAGCCGCCGCCGTGGCGATGCGCCCGCGCGGCGTGCGCTGCAGGTAACCCTGCTGGATGAGGTAGGGCTCGATCACGTCCTCGATCGTGCCGGGCTCCTCGCCGATGGCCGCGGCCACGTTGTCCAGGCCCACCGGGCCGCCGTCGAAGCGGTGGATCACGGCCTCGAGCAGCTTGCGGTCCATCACGTCCAGGCCCAGCGGGTCGACGTCGAGCATCTTCAGCGCGCGGTCGGCCAGCGGCGCGTCGATGCGGCCGTCGCCCTTGACCTGGGCATAGTCGCGCACGCGGCGCAGCAGGCGGTTGGCGATGCGCGGTGTGCCGCGGCTGCGGCGCGCGATCTCCAGCGCGCCGGCGGCGTCGGTGGGCACCTTGAGCAGCCCGGCCGAGCGCGTGATGATGCGTGTGAGTTCCTCGGCGTCGTAGAACTCCAGCCGCGCCACGATGCCGAAGCGGTCGCGCAGCGGATTCGTCAACATGCCCGCGCGCGTGGTGGCGCCGACCAGCGTGAAGGGTTGCAGGTCGAGCTTGATGCTGCGCGCGGCCGGGCCGTCGCCGATCATGATGTCGATCTGGTAGTCCTCCAGCGCCGGGTAGAGGATCTCCTCGACGACCGGGCTCAGGCGGTGGATCTCGTCGATGAAGAGCACGTCGTTGCGCTCGAGGTTGGTCAGGATGGCCGCCAGGTCCTTGGGCTTCTCGAGCACCGGGCCCGAGGTCTGGCGCAGGTTGACCCCAAGTTCGTGCGCGACGATGTGCGCCAGCGTCGTCTTGCCCAGCCCCGGCGGGCCGAACAGCAGCACGTGGTCCAGCGCCTCGGCGCGGTGCCGGGCGGCGCCGATGAAAATCTCCAGCTGCTCGCGCGCCTTGGCTTGGCCGACGTACTCCGCCAGTCCCTTGGGGCGCAGCGCGCGCTCGATGGCCTCTTCGTTCGGTGACGCCGGTGCGGCGCTGAGCACGCGCCCCGCAGGCGGCCGCGGCGCGGCGGCAAAGTCGTCGGTCTGGATGGCCATCCAGTGATTATCACCAGCGGCTAAACTCGCGCCGCCCAGCCCTCCCTTGCCCTGCCGCCGCCGCCCGCCGCTGGCTGCATGCCATGCCGGGCAGGCGATGGCCACGGCGTTGGCGGCCTCAGTCCGGCCGCTCCCGGCGGCCGTTGACAGCGGCCGTCGCGGCCCGCCGCCGAAGCCGCCACGCCGCCTGCAGGCGATGACCGCGCCGGCAATCCCGGTTCCGCTTCCCGTTCCCAACCTCTCGAGGAGCCCAAGATGAAGACGACCCGCCGCACCCTGCTGGCCATGGCGCTGTCCGCCGCGGCGCTGCTGTCCAACGCCGCACTGGCCCAAGCCACCGTGAAGGTCGACGGCGCCTGGGCGCGCCCCACCGTTAAGGGCCAGGCGGCCGGCGGTGGATTCCTGAAGATCACCGGCGGCGCGACCGCGGACAAGCTCGTGTCGGCCAGCGCCGGCGTCAGCAAGGCCGTCGAACTGCACGCCATGTCGATGGACGGCGACGTGATGCGCATGCGCCAGGTCGACGCCGTCGAGGTGCCCGCGGGCAAGACCGTGGAGCTCAAGCCGGGCGGCCTGCACGTGATGTTCATGGGCCTGAACAAGCCGCTGCAGGCCGGCGAGAGCTTCCCGCTCACGCTGCGCTTCGAGAAGGCCGGCGAGGTAAGGGTCGAGATGAAGGTGATGACGCAGGCCGGCATGCCGGCCATGCCGATGGACCACGGCGGCGGCAAGCACTGAAGTGGCACGCGCCGGGCGACCGGCGCGGCGAGTGGTTGCCGCTCAGCGGTTCAGCGGTTCAGCGGTTCAGCGGTTCAGCGGTTCAGCGGTTCAGCGGTTCAGCGCCTTGAGCGCCAGCTTGATGCCGTCGCTGACGCCGATGTCGGCAGGCAGCGCCTTCAGCGCCGCCTGCGCCTCGCGGTCGCTGTAGCCCAGCGCCTGCAGGGCCTGCGCGATGTCGCCCTGGGCGTCGCTCAGCGCCGCGGCGTGCGGCAGCGCCAGATCCGGCCCGAGCTTGCCCTTGAGTTCGAGCAGCAGGCGTTCGGCGGTCTTCTTGCCGATGCCGGGCACCTTCACGAGCCGCGCGCCGTCCTGGCGCGCCACCGTCTGCGACAGCTCGGCCACGCTCAACCCGGACAGGATGGACAAGGCCGTGCGCGGGCCGACGCCGCTGATCTTGACCAGTTCGCGGAAGGTGGCGCGCTCCGCCTCGGTGAAAAAGCCGAACAGCACCTGGGCGTCCTCGCGCACCACGAAATGCGTCAACAGCACCACCGGCTCGCCCACGGCGGGCAGGTTGTAGAAGGTGCTCATCGGCACGTCGACCTCGTAGCCCACGCCCTGCACGTCCAGCAGCACCAAGGGCGGCGACTTGCCCGCCAGCAGGCCGCTCAGGCGGCCGATCATGCCGGGTGCGCCAGCCGCCGCTCGGCGCGCGCCCGCCAGGCCTCGACGTCGGGTCCGCAGGCGGCGCGGCGGCGCGCAAGGTCACGCGCTGGCAGTGGCATCGAGCTTGGGTTCATGGGGCGGCGGCATCTTACGGCAGCGTGCCGCCCAAGGCCTCGTCCCGCCCCCGTCGCCTATGAGCGCGGGTTCTGCGACCGCGTCAGCTCGAAGATCAGCGCCTCGGGCAGCGACTCGATGAGCGCGTCGCGCCCGACGCTGGTGAGCTGGTGGCCGCCTACGTTCATCACCTGCATCGCCCGGCCCTGTTCGGCAATCTGGATGAAGGCCAGGCGCGGCGCCCGGGCCAGCAGTTCGTCGCGCAGGCGGTCGAAGCGCTGGCCGCCGAGCGAGGCTTCGTAGATCACGACGTGCGGCAGCGCCTCGGCGCACTGCTGCTGCACTTCTTCGACAGCGCTGACGAAGTCGACCATCAGGCCCATGGGCCGCAGCGCCTCGCGCACGACGTTGCGAACCTCGCGGCGGCCGGCCAGCACCAGCACGTGGCGGCCGGCCAGCGGCTGCGGCGGCAGCACCGGGGTGATGCTTTCCTCGAAATCGGTGGTGCCGGCGGGTTCGACGCGCGGCGACAGGGTGGCCGGGAACTCGAACTCGAGCGCCGTCTTGCCCGGCGTGTCGCTGCGCTGCATGCGCAGCCCGAGCACGGTGGCCGTCTGCTGCAGCAGGCGCCACGACATGGTGTTGAGTGCCGGTTCTTCCTGTGGCGCTGCGGGCGTGTCGGCCACGGCCACCTCGTCGGGCCGCTGGTGGGCGAAGGCCACGGACAGGCGCGCGTGGGCCGGCCAGGGCTTGACGTCCAGCGTCATGTCGATGCGCGAGACCGTGTGCTCGAAGGCCCAGTCGAGTGCCGTCTGCAGCAGCGAGAACAACAGCGTGGCGTCGCTCTTCACGAGGGCGGCGGCAAGCACTTGCTGCACTTCGATGCCGCGTTGCTCGATCTCGCGGCCGCGCTGGCGCAGCGCCTCGTGCAGCAGGGCCGTCAGGTCCAGTCGCTCGTTGGCCAACGGCAAGCGGCCACTGCTCAGGCGCACCACCTGCTGACCCATGATGCCGGCGCGGCGCGCGAGTTCGATCTCTTCGTGCAGCAGGCGCAGCGTCTCGCCATCGACTTGTCCCGTGGCCTGGAGCGCGGCCACGCGGTCCAGCGCTGCCGACAACGTCGTCGCGACCTCGCTGCCCAGCTGCGCGATCAGCGCCTGGGGGTCCAGCGGCTCGACGTTCGAGCGGCCGGCGAGGGAGATCGGTCGGCCGAAGCCCGACAGGTCCATGAGGGTGCTTTCAGTAAGGCGCCGCGGGATCAGGCAGCGCTTGGCGGCCCCAAGCGTAGCCGGTCCGCCGCCGGGATGCGAGTGCCCGGGCCGGTGGTGGCCGTCCGGCGCCGGGGCTGCGCAGTGTGTACCAAAGGGCGGTGCTCGGCATGCCTTGTCTTCGGGGGGGTCAGCAGCCGCCTGAGGGTGCCGGGCCGATCACGCCATCGGCGCGCAGCGCCGCGGCTTCGTCGGCGCCCAGCCCCAGTTCGGCCAGCACCTCGTCGGTGTGCTGGCCCAGCAGCGGCGGCGCACGGCGCAGCTGCACCGGTGTGGCCGACAGCTTGATCGGGCTGGCGACCAGCTCGAGGTGGTCGGCGTGGGGGTGCGCCAGCGTGGCCCTCATGCCGCGATGCAGGACCTGCGCGTCGGCGAAGACGTCGGCGAGGTCGTTGATCGGGCCACAGGGCACGGTGGCGGCGTCCAGCGTCTCCAACCAGTCGGCGCGGCTTCGTTGGCGCAGGCGCGCCGCCAGCAGCGGCACCAGCTGGTCGCGATGGCGCACGCGCGAGGCGTTGCGGCTGAATCGGTCATCGCGGGCGAGCTCGGGGCAGCCCGCCACGGCGCAGAAGCGTTCGAACTGCCCGTCGTTGCCCACGGCCAGGATGAGATGGCCGTCGGCCACCTCGAACACCTGGTAGGGCACGATGTTCTGGTGCGAGTTGCCCACGCGTTTCGGGGCCTGCCCGGTCACCAGGTAGTTGGCGCCCAGGTTGGCCAGCATCGCCACTTGGGCGTCGAGCAACGCCATGTCGATGGCCTGGCCCTCGCCGGTGGCGTCGCGGTGGCGCAGCGCCGCCAGGATCGCCACGGCGGCGTACATGCCGGTGAAGAGGTCGGCCACCGCCACGCCCACCTTCTGCGGGCCGCCGCCGGGCAGGTCGTCGCGTTCGCCGGTCACGCTCATCAGGCCGCCGAGGCCCTGGATGGCGTAGTCGTAGCCGGCGCGCTCGCGGTAAGGCCCGGTCTGCCCGTAGCCGGTGATCGAGCAGTAGATGAGCCGCGGGTGGCGCTCGCGCATGGCGTCGCGGTCGAGCCCGTAGCGCGCCATGTCGCCGACCTTGAAGTTTTCCACCATCACGTCGCAGGTGGCTGCCAGGCGGTGGATCAAGGCCTGGCCCGTGGGCTTGGCGATGTCCACCGTCACCGAGCGCTTGTTGCGGTTGGCGCCCAGGAAGTAGGCGGCCTCGGCGGTGTCCTGTCCGTCGCGATCTTTCAGGAAGGGCGGGCCCCAGCCGCGCGTGTCGTCGCCGCCGGGGTGGCCGGCCGCGGGCGGGCGCTCGACCTTGATGACCTCGGCGCCCAGGTCGGCCAGGGTCTGCGTACACCACGGGCCGGCGAGCACGCGTGACAGATCGAGCACCCGCACGCCGGCCAGGGCGCCGGGGGGGCAGGTCGGGGTGTCCGGGTTCATGGCGAGGATTGTCCGGCAGCGCCCGGATAATCCTTCGCGATGTCTTTCCTGCCTCGGTCTCGTATCTTGCACCCTGCCTCGGCGGTACTGGCCGCATGCCTGGCCTTGTCGGCCTGCGCGCCGGCGCTCGACTGGCGCGACACGCGGCTCGAGGGCAGCGCGGCGCTGCTGCAGTTCCCGTGCAAGCCCACGACGCAGAGGCGCGACGTGCCATTGGCCGGCGTGCACGTCAACCTGGCCTTGCACGCCTGCGCGGCCGGCGGCCAGACCTGGGGCCTGGCGGTGGCCGACGTGGGTGACCCGGGCCTCGTCGGCCCCGCCCTGGCCGAGCTGACGGCGGCGGCGGCGGCCAACCTGGGGGCCTCGGCAGGCCAGGCATTGACGCTGCGCGTGCCCGGGGCGACGCCCAACGATGCCAGCGTGCGGCGGCGACTGGCGGGCCGGCTGCCCGACGGCCGCAGCGTGCAGATGCAGGTCGCGGTGTTTGCGCACGGCACGCAGGTGTTCCAGGCCACGGTGCTGGGTGACGCCGTGGCCGACGGGGCGGCCGAGAGTTTCTTCTCCTCACTTCGCATCGCGTCGTGAGCACCCGCCCGCCGTCGGCGGCGGTGATGTTCGGCGTCTTCGCCTTCGGCTACTTCCTGTCGGCGCTGCTGCGGGCCGTGACGGCCACGCTGGCGCCGGTCTTCAGCGACGAGCTGGGCCTGCAATCGGCCGACCTGGGCTTGCTGGCCGGTGCCTACTTCTTCGGCTTTGCCGCCCTGCAACTGCCGCTGGGCAAGGCGCTGGACCGCTTCGGCCCCCGGCGCACGCTGCTGGCGCTGATGGCCGTGGCGGTGGTGGGCTGTGCGGCCTTCGCGTCGGCGACCGGGTTCGCGGCGCTGGTTGCCGCGCGGGTGCTCATCGGAGCCGGCATGGCGGCCAGCCTGATGGCCCCTCTCACGGCGTACCGACAGCACCTCTCGGCGCCCGCACAGCTGCGTGCCAACTCCTGGATGCTGATGACCGGCTCGCTCGGCATGCTGGCCTCGACGTTGCCGGTGCAGTGGCTGCTGCCGGCCATCGGCTGGCGAGGCCTGTTCTGGCTGCTGGCGGGGCTGCTGGTGCTGTCGGCCGGCCTGGTGGCCTGGCGAAGCCCCAGGGACAGGCCCGTCGAGAGGACCAACGACCGGCAGCGCCTGCGCTACCGCGACATCGCCGCCCACCCCTTGTTCCTGCGCACGGCGCCGCTGGCGTTCTTCGTCTACGGGGGCATGATCGCCGTGCAGTCGCTCTGGGCCGGCCCGTGGCTGACGCGGGTCAGCGGCTGGTCGGCGGCGCAGGCGGCGCAGGGGCTCTTCGGCATCAATCTGTCGATGTTGGTGGCCTTCGGGCTCTGGGGGCTGCTGATGCCACGCCTGGTGCGGCGTGGCGTGCAGGTCACGCGGCTGCTGGCCTGGGGCCTGCCCTTGCCCTTCCTGGTGCTGGCGGCGATCGTGGCGCTGGGCGACGCCGCCGGTGCCGCGCACTGGGCGACCTGGTGCGTGGCCTGTACCTTCGTGTCGATCAGTCAGCCTGCAGTGGCTGCCGCATTTCCTGCCGAGCAGGCGGGCCGGGCGCTGTCGGCCTTCAACCTCGTGATCTTCGCCGGCGTCTTCAGCGTCCAGTGGGGCCTGGGCCTGTTGATCGACCTGCTGCTGGCCATGGGCTGGAGCGATGCGACGGCGTTTCGTTGCGCCTTCGCCGCGTTCGGGCTGTGTGGCTTGGCGGCGTATGCCTGGTTTCTTTGGCGGGGTCGGCAAGCTGTCGATAATGCGCACTGATCCCCTGCCATGCCCTCCATCCTGCTCGTTGCCCACGCACCCCTGGCCTCGGCGCTTCTGGCCGTGGCACGGCATGCGTATGCCGACTGCAGCCGCGACGTGGTGGCCGTGGACATTCCCGCCTCCATTGGGCTGGACGACGCCACCGCACTCGTCCAGGCCGGCCTCGGCGAATTGCCCGGGCCCGAGGTGCTGGTGCTTACCGATGCCTTTGGTGCGACGCCCAGCAATGCGGCCTTGGCCGTGGTCGATGGCGTCCGCGCCCGCGTCGTCACCGGCATCAACGTGCCGATGGTCTGGCGATCGCTGTGTTACGGTCATCTGCCGCTGGGCGAACTTGTCACGCGTGCCGTCGACGGTGGCCGCCAAGGCATCATGCAGGTGGCGAGCCCCCGTCGCCAAAACCAGCAGACCTACCGCCCGGCCTCAGATGATCCAGACCCGCATCAAGATCAGTAACAAGCTGGGGCTGCATGCGCGTGCGTCGGCCAAGCTGACGAAGCTGGCGGGGGGCTTCAAGAGCGACATCCACCTGAGCCGCAACGGCCGCCGCGTCAACGCCAAGAGCATCATGGGCGTGATGATGCTGGCCGCAGGCGCGGGGACGGAAATCCTGATCGAGGTGGACGGCATCGACGAGCAGGCCGGCATGGACGCCCTGCGGGCCCTCATCGACGACAAGTTCGGCGAAGGCGAGTAGGCGCCGCCCCTGCCGGCGCGCTGGGCGGCGCCCTGGGGTCGGTCATGTTCCTGTCGCCCGTGTGGGCTACATTGCCGCCATGAGCATTCAGGTCTTCGGCTTGCCGGTGTCGCGTGGCGTGGCCATCGGCCGCGCGGTTCTCGTGGCGTCAAGCCGTGTCGACGTCGCGCATTACTTCGTCGTACCCGACCGAGTCGAGCACGAAATCCTGCGCCTGCGTGATGCACGCGACAGCGTCGCCCATGAACTGCAGGCACTGAAGCTCGAGTTGCCGGCCGAGGCGCCCACCGAACTCGCGGCGCTGCTGGACGTGCACCTGATGTTGCTTCACGACGAGGCGCTGACCGGCGCCACCAAGGCCTGGATCATCGATCGCCACTACAACGCCGAGTGGGCCTTGTCGGCGCAGCTCGAGGTGCTGGCGCGTCAATTCGACGAGATGGACGATCCCTACCTGCGTGAACGAAAGGCGGACATCGAACAGGTGGTCGAGCGGCTGCTGCGCGAACTGGCGGGCACTGCGGATGGGGCCTCACCGGCTTCGCCCGCTGCAGCGAAGGCCATGCGCGACTTTGCCGGCGAAGACCCGCTGGTGCTGGTGGCCAACGACGTTGCACCGGCGGACATGATGCAGTTCAAGCGCAGCGTCTTCACGGGCTTTGTCACCGACGTCGGGGGGCGCACGTCGCACACGGCCATCGTTGCCCGCAGCATGGACATTCCGGCGGTGGTGGGCGCGCGCGAGGCCAGCCGCCTGATTCGCCAGGACGACTGGGTCGTGATCGACGGCGATATCGGCGTGGTCATCGTCAACCCGACGCCCATCGTGCTCGAGGAGTATCGCTTCCGGCAGCGCCAGAGCGAGCTCGAGCGGGCGCGGCTGGATCGACTG
>PNKD01000085.1 GCA_013822265.1 Leptothrix sp. (in: b-proteobacteria)
CCGTGTTCGCGCGGCACATCAAGCACAGGCCGCTGCTGGACGTGTGAGGTGATGCCATGCTGAACCTTGCCGAATACCGCCAGCGCCCGGCCTTGCTTGCCGACTGGCTGCCCTGGGCCGGATTGGTGGCGCCGGGCGTCGTGCTGAACAAGGATGGCTCGTTCCAGCGCACGGCGAGCTTTCGCGGGCCTGACCTCGACAGCGCCACGCAGGGCGAGCTGATCGCCACGTCGGCGCGCTTGAACAATGCGCTGCGTCGCATGGGATCGGGCTGGGCGCTGTTCATCGAAGCCGAGCGCCGGGCCGCTGCTGACTATCCGCACTCGGCGTTTCCCGAGCCGCTGTCGTGGCTGGTGGACGAGGAACGCCGCGCCACCTTCGAGGAATCGGGCAACCACTTCGAGAGCAGCTATCACCTGACGCTGGTGTACCTGCCTCCCGAGGAATCCCGCGCCCGAGCGGCCGGGATGCTGTACGAGAACCGGCCCACCGAAGGCGTGGACTGGCGCGAGCGCCTGGCGGCCTTCATGGCGGAAACGGATCGCGTCTTCGACCTTCTCGATGGCGTGATGCCGGAAATCGCGTGGCTGGACGACGGGCAGACGCTGACCTACCTGCACGCGACCATCTCGACGCGGCGCTACCGCGTCGGCATGCCCGAGGTGCCGTTCCACATCGACGCGCTGCTGACCGACTGCGCACTGGTCGGTGGCCTGGCGCCCATGCTGGGCGAACAGCACCTGCGGGTGATGTCGGTGCGGGGCTTCCCGACCTCGACCTGGCCGGGGATTCTGGACGACCTCAACCGCCTGGGCTTTGCGTATCGCTGGAGTACGCGGTTTCTGTGCCTCGACAAAGCCGAGGCGGAACGGGAATTGGGACGCCTGCGCCGCCAGTGGTTCGCCAAGCGCAAGAACGTGATCGCGCTGCTGCGCGAAACCATCTTCCAGCAGGAAAGCCCACTGGTCGATACCGACGCGAGCAACAAGGCGGCGGACGCGGACGCCGCCCTGCAGGAGCTGGGCAGCGATCAAGTCGCCTTCGGCTACCTCACCGCCACGGTGACGGTGCTCGATGCCGACCCTGCGGTGGCCGACGAGAAACTGCGCATGGTGGAGCGCGTCATCCAGGGACGCGGCTTCGTCACCATCCCCGAAACCCTCAACGCCGTGGATGCGTGGCTGTCGTCCGTTCCCGGCAACGCCTATGCAAATGTCCGGCAGCCCATCGTCTCGACGCTGAACCTGGCGCACATGATGCCGGTGTCGGCGGTATGGGCCGGACCGGAGAAGAACGACCACCTGGGCGGGCCGCCGCTGATTGTCACCCGCACCGAAGGCGCAACGCCGTTCCGGCTGGTCACGCACATCGGCGACGTGGGCCACACGCTGGTCGCGGGGCCGACTGGTATGGGCAAGTCGGTCTTGCTCGCCACGCTGGCGATGCAGTTCCGCCGCTATCGCGGCTCGCGCATCTTCGCGTTCGATATGGGCCGCTCGATGCGCGCCACCATTCTCGGCCTGGGCGGCGAGCATTACGACCTTGGCACGGATGGCGAAATCGCCTTCCAACCCTTGGCCCGCATCGACCGCGAGAGCTACCGCACCTGGGCGGCCGAATGGATCGAGGGCCGCTTGCTGCACGAAGGCGTCGCAGTCGGCCCCGACGAGAAGGCCGCTATTTGGTCGGCGCTGGGAAGCCTCGCAGGCGCGCCGGTGGAGCAGCGCACGATGACGGGGCTTTCCGTGCTGCTGCAATCGAACGCGCTGCGCCAAGCGCTCGCGCCCTATGTGCTAGGCGGCGCGCACGGCAAGCTGCTGGACGCCGACCATGACCGATTGGGCATGGCCGACGTGCAGTGCTTCGAGATGGAGGAGCTGATGCACAGCAAGGCCGCCGTCATGGCCGTGCTGCATTACCTCTTTGCGCGCTTCGACGAACGCTTTGATGGCGCTCCCACGCTGCTGATCCTCGATGAAGCGTGGCTGTTCCTCGATGACCCGGTGTTTGCCGCGCGTATCCGCCAGTGGCTCAAGACACTGCGCAAGAAGAACGTCAGCGTCATCTTCGCCACGCAGAGCCTTGCCGACATCAAGGATTCGAGCATCGCGCCCGCGATCATCGAGAGCTGCGCGAGTCGGATTTTCTTGCCCAACCCGCAGGCTACCGAGCCGCAGATTCGCACGATCTACCAGGGCTTCGGCCTCAACAACCGGCAGATCGAAATTGTCGCCACCGCGCAGCCCAAACGCGACTACTACTACCAGTCCCGCCTCGGCAATCGCGTGTTCGACCTCGACCTGGGGCCGGCGACGCTGGCGTTTGCGGGCGCTTCTACGCCGCAAGACCAGCGCGACATAGACCGCGTGCTGCTGGACGCCGGCGTGCCCGGCTTCGCGGGCGCCTGGCTGCGCCATCGCGGCCTCGATTGGGCGGCCGACCTGCTGCCCTCGTTCCCCGGCCTCGCGCCGGGTTCCCTCGCTGACCAACCCCTGGAGAACCTGCCATGAAAAAGCGTTTTGTCGCCGCCGCCATCGCGGCCATGCTTTGCACCGCCACCGCCCATGCGCAATGGGTCGTGGTCGATCCCACGAACCTCGTGCAGAACACGCTGACCGCGATCCGCACGCTGGAACAGATTAACAACCAGATCCAGCAGCTTCAGAACGAAGCGCAGATGCTGATGAACCAAGCGCGCAACCTCGCCAGCCTGCCGTCCAGCGTGGTGAACCAGTTGCGCGCCAACCTGGCGACGACCGAGCGGCTGATCGCCCAGGCCCGAGGCTTGGCCTATGACGTGACGAATCTGGATCGGGAGTTCGCGCGCCTGTATCCCGAGCAGTACGCCGCCACCGTCAGCGGCGACCAGATGTACCGCGACGCGCAGGAGCGTTGGCGGAACACGCTCAACGGCTTGCAGACCACGATGCAGATGCAGGCGCAGGTGTCGCAGAACCTGGGCGAAGACGAAAGCGTGCTGGCCGATCTTGTGGGCAAGAGCCAGTCGGCCGAAGGCGCGCTGCAGGCGATGCAGGCCATGAACCAGTTGCTGGCCTTGCAGGCCAAGCAGTCGATCCAGTCGCAGCGGCTTCAGATCACGCAAGACCGGGCCACTTCGCTGGAGCTGGCGCGGCAGGCGGCGGCCACGGAGCGGGCCCGCGAAGTGCGGCGGCGTTTCCTGGGCGAAGGCACGCCGTACACGCCGCAGCGCGTGGATTTCTACGGTAACTGACGGGAGGCCGCCATGCGATGCGTCCTCGCCCTGTCGGTTTCGCTGCTTATGGCACTGGTGGCCGCGTGCAGCGACCAGCCGGCCGACAACCTTGCCGATGCCCTGGCCACCGATCCCATACGGCTCAAGGCATTGCGCGCGCAATGCGCGGCCGACCGCCAGACCACGGGCGAGGACGCTTGCCGCGCCGCCGCCGAAGCCTTCCGACGGCGCTTCTTCTCCGGTCAGACCGGGCCGGATGAATACCAGACGCTGGCCGACCTGCCGCCGATCCCGCCGAGCTTCGATGAACCGGGCGATGGCACGGCGCCGGCATCGCCGGCCGAACCGGAGGGCACGCCATGAATGACGTGACCATCATCGACCAGTTCCTCAATATCTTCTCCGCCTACATCGACTCGGGTTTCGGGCTGTTGCAGGGCGAAGTGGCCTTCCTCACCGCCACGCTGATCGTCATCGACATGACGATCGCCGGACTGTATTGGGCGATGAGCCACGCCACCGGCCAGGGCGAGGACGTGATCGCCAAGCTGCTGCGCAAGGTGCTCTACGTCGGTGCCTTCGCCTACATCATCGGCAACTTCAACTGGCTGGCCGGCATCGTGTTCCGATCCTTCGCCGGGCTGGGCCTGACGGCCACCGGCTCGGCGATCACCATGGAAAACTTCTTGCAGCCGGGCCGGCTCGCCAAGACCGGCATCGACGCCGGGGCGCCGATTCTGGAGCAAGTCGGCGAGATGGCCGGCTTCCCCGAGGTGTTCGTGAACCTCGATGCCATCACGGTGATGTTCCTCGCGTGGCTGGTCGTGGTGCTGTGCTTTTTCGTGCTGGCGATCCAGCTTTTCATCACCCTGATCGAGTTCAAGCTGACCACGCTCGCCGGGTTCGTGCTGGTGCCGTTCGCGTTGTGGAACAAGACCTCGTTCCTGGCAGAGAAGGTGCTGGGCAATGTCGTGTCCGCCGGCATCAAGGTGCTGGTGCTGGCCGTGATCGTGGGCATCGGCTCGGGTCTGTTCGCTCAGTTCCAAGTCCATCCCGCCGAGCCATCCATCGACCACGCGCTGGTCATCATGCTGGCCTCGCTCACCTTGCTGGCGCTAGGGATCTTCGGCCCTGGCATCGCCACGGGCCTCGTCTCCGGTGCGCCCCAGCTCGGCGCGGGCGCGATGGCCGGCGCTGCGGTGGGTGCTGCCGGAGCCGCTGTTGCTGTCGGTGCCGCCGCGACGGGCGTAGGCGGCGCGGTCATGGCCGGGGCGCGCATGGCGCCTGCCGCCGCCAAGCTCGCCGGCAGTGGTGCGCGTGCTGCCACCTCGACGGCCAGCAGCGCACGCTCGGCGTTCCAGGCCGGTTCCGCCGCCGCAGGCGGTGGCGCGAAGGGTGCGATGGCGGGCTTGGGCAACGTCGCCAAGACCAGCGCGCAGGCAACCGGGCGCGGCGCTGCATCCCGTGCTTCCGCCGTCGGGCAGCGCATGGCGGCCCCGTTCCGCGCTGGCTGGAACGGCCCGGCGGCCGACGCAGGCGCGGCCGGCGGAGCCGGAGCATCCAGCCAGGCCGCCACAGGCGAGGCCACCTCCGGCGCAGCCAATGCACAACCCGCTTGGGCCAAGCGGCTGCATCGCCGCCAGCAACTCACCCATGCCGCGACTACCACCGCCCACGCGCTGCGCGGTGGCGACGGCGGCGGCTCCGGCCAGGGGCCGAGCCTGCGCGATTCCGATTCATAAGGAGAACTGACCATGCGATTCAAGAAACCGCAGGTGCGCTACGCCGACACGCCGCCGCCTGCCACGCCGTACCAAGCTGCCGGCCAGGTGTGGGACGATCGTATCGGTTCGCCGCGCGTGCAAGCGAAGAACTGGCGCCTGATGGCCTTCGGTTGCCTGACGCTCGCGCTACTCATGGCCGGTGGCCTGGTGTGGCGCTCGGCGCAGTCCATCGTGACCCCCTATGTCGTGGAGGTGGACAGCGCGGGCCAGGTGCGCGCGGTCGACGAAGCCGCCACGCCGTACCGGCCCAATGACGCGCAGACGGCGCACCACATCGCGCGCTTCGTGACGCTGGTGCGCTCGCTGTCCATCGACCCCATCGTCGTCCGCCAGAACTGGCTGGACGCCTACGACTACACGACCGACAAGGGCGCGGCCGTGCTCAACGACTACGCGCGCGTAAACGATCCGTTCGCACGCATCGGCAGGGAGTCGGTGACGGTGCAGATCACCAGCGTCGTGCGCGCCAGCGACACGTCTTTCAACGTGCGCTGGACGGAACGCCGCTACGTCAATGGCGCCGCGACGGGCTTGGAGCGGTGGACGGCCGTGGTGTCCATCGTGCTCCAGCCGCCGCGCACCGAAGAACGCCTGCGCAAGAACCCCCTGGGCATCTACGTCAATGGCCTGTCGTGGAGCCGCGAACTGGATTCTTCCGAAGGAGCCAAGCCATGAATGATCTTTTCCGTAAATCCGCCTTGCCGTTGATTCTGATTTTTTCGGCTGTCCTGTTCTCGGGCTGCGCCACGCAGGGCAAGCCACCGCCGACCATCTCACTCGATGAGCCAGTGCAGGCGCAGCCGCTGCCCGAACCGCCCGCGCCGGTGGAGGTGGTGGCTGTGCCTGAGGTGCTGCCGATGCCGGCGCAGTTGAAGCCCTTGGAGGGCGAGGACGCCAAGCCCGCGCCGGAACCGGAAGACGAGAAGGTGCGCGTCTCGCGCGCCAATGCCGAGGCCCGCATCGCGCCTACGCGCGAGGGCTACGTCAACGCGATTCAGGTGTGGCCCTTCACCGATGGCGCGCTGTATCAGGTCTATGCGGCCGTGGGCCGTGTGACGGTGATTGCTTTGCAACCGGGCGAGGAACTGGTGACGGTGGCCGCCGGCGATACCGTGCGCTGGATCGTGGGCGACACATCGAGCGGCAGCGGCGCCGACTTGCGCGTGAACGTGCTGGTCAAGCCGATCCGCTCGGGCCTCAAGACCAATCTCGTCATCACCACCAGCCGCAGGACGTACCTGCTGGAGCTGACCTCAACGGAAAAGACGTGGATGGCATCCGTGTCGTGGGAGTACCCGCGCGACCGGATGCTGGCCTTGCAACGCCAGGCGCAGGCGGCCAGCGCCGCCGCGCCGGTCGATAGCGGGCTGTCGCTGGAGAACCTGCGCTTCCGCTACGCGATCAGCGGCAGCAATCCGCCGTGGAAGCCGCTGCGCGCCTTCGACGACGGCGAGAAGGTCTATATCCAGTTCCCGCCGGGCATCGCACAAGGCGAGCTGCCGCCGCTGTTCGTCATCGGCGCACAGGGTGATGGGCAACTGGTGAACTACCGTTTCCGCTCGCCGTATTTCATCGTCGATCGGCTGTTCGGCGCCGCCGAGCTGCGGCTGGGTGGCGATAAGGGCGACGTGGTGCGAATCGAGCGCACGGACGGTGTCGCGCGGAGGAACTGACCATGAGCCAGGACGACACTCCCGACCTTGCCACGCCGCAGGCGGGCAAGATGGCGCCCGAGGCGGTGGCGCTGCGCGCCCAGCCGCGCCCGGTCACGCGCCTGAACCGGCGCACGCTGGCCATCCTCGTCGGCGGCCTGTCGGTCGCCGTGCTCGGCGCCACAATCTGGTCGCTGCAACCGCAGCGGCGCGGAGCCAACGAGCAGACCGAGCTTTACAACGTCGATCGCGTCTCGAAGTCCGAAGGGCTGGACGGCCTGCCGGCCGACTACTCGAAGCTGCCGCCGAGGGTGCCCGAGCTGGGGCCGCCGCTACCGGGCGACCTCGGCCCGGCCATCGTGGCCTCGCAGCAGCCGGCCGTGGCCGCCTACTCGGCGCCCGGCCATGACCCGAATGACGCCTTGCGGAAGGAGGCGGAAGCCGCTGCGGCTTCGTCGGTGTTCTTCCGCTCGGGCGGCCAAGCCGCCGCCACGGTGGCGCAGGCGGCGCCGGGTGCAGCAAGCACGCTCGCGACCTTTGACCCGCTCGCCGCCGGGCCGGCCTCGACGGTGGCCCAGCCTGCCGACCCGACCGCCGTGCAGAACCGGCAAGACCAGAAAGAGGCGTTCCTAAAAGCCGGTTCTACGGAAACCCGCAATTCCGGCAACCTGGCGCTGCCGGCGTCGCCGTATCAGGTGATGGCGGGCACCGTGATCGCCGGGGCGCTGGTGACGGGTATCAAGTCCGATCTTCCGGGCGACGTGATCGCCACGGTAACGGAGCCGGTCTATGACACGGCCACGGGCAAGTTCCTGCTGATCCCGCAGGGATCGCGCATCCTCGGGCGCTACAACAGTCAGGTCAGCTACGGGCAGAGCCGGGTGCAGGTGGTGTGGAATAGGGTCATCCTGCCGGACACGTCATCGCTGACGCTCGACAACCTTGTGGGCACCGATCCCGCTGGTTATTCCGGCCTGGAAGACGACGTGGACTGGCACTGGAAGCGCATCGTCGCGGGCGCGGTGCTGACGACGCTGCTGGGCGTAGGCGCCGAGCTGGCCGCGCCGGAGAACCGCCAGGACGGCAACCGCATCGTCATCGCCGGGCGCGACAGCGCCCAGGACAGCATCAACCAGGTCGGGCAGGAGATCACCCGGCGCAACATGAACATCCAGCCGACGCTGACGGCCCGGCCGGGCTTGCCGGTTCGGGTGATTGTGGCGCGCGACTTGGTGTTGCGTCCTTACCAACCCATGTTCTATCAGCTTGGAGGTGCGCGATGAGTACCGCCCGAAAACTCCGTCTTGGCCCACTGCCGTCCAGCGGCAGCACAAAGCTGACTTTCACCTGCCCGGCCAGCCTCAAAGCCGACCTCGACCGCTACGCCGCGCTGCACGCGCAGGCGTATGGCGAGGCGGTCGATGCGGCGACGCTGATCCCGCACATGCTGGAAGCGTTCATGGCGGGGGACAGAGGATTCAGGAAGGGCACAGCGACACGGAGCGCGCCATCGAAGCCGACATGAATGGCGTCGCATGCCACCCACCGCGTCCATCGAACGCGCAGCCCAAGGGCTGCGCGTTCTTCATTCTGGATGCCGCCGAGCCTCTTGGGCTATGATGATGCGACAGGCCCGCCGTTCCTCGGCAATCCAGCACGTCACAGTGCGATCCGGCTTTCTCTCTCGACGCTCTTATGTGGCTCCTAGCCCACGCGGTGGCACTTCTACGAAGTAGCCTGAAAAAGAGCTAACCTACTGCCCCATATACGGTTTCAAGCCCTGCGTGATTTGCGCGAAAGACTTGACACCGGCACTTTTTTGAGAGTTCGCAAATGCCGCAGATACGAGAACATCAGCCGACGGGATCATCGTGTTCCCGTCCGCACGGATGGGCTGCGGTGCTGCGGTACCTGACGCCGTTGCTGATGGTCGTCGGCTTGTCTCATGGCGCAGCCGCGTAGGCCGCTGCGCCGACCGGTTCGGTCGATTCGATCGCTACTGGAAGCAATGGTGTCGCGGCATGGGCTTACGACCCTGACGCGAAGTCCACCTCGATCAACATGCAGCTCAAGATCAACGGCGCGCTGCACGCCCAGCGGTTGGCAAACGTGTACCGTTCGGACGTCAATGCCGCCTTCGGCATCACCGGCAACCCCGGCGCTCGGCGTTGTTCCGGCGACCCTCGCGGGCCAGGCTCGGCTCGGGGGCCCACTTGAGAAGCCTCTCGGCTTGCGGTCGGCGCCGGCAAACTCGTGAAGACTGAGGGGCGCTTTTGGCAGTGCATAGGTCGCGCGCTTGCGTGCACTGCGCTGATGGCCAGTGGGAGCGCAGCGTTGGCGCAAGACGCCCCTGTTGCGGCCTGCACCCGCCAAAGCGGCCCCCCTGGCGTGCGCGAAGCCGCCTGGGTTGCCACTGCAACGGCTCTGCAGAGGCGTGGCAGGGGCACGGTCGAGTTTCTCGCCCACGATGGGCGGCGCCTCAAGGCGCATACCTTTAGGCCGAGTCGCTTCGATGCAACGCGCGGCCCGCTGTGGTTCGTGATGCATGGCGCGCAGCGCGATGCCGCGCGCTACATCGATGCCGCTGCGGCGGCGGCCGAACGTCACCAGGCCCTGGTCATCACCATCGAATTCACGCGGCAAGACTATCGTTCCAGCGAGGACTACACGCTGGGCATCATCACTCGCGGCCCGGCCAACGGCGCGGCGGCGCGCGAGGGGCGGCTGCGCCCGCCGCAGGCCCAGCTTTACTACGAAGTTGAACGCCTCTTCGCCGCCATTCGTAAGGAGCTTGGCGGCGCACAGCCGGGCTATTACCTTTTCGGCCACAGTGCCGGGGCGCAGTTTACGCACCGCTTGCTTACGTTCGTGCCCTGCGCGCGCGTGCTCGGGGCGGTGGCGGCCAATGCAGGCTGGTACACCTTGCCGATGGCTGAGGGTGCGTTCGCCATGCCTTACACCCTGCGCGGCAGCGGTCAGGAAGAGGCTGACATGCGGCCGCTGCTGGCCGCGTGCCTGACGCTTCTGCTGGGCACCCGCGACACCGCGGGGCCTGCGGCTGACCGTCAGCTGCGAGGTACCGCCGGCGCGATGGCGCAGGGCCCGCATCGCCTGGCACGGGGGATGCACTACTTCGATACCGGCCGCGACCTGGCGGCCCGACTGGTTGCCCCTTTCCGTTGGCGCCTGATGCTGGCGCCAGGGGCGGGACATGATGTGCGGCAGGTCATGCCTTTCGTCGGCCAACTGCTGTTCATGCCCGAAGAACGGCTGTGCGTCGCCGATGCCGACGGCACTGCAACGCCCGGGCGGGCATTGGCCTACATCGAGACCGCACTCGATGCGCCGAGCGGCGAGATGGGTTGAAGACGCGAGTGAACTTGTTGCGCTGCGTAGGCGGTAGGTGATCCGCTGATGCCCTCCATTGACGGCCGGCGGGCTCGGCGATGTGCGTTGGTGTTGACATGTCTCCTACTGGTGACATACGATGTCACTATAAGGTGACTAAAGGAGCGTGATCATGCATCGCAGAGCGTTCGTCAAAGTAGTCGGTGGCGGCGTCATCGTGGGGGATGGGTTGGCTGGCTGCAGCGCGCACATGCCGGCGGCAGCGGTGCGTGCGTGGACGGATGCCGGGCGTGATGGCGATCTGCGTCGCTGGGTCCTGGGCTATGCGCTGCTGGCCCCGCATTCACACAACCTGCAGTCGTGGCTCGTGGATCTGTCGCGGCCCGATGAGATCGAACTTCGCTGTGACCTGACCCGGTTGCTGCCGGAAACTGACCCGCTGTCGCGACAGATCATGATGAGCCAGGGCACGTTCATTGAACTTCTGGACATCGCCGCTCGACAGCGCGGCCAACGCGCCGAGATCACGCTGTTCCCCCAGGGCGTCTTTGCGCAGGACAAGCCCGATGGACGGCCCGTGGCGCACATTCGCCTGGTGGCCGATCCAGCAGTACCCCAAGACCCGCTCTTCGCGCAGATCACGCGCCGCCATACCAACCGCAATGCCTATGCGCTGACGCGCCCTGTGCCGGCCGAAGCTTGGCAGGCGATGGCCAATGCCGCACGCGCGAAGTCGCTGCGGTTCGGCTGGGTAGGCGCCGATCAACCGTCCGAGCTCGCGCGGCACCGTTTGATCGCGGCCGAAGGCTGGCGCATTGAATTGCAGACGCCACGTACCTTCCTCGAATCGTTGAAGGTGATGCGTGTCGGTGCTGCCGAAGTGGCCGAGCATCGTGACGGACTGACCCTGCTTGACCCCATGGTGGTGTGGATGTCGCGACTGGGTCTGTTCGACCGCAGCCGGGCACCTGCGCCCGACAGTTTCGCGATCACCGGACAGATCAAGGACTTCGGTGTCAAGCTGGAAAGCACACCTGGCTTTCTCTGGATGGTGAGCACCGGCAATGATCGCGTCACCCAGATCAACGCAGGCCGCGCATACGCTCGTGTTCAACTTGCAGCCACGGCACATGGCGTGGCCATGCAGCCATTGCAGCAAGCGTTGCAGGAGTATCCCGAGGTGGCCCGTCCCTACGCTGACATCCACCAGTTGTTGCAGGCACCGCAACCCGCGCAGACGGTACAGATGTGGGCGCGCGTCGGCTTTGCTGCACCCGTCGGCCCTGCACCGCGCCGTGGGCTCGACACCCACATCATCAAGGCCTGACACTTGCGCTTGTGGCTTCAGCAAACCCTCGGCAACCTCGAACGCGCAGCACTCCGCTGCTGCGCGATCGGGCAGCCACTGAAGCGCGCATCCTCGATGCAGTAGGCAAGGTGCTGGCCCGCGATGGCTTTTCGGCGCTGGGCATCAATGCCATTGCCAAACAGGCCGGCGTCGACAAAGTGCTCATCTACCGCTACTTCGGTGGCTTGCCTGAACTCCTGCGTGCGTGGGGCAACAGCGGCCGCTTCTGGCCCAACGTTGCCGACCTTCTGGGCCGCGAACCCGGGCTGCTTCACAAGCCGGCGGCGGAACGTTATGCACGCTTCTTCGAGCACTTCATCGACGAACTGCGCGCGCGCCCACTGACGCTGGAGATCCTGGCCGCAGAAATGTCCGACCGCAACGAACTCACCGCCATCCTTGAAACCGAGCGCGAGCAGTGGGGCGAGGAAGCCAGCCGTGTGCTCGGCGGCGCCGATTTTGCGGCCACGCCGCAGACGCAGGTATTGACCTTGCTGATGGTGGCTGGCGTTCAGTACTTGCTCGTGCGCGCGCGCAAGATCCGCGTGTTCGGCGGCGTCGACTTGCACAGCGCCGAAGGCTGGTCCGACATCAAACACGCCGTTGGCGCCCTGGCGCTGCAGTTGTTCGCGCCACCGCCCAGCCTGGTCACCGGAACGCTTCGAAAGGGCCGGGCCTCGAAGAAGGGCTGACTTTCAGGCCAGGCGCACCGGGCAATCGGTCAGCCTGCTCGCCAGTATGCTTCAGGCTGCGAAAGTACAGGGCAGCGGTGCGTGCGCCGCTCGGCGTGGGCGGGCTGTAGGGGTGATCGATGACCAGGGCGCCGGCCTTCACGCCATGGGCCAGGGCCAGCCCAGAGCCGGCGGTGGCCCACAGGCCCAGCAAGGCGCGGCGCCTCATTTCCTGGCTCCGCTGGCTTGGGCCGGCTCGGCGGCTTCGGGAACATAAACCATGGATCCGTCCTTCATGCGGTAGGCCGTGCCGGCCTTGGCCCCTTGGCCTTCGCCCACCTGGCCAGTGCTCTTGTAGTGCTTGAGTTCCTTGCCCTGCTTCACCAGCATTTCCATCTGCGGCTGGCCGGGGTTCTTGATGATCACCGCATCCTGTGTGGCGAATGGGTTCAAGGGGTTCTCCAGCACGGCGATCAGCAGCACGGCGATGATCACGAGGAAGACATCGATGATGTTCACCACCGACAGGATGGGGTCGTCACCATCGTCGTCGTCCAGAATGCTGCTCAGCAAGCGGTTAGCCACGGCCCGCTTCCTCCGGCCTGGCCTGCATGGCCTGCAGCAGGCCGTTGAGTTCGGCCAGCAGCCAGCGCCGGCGAATGGACAGCACCACGTAGGTGATGGCTGCGGCCATGAGCGCCACGATCACCGCCGCGAAGGCCACCACCAGGTTCTGCGCGATGCCCTGGGCATTGCCTGAAGATACCGCCACCAGTGCCGGCCCCATGGGGATCATGGTCGCCACCAGCCCCAGCATGGGCGCCACGCGGCTGGTGATGCGCAGAGGTTCGAGCAACTTCAGCAAATGGATTTCCACCTCTTCGGCGTTGGCCTGCGGGTGGCGCCGCCGGTAGTTCACCAGCGGCTGGTGTGCCTGGCCCTTGACTGCACGCCGGATCATGTCGAACACCAGGGTGCCCAGAGCAAACAGGGCGTACAGGAACATCCCACACAGCACCACCAACACCGGGGTGAGGAAGAATTTGGAAATCTCGTAGAGAAAACTTTCGAGGGCATTCACGCCGGGGCTCCTGGTTTGGGAAGGGCGGCACTTTCGCGCCGGGTTCGCCATGCCTGCCAGCCGACGCCGGCCAGCATGACCGCGGCGACCATCCAGCCGTAAGCCCACAGCAGACGTTGGACATGCTGATTCATTGGCACTTCGGCCAGCTGCTGGCCACGCACCACGTCAGCAGGTTGGGGCGGCGCGGGCTCGGGCTTGGCCGGCGTGGGTTCTGGCTGCGCACCGGGTGCGGCAGCGTTTGCCCTTGCGGGTGCCGGCGCCGGGGCCGCCGCCGCGGGCCGTGCGGCAGGTGCCGGTGTGCCGATGCCGTAGCCAGCTGCCAGCTCTTTCACGTAGGCCTTGAAGGTTTCGTTGCTGGTGTGCACGTCGTGCCGCCGGGCGATGTCCTGATAGGTAGCCACCAGTTCACGCCGGGTCTGCTCGTCGGCCTTCCAATAGTCTTTGCGAATGGCTTCCAGCAGGCGTTCGGCCACCTGGGCCAGGGCGGTGGGATTGCTCTTCTCGAACCATTCGCGCAGGCCCAGCTGGTAGCGGTCTTTCACGTAGGTGTCATGGAATTCCTGCCATTGATCCGCGCGCACCACGTTGCGGTCCATCACCTGCCAACCCCAGAAGTTGTTCACCGTGTTGAGCATCTGCAGCGTGCCGCTGTAGCCTTCCTTCTGCATTTCCTTGATCCAGCCGGGGTGCTGGTACACGGCGCGCAGTTCGTTGGCCAGGAACTTCTCGGCAGTTTCCAGTTTGGCCTTGGCCGGGTCGCGCATGTTGCTGATGTACAGCTGCGGCGCGGCGCCATCCAGATGCTTCACGGCCATGGAAATGCCGCCCAGGTATTCGAACGGGTGGTCGGTATCCAGCAGGCCACGCAGATTGCTCGAGCGCGAGAACACCGCCGCGTGGGTGCCGCGCAGGTGCTCGGCATAGGCGTTCAATTCCTGGCCCTTGCTATCGGCAAACTTGCGGCTCCAGCGGCGGGTGTCCGGCCCGTAGGCCCAGCTCATGCGCGACAGGTAGAGATTTTCCAGCTTGCTGTCGCCTTCCTCCCAGTGATCAGAGGCCAGGGTGGCATCCGGCAGCTTGGTGCCGTAGTCGCCGCTTTCGTTGCCGAAGATACGCGTGAGCGCAAAGTCCTCAGCCTCATCCTCGCTCACGCCCTGCTTCAGCAGCGCGGTGCGGATGCGCGCGGTATTGGCCGCCACTGCGTTCTGCGAGGCCGGTTCATCCGCCCGCGCCAGCATGGCAATGGCTTCGTTGAAGCGCTCCATCACGTTCGGGAACTGATCCCGGTACAGGCCGGTGAGGGAGATCACGGCATCGATGCGCGGCCGCTTCAATTCGTTCAGCGGCACCAGCTCCATGCCGGTGACGCGGCCGCCCTGATCCCACACCGGCTTCACGCCCATGGCCCAGAGGATCTGGGCTTCGAGCATGCCCAAGTGCCGCATGGTTTCGGTGCTCCACATCGTGAAGGCCAGCTTGGTGGGGGCCTGGCCGTTGTGGTTCAGCGCATAGGTACGGATGAGCTGGTCCACCGCCTCGCGGCCGGCCTCGTAGGCGGCACGGGTGGGCACGCGGCCGGGGTCGAAGCCGTACATATTGCGGCCGGTGGGCACGGCGTCGGGGTTGCGGATGGGGTCGCCGCCGTAGCTGGGGTCGATCCAGCGCGAACTCAGGCCGCGGGAGACGCCTTCCACCTCCACTGCGGCGCGCAGATCGGCGGCAAAGCGCCGGCCCTTCTCGGCCAGCGTCTTCAAGGCCGTGTCGGTGAGTTCCGCCACAGGCTGGTTGCCCAGCACCACGTCATCGACGAACCGGTACGGCTTGGTTTGCTGGATGGCTTTGTAGTCGCCCTTGAACACCGCCTTGGCGCTCTTGAAGCCGAAGCGTTCATACAGCGGCTGGCCGAGCATCTGCATCACATTGCTGGCCAAGTGGGCACGCTCGGGGTCGCGGCCCAGGGTGTGCAGGCCCAGCGGCTGCTGCGCGGCGCCCAGGTCTTCGAGGTAGTCCTCGATGTCGCGCAGGAATTTGGGGAAGTCGCGCTCCAGATCCGCCACCTTCCATTCCAGGTCGCGGTGGATGTTCATCTTCACCGCCATCTCGATGATGAGCTTGCGCGCGCTGTCCTTGACCAGGCCTTCGTCCACCTGGCTGTATTCGCGGATGGCGTCGTTGATTCGCACGAAGTCATCGCTCAGGCCAGCCGGCGAGAAAGCCGGAGTCTGGTGGCTGACGATCACGCCGCGGCCGCGACGCTTCACATGAATGGCCTCGCCGATGTTGTCCACGATGTAGGGGTAGATCACGGGCACGTTGCCCACCAGCAGGTTGGGGTCGTCAAAGGCCCAGAGGCCGCGCTCCTTGCCCGGCGTCCATTCCTGCGTGCCATGGGTGCCGAAGTGCACGATGGCATGTGCCTTGAACTGCTCGCGGATCCACAGGTACTGCGCCAGGTAGGCATGATTCAGCGGCACCTTGGTGTCGTGAAAGAGCTTCTTCTCGTCTTCCACCGCCATATCTTCACCGCGCTGGGTTTGCGGCATCACCACCAGGCGTCCGAGCTTCAGGCGTGGCACCACGAAGCCGGGCACGCCGTCCTTGCGGGCGAAGAAGGCGCTTCTTTCGGGTGCGCCCCAATGGCCTTCGATGCGTTGCCGCACTTCGGCGGGAAGACGCGCAAGCCAGGCCTTGTAGGGCGCCATCGGCATGAAGTCCCAGTGCGCGGTCTTCATCAGATCGGCCAGGCCGGTCTTGCGGTAGGTGGGGCGCAGCATCTGCGCCACGGCGGCAATCACCTCCGCCTCCTTCACTGCATCAAAGGCATAGCCTTCAGCGCGCAGCCGGTCCACCAGAAACTCGATGGAGCGCGGCACGTTCAGGTTCGAAGCCCCCTGGTTCTTCTCGCCCGGCGGGTGGTTCCAGAACAGCAGCGCCACCTGCTTGTCGGCGTGGGCGGTGAGCGCCAGGCGCGCCAGGTTCACGCTCTTGCCCACCAGCAGCGCCATCTGCTCGGGCATGGGCACAAGTTCGCCACCTTCATTGGTGGTCAGCACCACCGGGTCCTGCAGGCCGATGTATTCGGCATTGGTCAGCGTGAAGGGCAGGTAGAAGCTGCTCACGCCGGCCGTGTCCTTGGCGTAGTCGGCGCGTGTGCCGGTGCGGTAGTGCACGAGATTGATGACCGGAATGCCCAGCGCCTGATGCCAGGCCTTGCGCGCCTCGGGGTCCACGCCGAGGAAGGTGTTGACGATGAGCACCTGCGGAACGGGCTGGCCTTCGAGCATGAGCAGGGGCTCGTCCAGCGCCACGGTGCGCGGGGCCTTGGGGTTGGGGAAGCCGGGGCCAGCGTCGCCTTGCGAACCGCTGCTTGCGGCGGCCTCTGCACCGGATGCCTGACGAGCTCGCACCCAGGCCGGCGGCCCGTTGGCGGCTTCAAGGCGCGCGCGTTGCGTGCGCGAGGCGCGATAGAACACCAGCGGCACGGCGCCTGCCTTTTCAAGCGCGGCAATGGTTTCATCGAGCATGCGCGCCTGGCCGTCACTGAGGTAGCTGCTGCTGGTTTCCATGCCCACGACGGGCTGGCCTTTCCAGGCCTTGCCCTGGCGTGCGGCCCACCACTGCAAATACTCCGCCAAGGTGGCGAACACGGCCTTGTCGTAAGCCGGGTGGTAAATGCCGCCGTTGGGCAGTTCGATCGGCGGCAGCACCGCAGCCAGGTCCCCCTGGCTGAGCCAGGCCTTCAGGTACAGCGCCAGGCGTTCGTGGTTGGCGCGGGTGCCGCCCACGTAGTAGTCGAACAGCCGCTGTGCCTGAACGGGGTCCATCTGCAGGGCACGCAGCCGCGTGGGCGGTTGCATGACCTGAACCGTCAGGCCTGGCAGCCCGGCGGCGCGCAAGGCCTTGCCGGCCACGCGTTCCACCTGGGCCGCATCGTCGCTGCGCGGGGTGTCGACGATCACCAGACGCGCCCCCTGCAGCACGCGCTTCACACCGGCTTCGCCTTCGCGATCCACCTGTGTCCAGGCCAGTTCCACCCCTTGCGCCTTGGCCGCCTCGGCCAGGAGCGTGAACTTTCGTTCCAGCACAAACTGGGTTGAGATCAATGCCACCTTGTCGGCGGCCGCGCACAAGGGCGCGAACAGGGCGAGGTAAACCGCACACAGCAGCTGACGCATGGCCATCTCCTTGGGTGTTACGGGGTTCAGAAACGCAGGGCCAGGCCGGCGCGCCAGACGCGACCCGGGTCCACCGTGATCGACATGTCTTCGGCCGTGTACTGGCCGTCGTAGCGGAAGTTGGTGGCGAAGCTCTGCGAATCGTTGGTGCCGCGGGCGATGGTGTAGTAGCGAGTGGCCGCCACGTTGTCCACGCGCAGGAAGGCGGTGAAGCGGGTGTCGCCCAGGCCGCTGAGCTTGCCGCTGAATTCGGCCATCAGGTTCAGCGCCGTGCGGCCGGGCCACTTGTTCTGGTTGATTTCATCGGCCCAGGCGGTGGCCCGGTGGTCCACCTCGCCCCACAGGCGCAGGTTGGGTATGCCCGTCCAGTTGGCGCGCAGATTCACCGTGTGCGGCGGCACGCGCGGCACCTTGTTGCCGGTGTTGTTGTAGGCGGTGAGGGTGTAGCAGTTGTTCCAGTTGGGGTTGACGGCGGGGCAGGCCGGCGAACTGCCTACCAGCCCGCCGCGTGGGTTGCCCAAAGCGAGGTTGAAGCGGTCGTACTGGGTGAAGTAGGCATCGAGATAGGTGTAGGCCACATCCCATTGCAGCTTTTCGCCGGTCGAGCCATGCAGGGCCAGTTCCA
>PNKD01000086.1 GCA_013822265.1 Leptothrix sp. (in: b-proteobacteria)
TTCGACGGCCTGCTGCGCGCCTGGGAGGAGTCGGTGCAACTTGGCGAATCCGTCTTTACAGACGAACAGAAGGCTTTGCGCCGAAGCTGGCCGCGCAACCTCGATTTCTACATCTGCTGCTTCTGGCTCACCGGCCTGGCGCTGGCGCTGGAAATCCCCGACGAACAATGGCAACGCCTGCTCAAGCTGATGGGCAACGAAGGCGAGGACGTGCTGCTCGACCGCATCATCGCCAGCCGCGCGCCGGGCCGGCGCATTGGCAGCACGTTGTGCCACCCCAAACCCTATGCCCGCCTGCTCGCAGCGGTGGACTCGCCCACGCCTGCCGCGCAGGCACAAGGCCTGCGAGCCTTCGTCGAACACTGGCACGCCGAACTTGACCGCAAGGCCACCCAAGGCGTGCCCGCCATCTACAACCGCCCCTACTGGCACCGCTTTGGCGACGAGAACTTCGAGGGCGGCGCCTACTTCGGCCGCTGGTGTGTGGAAGCGGTGGCGGCGGTGAAGGCCTTCGGGCTGGACGACAGCGCCTGCCTGGGCCACAGGCATTACCCAGGCGACCTGCTGCGTCCGAACGGGCCCAGCACACACCCGCAGGCCGAGGATTCAGCCTGGAGCGAGCCTGAAGCCACATCGGCGCAAACCGACGAGTCAACTGACCAAGCAAGCATTGCCGCGCCGGCACGCGGTCTTTGGCAACGTTGGTTCGGGCCGCGTCGCTGAACAAGACCTCCGCGCAGCTCGGCAAGGGCCGCCTCACCCCGGACGTCTCCGCCACCGTTGGTTCAGCAAGCGCGTCACCGAGGAGCTCAAGCCCTCGGGCGACGAGACCGTGCAGCCCAGCGTGATTGCCGGGCGCAGCGTCTCGCTGCGCCGGCGGCGGCCCGCTCGACCTGGTGGCCAGCTCGATCTTCGCCGACGGCGCCCTGGGCCTGCCCGCCGGCACGCCGCTGCCGCCGCGCTCTCGATACCAGGGCCCGGGCGAAGACTTCTTCGTCGACATGGTGGTGGTGCTGGAGCCCGGCCGGCGCTGTCTCTTCGCGCACCAGGTTCCGGGCAGCCGCGCCACGCGCGTCGATACTGCCAACGGCCGGCCGGCGTGGCGGCGATGCAGGCGTGCGGCAGGCCGCATACGCCAGCGGCAGAGGCCCGCGCCCCTGGCATCATCGCGCCTGCGCCGGCCGCGGCGTCCACGCCCGCAGCACAATGAGCCGGCGCGATGCGCATCGTCGAACGCAACGTCTACTTCGGCCCCTCGCTCTACGCGCACTTCCCGGTCATCAGGCTGGTGCTCGACCTGGGCGCGCTGGCGGCCTGGCCCATCGGGCGCCTCGGGCCGGCCTTCATCGACGCGCTTGTCGCCGCGCTGCCCGACCTGCACGACCATGGCTGCAGCTACGGCGAGCCCGGCGGCTTCATCCGCCGCACGCGCGGCGACGACATCGACCCCGCAGGCACCTGGCTGGGCCACGTGCTGGAGCACGTGGCCATCGAGCTGCAGAACATCGCCGGCGAAGCGGTGACCTTCGGCAAGACGCGCAGCATCGATGGCCGGCCCGGCGTCTACACGGTGGTGTACGAATACGAGCAACGCGACGAAGGCATCGAGGCCGGCGAACTGGCGCTGCGGCCGCTGTGCTCGCTGCTGCCCGCCGACATCCGCCCCGCCGGCACCGTGCCCGACGAATGGCACTGGGCCGGCGCCCGCGACGCCTTCATCCGCTTCGCGCAACGCCGCGCCCTGGGCCCCAGCACCGCCAGCCTCGTGAAGGCCGCCATCGACCGCGACATCCCCTGGCTGCTGCTGAACGCGCAGAGCCTGATCCAACTTGGCCACGGCAAGTACCAGCAGCGCATCCAGGCCACCGTCATCGGCCGCACCAGCTACATCGCGGAGGAGCTGGCGCAGGACAAGGAAGAGACCAACAAGATCCTCGCCAACCAGGGCCTGCCGGTGCCCCGGCAGGAGCTGGGGCGTGCCGCAGAGCGCGCCGCGCGCGCGGCCGACCGCCAGGGCTATCCGGTCGTCACCAAACCCTACAACGGCAACCATGGCCGCGGCATCAGCATCGGGCTGAAGACCACCGACGAGGTGCGCGCCGGTTTCGACGCCGCGGCCGAGCACAGCGCCAGCGTCATCGCCGAGAGCTACCAGACCGCGGGCGGCGGCATCTGCGAGACCAACGCCGCGCCGGGCTTTCGCATGCACGTCGCGCCCAGCGAGGGCACGCCGCGCGACGCCGCGGGGCCGGTGATCGACATGCTGTTCCCGTCCGGCTCGACCAGCCGCATGCTGGCGCACATCGCCAAGATGGCCGGGTTCACACCGGGGCTGACGACGACCGACGGCGTCTACATCGACAGCCAGCGCACCGTGGAAGGCGACATGACGGGCCCGGTGGCCACGCGCATGGTGCTGGCCGACCCGAAGATCGACATCGCCGTGATCGACGTGGCGCGCGTCGGCCTGCTGCGCGCCGGCATGGGCGTGCCCTTCGTCGACGTGGGCGCGGTCCTCAACGTCAAGAGCGACCACCTGGGCATGAAAGGCATAGACACGCTGGAGCAGCAGGCCGAGGTCAAGCGCATCGTCGTCGAGGTGGCCAAGGACTGCGCGGTGCTCAACGCCGACGATCACAACGTCATCCGCATGAGCGCGCACACCGATGCGAAGCACCTGTGCTACGTCACCCTGAACCCGCAGCACGCGGTGGTGCGCGAGCACCACCGCGCCGGCGGCCGTGCCTGCGCGCTGGAGGCCGGCGTCATCGGCCAGATGATTACGCTCTACGACAAGGGCCGCCACATCTCGCTGATGTGGACGCACCTGATCCCGGCCACCCTCGAAGGCCGCGCGATGCACAACGTGAGCAACGCGATGTTCGCGGCGGCACTGCCCTTCAGCCTGGACATCAAGCTCGACGCCATCCGCCAGGGTCTGCGCACCTTCGACACCACCTTCTACCAGGCGCCCGGGCGCATGAACGTCTACGACGAGCACCCGTTCAAGGTGATCTTCGACTACGCGCACAACGCGCACAACGCGCACGCGGTGGGCGTGATGGCCGACCTGGCGGGGCGGCTGGACGTGCGCGGCCGCCGCATCGTGGTGGTGGCCGGGCCCGGCGACCGGCGCGACGAGGACATCCGCGACATCGCGCGCGCCGTGGCCGGGCGTTTCGACCACTACATCTGCCGCCGCGACGACGGCCTGCGCGGGCGCGCATCCGACGAGGTGCCGAACATGATCGCCGCCGTGCTGCGCGCGCTCGGCGTGCGCGACGAGCAGATCACCCTCATCCCCGGCGAGCAGGAGGCGATAGACGCCGCGCTGCGCATGGGCCGCTTCGGCGACCTGCTGCTGACCTGCGCCGACGCGCTGACACGCAGCTGGAAGCAGGTGACCAACTTCAAGCCCGAGGCCGCGCCCCCGCCACTGCCAAGCGCCGCCGCCGGCGGGCCGGCTCCGACGCTGCTGGCCGAGCCTGATGAACGTGCCGAGAGCGCCGACGTCGCGGCGATGCGCCCGCTGTCCGACGACGGTGCGCTGCTGGCCACCGGCTTCGTCCGCGACGAGCGCGGGCTGCGCTTCGTCGGCGAGGCCAGCGACTGATGGCCCCCGACTGATGGCCCGCACCTGCCGCGCCGCATAAAGGCCGAAAACCCGAACACGCGACAGGCCTTCGACGACTCACGCCGCCTGCCCGGCCCCAACCGCTGGTTTGCCGAACCGGCGGTGGAGTTGACCGCGCTGCGCGCCGCCGCACGGGACGACGCCGCACTGGCCGCCTGGGCCGGCCGCGTGCGCGCGCTGTGCGCCGCGCTCGGCTGGCCCGAGGCGCAGCCCTTGTGGCGCCGCCACGGTGCCTGCGCCACGCCGGCCTTTGCGGCGCCCGAAGGCGCGCTGTTCACCGCCACCGCAATCAACGAGTGGGCCTGGGAACGCGCCTGCGCCGACCTACGGCCGCCGCGCACGCGACGAAAGCTCGCGCCCGTTGGCGCGCTTGCAGGCTGCCGCGGCCGCGCACGGCCTGCCGCTGCTGGCCGACGACGACACGGTCTCGATCGGCGCCGGCACCGGCAGCCGCTGCTGGCCGCGCGCCGTGCTGCCGCTGGCCATGGACGTGCCCTGGCCGGCGCTGCACGACATCCCCACCGTGCGGTCACCGGCAGCAATGGCAAGACGACGACGCGGCTGCTGCTGGCGATGGCTGCGGCTGCGGGCCGCGTGGCGGGCGGCTGCAGCACCGAAGGCGTGCTCGTCGGCGGCCGCACCGTGCAGGGCGGCGACTACGCCGGGCCAGCCGGCGCGCGCGCCGTGCTGCGCCACCCGGCCGTGCAGTTCGCCGCGCTGGAAACGGCGCGCGGCGGCATCCTGCGCCGCGGCCTGGCGCTGCGCCGCGCCGCCGTGGCCGTGGTCACCAACGTCAGCGCCGACCACTTGGGTGAGTACGGCGTGGCCGGCGTCGACGACATCGCCGAGGCCAAGCTCACGGTGGCGTGCGCGTTGGCCGCTGCAGGCACTGCAGGGCCCGGCCAGGCGCGCGCCCGCGGCGGCACGCTGGTGCTGAACGCGGCCGGGGGCCTGGCGCTGTTTGCGCCCGATCACGCCCACCCCGCGCTGGCGGCCTGGCGCGCGCGCGGCGGCAGCACCTGCCGTGTGCAAGCGGGGCGCCTGCTGCACGCACGCGACGGTGCGCTGCGCGACCTGGGGCCGGCGGACCACATGCCGCTGACGCTGGCCGGCGCCGCCGGCTTCAACGTGAAGAACATCGCCGCTGCCGTGCTCGCCGCCGCCGCCGGGCTGCCGCCCGAGACCGTGCGCCACACGCTGGCCAACTTCGGCCTGCGTCCGCAGGACAACCCCGGCCGCCTGGAGCGCCACGCCCACCGCGGTGCCACGGTGTTGCAGGACTACGCCCACAACCCCGACGGCCTGGCGCAGCTGCTGGCGGTGGCGCGCGCGCTGCGGCCGCGGCGGCTGGGCCTGCTGCTCGGCCAGGCCGGCAACCGCGACGACGCCGCACTGGTTGATCTGGCGCGCGAGGCGGCGGCGGCCAAGCCGGACCGCATCGTGCTCAAGGAACTGCCGCTGATGCTGCGCGGCGGCCCGCCGGGCGAGGTGCCGGCACGGCTGCTGGCCGGCCTGCATGCCGCCGGCGTGGTGCCCGAACACGTCACCTTCGAGGCCGACGAGGAGGCCGCTGCGCGCGCGCTGCTGGTCTGGGCCGGGCCCGGCGACGTGGTGGTGCTGCCGGTGCATACGGCCGAGGTGCGTGAGCGCCTGGTGGCCACGCTGGCCCGCGAGTAGCGGGCGCGCTGGCACGCCCGACATCTGTCTGCGTGGGGCCGGGCCCGCATCCCGAGCCGTTGGCCCGCGGCGGGCGGTATGCACAGATGTGGCGGTCGCAGCAAAGCGGCAACGAGACAGCCGGGGTTTGACCTACCCGTGAGCCCGCTGCCTAGGCGGCGCCCGTCCTTTGTTTCAGTCCCTCTGGAGCCAGGGCAACAGCGCCTGCAGGCGCCGCTCGGATTGCGTATCGAATGCCTGTATGCCGATCGTCTTCAAGATCGCCTTGCCGGCCTCGGTGTCAGACAGGGACTTCAACTCCGTCTGAATGGCACGCACCTGCTCGGGCGTGATGCGAGATGCGGCCACGAGTGGAAAGTATGGCTGCTGGATGCTTCGATGCAGCACACGGTGGCGGGTCTTCTCCAGTTGCCTCGCGGGCCCGGAGTACGAAGCCAGGGCGCCCACATCGCTTAACTTGTTGTCGAGGTAGAACACCACGGCGCCCTGCTCGCGTACGTACTGGACCTTCTCGTTGGAGATCCGAATGCCTCGGTCGCGCAGCTCAGCGGTGCAGAACTTGGACATGTAGGAAACCTGTTCGGGCAGCACCCAGCGCTTGCCCTTGGCTTGCTCGAGTGCCCGTATCGGCGAGTCCTCGGCCACGATGATCAGGCACTGACCATCGGGCGCCGCGCTTGCCACAAAGCGGTAGCCGTTGTCTCGCACACCGCGGGCCGGGTAGTCGCTGGGGCGGGCGAATACAAAGTCGAAGCTGCCCTTGATCATTTCGTTTTCGAGCGTCGCAAACTCGCGCGCGAACACGACCTTGACTTTGCTATTGAGCGCGCGGCCGATCGTGTCCGCCAAGCCGCCGTACTTCGCGATGACGCGCGCATGATCAAGACCGCCCGATGTGCCCTCGCTGACGGCCAGCATCAAGTCGCGGGGTTGGGCGCGGGCTCCGAAGCTGGTCAAGGCGATCAGGCAACAGGCGGCAAGAGTACGGGCGAGGGACTTCATGATCGATCTCCCTGCAGAGGAGGCGCCAGTCTAAGGACAGGGTGACCGCTGTGCCACGCGGGCATGGCGCCAGTGCGCCAAATTCACACCAGAGCGCAGGTCAGAGTGGCTTCTCAGCGGGCGGGAAGGTGCTCAACTGGGCCCGCCTCGCGCAGGAGAAGTCGTCGATCGCCGTGAGCACTGCCTGCCGACGTGTGCCCTGCGCTGCGGGGCTTCCTTCAGGTGCCTGTTTGCATGTTCCGCCGGCAGCTCTGCGGCAACAAAATCGCATCGGCGGGTGTCTCTCGAACGTCGCCACGGACCGTTGCAGCGACGACCCGCAAGCGCTCCACCGAGCCACGCGACCCCGCCGCAAGTGCCGACTTCGCCGCCGCACGAACCCCGATGCCGGCCCGCCACGCCGAGGTGCGCGCCTGTGCACTCAGGTCAACAAGTCAGGCGCGGCGCATCGCGCCGCTCTTGTTGCCCGCGCTTCAGGCCGCCGGCGCGACGATGGCACCCTTGATCTGGTGCCGCTGCAGCGCCTGGGCGACGAAGCCGCTGGCCTTCATGCGTTCGACGAAGCCGCGCAGGTACTGCTGCGCGGCCTCACCTCGGTTGGCCTGCACGCCCATCGCCTGCTCGATGACCATGAAACGGCCCGGCAGCAGGCGCAGCCCGCCGATGCGTGCGGCGTCACTCTCCAGTTGCGGTTTGACGCCGGCGGCGACGTCGGCGTTCTCGGCGATGAAGGTGTCGACCACCGCCGGCGAGGTGGGCGCGTGCACGATGGTCGCGGCCTCGAGCTCGCGGCTCAGGAAGAGGTCGTAGGCGCTGCCCTTGCCCACCACGATCCTGGTGCCGGCGCGGTCGACCTGCGCGTTGTCGGTCAGCGGCGAGGCGTGGCGCACGAGGTAAGAGCCCTCGATCTGCACGTAGGCGGCGCTGAAGCGCACGCCCTCGCCGCGCTTGGGGTCGATGGCGAAGAAGCCGATGTCGGCCGCGCCCGCGGTCACCGCCACCACCGACTTGGCCGCGGCGTCGAACATCTCGAGCGCGAGGCCCACGCCCAGCTCGGCGGCCAGCGCACGCGCCAGATCGACCGACACGCCTTCGGCTTCGCCGCTGGCCGGGTTGCGCCGCGCCAGGATGGGGTTGCCCAGGTTGATGGACGCACGCAGCTTGCCGGTGGGGGCGAAGGCGGCGACGAGCGATGGTGTGGCGCGGGGTTTCATCGAGCAGGCCGTGGTGGTGGAGCGTGGTGATGCGGGGTGGTGATGCGGGGTGGTGGTGCGCGGTGTTGGTGACCGGCGCCGTGCCGCCCCTCCAGGTAAGCAGCCCGCGGCGCGTGATGGCGGGGCGGCAGGGTGCAGGCAGGGCGGGCAGGGCAGTGTAGGTGGCAGCCCAGGCGACTGGACGCAGAATGGGCCCCATGCAAACCCCTCGCCACGTGCGCCCGAACCTGGCCCCCGCGCTGCGCGGCGTCCTCGCCGGCGCGCTGCTGGCCGTGAGCACGGTCACGCTCACGCTGGCGATGGTTCCGCCCGCGCTGCTCAAGCTGCTGCTGCCTTTCGACGGTGCGCGCCGCGTCTGTGACCGCGCCCTCACGGCACTGGCCGCGGCCTGGGTGGCGCTGAACAACCGCTGGATCGTCGCCGTGCGCGACGCCGGCGCGCCCGAGTGGGACGTGCGGGGCCTCGAAGGCCTGGACACGCACGGCTGGTACCTCGTCAGCAGCAACCACCAGAGCTGGGTCGACATCCTGGTGCTGCAGCGCGTGTTCCACGGCCGCATCCCGTTCCTGAAGTTCTTCCTCAAGAAGGAGCTGATGTGGGTGCCGGTGATCGGCCTGGCGTGGTGGGCGCTGGACTTCCCGTTCATGAAACGCGGCCAGGGCGCCGGGGCGCGCCACAGCGACCTCGCCACCACGCGTGCGGCGTGCCGGAAGTTCAAGCGCATCCCGACCTCGGTGATCAACTTCGTCGAGGGCACGCGCTTCACGCCGGCCAAGCACGAACGCCAGCGCAGCCCCTACACGCACCTGCTCAAGCCCAAGATCGGCGGCCTGGGCATCGCGCTGGCGACGATGGGCGAGATGTTCACGGCACTGCTCGACGTGACCATCGTCTACCCCGACGGCACGCCCACCTTCAGCCACCTGCTCACCGGCCGCATCGGCCGCGTGGTGGTGCGCGTGCAGGCGCGCCCCATCCCGGCCGACGTGCTGGGCGGTGACCCGATAGACGATGCCGCCTACCGCCAGCGCCTGGCGGCTTGGATGGAAGCGCAATGGCGCGAGAAGGATGCGCTGATCGCGGCGCTGAAGGCCGGCGGCGGGCCGGCCTGATCAGGGCCCGCGCCGCAGCCGCGCCAGCCGCGGCGTCACTATCGGCACCGTCAGCATGGTGCTGGCCACGGCCATCAGCAGCAGCGCGGTAAAGGTGTCGGCGGTGACGATCTGGCGGTCGAGCATCACGTTGGCGAAGATGATCATGATCAGCGCCTTGGTCTGCAGCAGCCAGCCGACGAGGCCGGCCTCGCCAGGCGGCCAGCCCAGCACGCGCCCGGCCAGGTGCACGCCGGCCAGCTTGCCCGCCACGCTGGCCAGCAACAGCACCGCCGCAGCCACGAAGACGGCGGCACCGCCCAGCGCCCACTCGGTGCGCAGCCCGGTGCTCAGGAAGAACACCGGCATCAGCACCAGCAGCACGTGGTGGCGCAGCAGGTCCATGCGCTCGGCGTCGAACCAGTGGCTGTCGAGCACCGCGCCGGCCAGGAAAGCGCCGACCATGAAGTGCAGGCCGGCCCAGTCGGCCGCCAGCGCGCAGGCCGCCAGCCACACCAGCGCGAGGTACCAGCGGTCGGCCTCGGGCAGGCGCGGCACCAGCCGGCGCAGCGCCCACGCGACGCACGCGAAGGCGAGCAGGAACGCGGCCTGCCGGCCTACGCGTTGCCAGTCCATCAGGATCAGCGCCAGCACACCCCAGATGGCGATGTCGTCGAGGCTGGCGTAGCGCAGGATGCGCTGGCCCAGCGGCTGGCGCAGGATGTCCAGCTTCTCCATGAAGAGGATGAGGATGGGCAGCGCCGTCACCGCGCAGGCCATGCCCACACCGAGCACGAACTGCCAGGGCCGCGCCGCCGGGCTCATCCAGCCCGCCGACGACGCCATCATCGCCAGCGCCGCGCCGCCCCCGAAGAGCAGCGGCATGCCCAGCGCCAGGCCGGCGGTGATGGCGCTTTCGCGGCGGTGCTTCCAGGCCGCGGCGAGGTCGAGCTCGATGCCGGCGATGCACACGAAGATCATCACCGCCCACCAGGCGATTCCGTTCAGCGACTGGATCACCGCCGGCGTGAAGACGAAGCCGTAGGCCTCGGGCAGCGCCGCGCCCAGCACGCCGGGCCCGAGCACGATGCCGGCGGCGATCTGCACCACCACCAGCGGCGCCCAGCGCTCGGTGCGCCCCAGCCGCCACGCCAGCCAGGGCAGCGTGAAGATCACGAGCATCGCGATGAGGAAACGTTCGGTGGTGTTCATGGCGGTGGTGCGGCGGCCGGCGAATCTAACCCACGTTACACCAGGTGCTTGTGTGGCCGCTATCCTGCCTGGCCTGCGCGTTGCGGGCACGCGGCGAAAGGGCCAGCATGAACAGAACCGTGGGCATCATCGGCATGGGCTGGGTAGGCACCAGCGTGGCCATCTCGACCCTGCACTCGGGCGCCGCCGACGAACTGTGGCTGAACGACCTGAACGGCGCCGTGGCCGAAGGCGAGGCCATGGACCTGACCCACGGCGCGGCCTTCTACCCCGACTGCCAGGTGCGCACCGCCAGCATCGACGCGATGCGCCAGGCCCACGTGGTGGTGGTGGCCGCCGGCCGCGGCGGGCGCCCCAACGAGAGCCGGCTGGAGCTGCTGCGCGACAACGCCCGCATCGTGGCCGACATCGGCTGCAGGCTGGCCGGCTTCGGCGGCACCATCGTGCTGGTGACCAACCCCGTCGACGTGCTGACGGGTGTCATGCAAGAGGCCAGCGGCCTGCCGCCCGAGCGTGTGCTGGGCACCGGCACCATGCTCGACACGGCGCGGCTGCGCCAGATGTTGGGCCACGAGCTGGGCGTGGCGCCGCAGTCCATCCACGCCCAGGTGGTGGGCGAGCATGGCGACTCCGAGGTCGTGCTGTGGTCAGGCGCGCAGGTCGGCGGCGTGCCGGTGCGGCAGTGGCCGGGCTGGTCGGCAGCGACGGAAACACGGCTGGCGACCGAGGTGCGCCGCGCCGCCTACGAGGTGATACAGCGCAAGGGCGCCACCAACCACGCCATCGGCCTCGTCACCGCCAGCCTGCTGCGCTGCATGCTGCGCGGCGAGCACCGCGTGCTCACCGTGTCGCGCGTGCAGCAGGGCGCCTGCGGGTTGCTCGGCGTGGCACTGTCGCTGCCCACCATCGTGGGCGACGGCGGCGGCACGCAGGTGCTGGCGCCGGAGATGGACGAGGCCGAAACCGCGGCACTGGCGCGTTCGGCGCAGGTGCTGCGGGACGCGGCGGCGCCGCTGGCCGCGCCGTAGCCGCTCAGGCCGGCACGCTGTCCCAGGGCGCGGCTTCGTCCTCGGCGGTGCCGTGCGCGGGCGACGACGGCAGCGGCGCGGCGGCCACGCGTTCCTGCAGGCCGCCCAGCGCCGCGACCAGGTCGGGGATCAGCCGCTGCAGCTCGCCGGTCACCAGCGCCACGTCGGCGTCGAAGCCGCCGTCCTCGCGCGTCGCCGACGAACGGCCTTCCAGCACCACGTCGAGCAGCTTGATCTTCTTCAGCGTCAGCGCCTCGCTGAGCACGAAACTCACACGCTCGCCCCAGCTCAGCGCCAGCTGCGTGGGCATCTTGCCCTGCTTGATGTGTTCGCCGACCTCGGCGATGTCCAGCGTGTGGCGCGCGTAGCGCACCGTGGCCTTCTCGCTGTCGGGCTGCTTGAGTTCGCACTCGCGGTCGATGTTGAAACCCGCCGGCGCCTCCTGCTCGGCCAGCCAGGTGGCCATCGCGGTGGCCGGCGACAGCGCCGTCTGCACCAGCGCCAGCTTGAGCCCGCCGCCCAGCAGCTCGATCAGCCGCGTCACCACGGCGTCGCCCTTCTTGGCGCTGCCCGCGCCCACCAGCAGCCACTGCGCCTTGGGGTCGACCCACACCAGCGTGTCGCTGCGCTTGGGGAAGGCGCGCGGCAGCAGCGCGTGGATCACCTCCTCCTTCAGCTCCTTGACGAGCTTGCCCTTGGGGCGGCGGCCGGTGTCCTTCTCGATGGCGTCGAGTCTTTGCTGCACCTGCACCTTGATGACGCCGCCGGGCACGGCCTTGGTCTCGGTGCACAGCTGCAGGATGAGCTGGCCGCCCACGCTCTCGATCAACGCCGCGTGTTTTTCGCCGCGCGGCTCGACCCAGCCCACCGACTCGGGCTGGCTGGCGCCGCACTCGACGAAGCGTGCGCCCTGCAGGCGTTGCTCGATCTCGGCGAGCGGCGGCGCCACCCAGTGTTCGATGCGGTAGACGAGGGCGTTCTTGAACATGGCAGCTTGGGCAGGTGGGGGCGGGATTATGCGGTGCGGGGGCACGGCGGACCTGACCCGCCGCGGCCGGCCATTCCGGTGCTCGCCTCGACCCTGCGTGATCAGCGCAGCCCAGGCCTCAACTGTGCCTGCGGCCCCACAGCGGCCCGATGGCATCGAGCGTGTTCTTCACCATGAGGCCGAGTTCGGTGTCGCCCTCCATCACCAGCTCACGCTCGAAGAACAGCCGGTCGGCATCGTCCTCGCCGCGCGTCAGCCGCCACAGTGCGGCGCTGCGCGCGCAGATGCGCAAAGCCGGCTCCTCGTGCGACGAGGCGACCTGGAAGCCGCGATCGCCCAGGCGCAGCCGCACACGAAGGCCGGTCTCGACGAGTTCGACCTCGACCGTGCGGTGGGCCAGCCCGGCGCGCGCATGGGCGTCCAGGCGCGGCAACAGCAGGCGGTCGAGCAGGCGCGCCGCCACGAAGGACGGAGGCTGCAGGGGCAGGCGGCGCACGACGGCACGTGCACGCTCGTGCAGGCCGCGCAGCAGCGGGGGCAGGAAGTCGCCGGACGGGCCGGCGCTGCGGGTGGGTGTCATGGTGTCGGGGCCTCCATGCCCGGCTGGCGGTGCGCAAAACCGTTGACGAGCGTGCCCGGCAGGCGCAGCGCGGCCATCTCGGCGCGCGCCGCTTCGGCTGCCGCGCCGTGGTTGAGCACCTCGTCGAAGAGTTGCAGCGCACGCACGAAGTCCTGGCTGCAGGGCGACAGGCGCACGCTGTCGACGCCCGCTGCGCGCAGCGCGGCGGCGTCGCCGAGCAGGCAGTGCAGCGCCGCCGACTGCGTCTGTACACCGTTGAGCACCAGGAAGGGCTGGTGGTCGCCACTGGACAGCAGCAGGCCGTCGGCGTCGTCGCGACAACGAAAGTCGCAGGCGTCCTTGCTGAGCTGGTGGTGGCGCGCGGTGAAGCAGCGCGCCGAAAACGCCAGCGGCATGCGCCCGAAGGCAAAAACCTCGGTCGTGATCGGTCCGCTGTGTCCGGTCACACGATCGGCGGGCGGGTTGATGCGCGCCACGGCGTCGAGCCCCAGCTCCATCGGCGCCACCCAGTGGCCGGCGCCGAACGAAGCATGTTCGATCAGTGCCGCGCGGTTGTAGACATTGACGTGCTGGCCGATGACGAAGGGCTGCCGCGCCGGCCGCGCGGCGAATGCGCGCGCCAGCACCTGCAGTGCCGCGGCATCGCCGGCCTCGACCGCAAACTCGTCCTGCTCGGCGACGCGCCGCAGCGTGCGCAACTCGGCCTCGGACATCACCAGCGGCTGCGTCGCCAGCACCACCGACTTGCCGGCCGCGCGCAGGTCGCGCGCCAGCGCCAGCCAGTCGTCGAGGCCGAAGTCGTTGCGCCGCGAGCACACGACCTCGCCCAGCACGACGCGGCCCGCCGCGCTGTCGGCGACCTCGGCGTAGAAGTCCATCACGGCGGCGCGCGGCCACCAGTACTGCAGCGGCCCGACAGTCAGGCCGAGGGTCTTGTCGAATGGCGTCATCGTCGGCCTCAGCGCCAGGGCCGGTCGTAGGCGCCGAGCGTGTGCTGCTGGCCTTCGGCCCAGCGCGACAGCTCGGCGCTCCACGCCGGCTGAACGGCATAACGTGAATCGGACCGGGCCAGGTCCAGCGCCGCGCGCCACACGCGCGTGACCTCGGCAACGTAGCTGGGGCTGCGCTGGCGACCCTCGATCTTGATCGCCCGGACGCCCGCCTCGATGAGCTGCGGCAGCACCGACAGCGAGTTCAGGCTGGTCGGCTCCTCGATCGCGTAGTCGCGCCGGCCCGCCACCTCGAAGCGGCCCTTGCACAGCGTCGGGTAGCCGCGCGGTTCGTCGGCCGCATAGCGGTCGATGAGCACGCCGTTCAGGCGCGCCTCGACCCCTTCGGCGCCGTTCGTCCAGCGCACGGCAGACGGCGGCGAACACACGCCCGCCGTGTTCGGTGACTGCGCGGTGGCGTAGGACGACAGCGCACAGCGCCCCTCGACCATCACGCACAGGCTGCCAAAGCCGAAGACCTCGATGTCCAACGCGCTGTGGGCGATCACGTGCTTGACCTGCTGCAGGGTCAGCACGCGCGGCAGCACGGCGCGCTGGACGCCGTAGCGCTCGCGGTAGAACTCGATCGCCTCGTAGCTGGTGGCCGAAGCCTGCACTGAGAGATGCAGACGCATCCCGGGATGGTGGTCGCGGCAGTAGGCCATGACGGCGCTGTCGGCGACGATCAGCGCATCGGCACCGAGTTCGGCGGCGCGGTCGACGGCGCGGCGCCAGGGGGAGTCGTCGCGCGCGTCGGCAAAGGTGTTCAGCGCCATCAGCACCTGGCGCCCACGCGCATGCGCGTAGCGCACGCCTTCGCGCACCTGGGCGTCGTCGAAGTTCAGGCCGGCGAAGTTGCGCGCGTTGGTGGCGTCTCTAAGGCCGAGGTAGACGGCGTCGGCACCGGCGTCTACCGCCATCTGCAGTGCGCGCAGTGAGCCTGCCGGGCAGACCAGATCGGGACGGGTGATTTCGCGTTTCATGTGCATGCCATTGCACGGGGAAAAGTGTTCGAATCTATGCGCCCGCCGCCGGCCTGGCCTTGCTGCGCATCAATGCGGGTCTCATCTGCGGCCCTGTCGAACTCATCCTGAAGAACGGCGACACCGTCATCGGTCTGTTCCCGGGCATGTTCGAAGGCAACATCCTGACCTTCAACCCGGGCTGGGACGGCAATGCCCACAACCCGACCGAGTTCACCGACGTGCGCGAGATCCAGCGCCGGCTGAAGGTCCAGGGCGTGGTGCTCACGAGCGAGGCCGACGAAACCAGCACCGGCCCCGGCCAGACCCTGATCGTCGTCAGGCGCGTTCAGCCCCCGGATGTGGAGCCGCCGACTGTCGAGCCGGAAGGCCGGCGTGGCGTAGGCCGCGAGGTCGCCGCAGGCCAAGCGCAGCGAACCCAGCCGCCAGTCGCTGCCCAGGCCGGCGAAGACATTCTGGCAAGTCCGGGGCGGTGGATCTCCAGCACGTGCAGCAGCGTGGTCGGTGCGGCCCTCGCCAGTGCCGTGCTCGGCAGCCCCTAGCCCGAGATCCAGGTCTTCCTGTTCAGCGGCATCGCCAGCTGCCAGGCACAGGCCAGCAGCGCAGCCTGCATGAACAGCCGCGCGACGAGCTGGGCGTCGACCTTGCCGTGGTGCTGCACGGCGTGGCCCACCCGCCAGCCCAGCAGCACCCGGGCGAGGGCCGGCGGCGTCCCGGCGCACGAAGGGGCTGGCGTTGAGCAAGAGGCCGATGGTGAAGACGAAAAACGGGAACACGAGTTCGGTGGGCGTCAGCCCGAGCCCGCCGGCATGCACCGGCGGCGGGTTCAGGGGGCCCGGCGGCCGGGGTTGTG
This sequence comes from Leptothrix sp. (in: b-proteobacteria), assembly GCA_013822265.1. GTDB lineage: Bacteria > Pseudomonadota > Gammaproteobacteria > Burkholderiales > Burkholderiaceae_C > Rubrivivax. Next base: position 15,252 of record PNKD01000086.1, read on the forward strand.
GACGCGGATCCGCAGCGCCACGGCGGCGCCGCGGCAGACATCGAGCGCGCGCTGCCGCGTCGTCATGCCCGGCACGTAGGCGGGTGTTCAGCCGTCCAGCGCGCCGTGCACGCTGCCGGCGGCCGCGGCCAGCCGCGCCTCGGCCTGCGCCGCGTCGACGCCGGCCTTGAGCATCACGATGGCCACCTTCACGCGGGCGCCGCAAGCCGCCAGCGCCGCCTGCGCCTCGGCCTCGCCGGCGCCGCTGGCCTGCATGGTCAGGCGCAGCGCGCGCCGCACCAGCTTGGCGTTGCTGGCACGCACGTCGACCATCAGGTTGCCGTAGACCTTGTGCAGCCGCACCATCACCGCGCTGCTGAAGGTGTTGAGCGCGATCTTCTGCGCCGTGCCGGCCTTCAGCCGCGTGCTGCCGCCGATGACCTCGGGACCGGTGTCGAGCAGCACGGCCACCTCGCAGGCCGCGAGCAGCGGCGCGCCGGCGTTGTTGGCAAAACCCACTGTCAGCGCGCCCGCCGCGCGCGCCGCCTCGGCCGCGGCCACGGCATAGGGCGTGCTGCCCGAGGCGGCCAGCACCAGCACCACGTCGAGCGCGCCGACGGCGGCGGCGGCGATGTCGCCCGCGCCCTGGTCGCGGCTGTCTTCGGCGCCTTCGACGGCGCGGTACAGCGCCCGCTCGCCGCCGGCCAGCAGCGCCAGCGCACGCTCGCTCGGCCACGAGAAGGTCGGGTGCAGCTCGACGCTGTCGAGCAGGCCCAGCCGGCCGCTGGTGCCGGCACCGACGTAGACCAGCCGCCCGCCGGCGGCCAGGCGCGGTGCGGCGGCGTCCACCGCCCGCGCCAGCGCCGCGCCGGCGGCGCGCACGGCGGCAGCGGCGCCGGCCTGGTCGGCGGCCAGCGCGTCAACCAGCGCGGCGGTGTCGTAGCGGTCCAGCCCGGCGTGGTCGGGGTGGGGCTGTTCGGTCTTCAGCGGGGGGGGTGTTTCGGGGGTCATGCGGCGGCGCCAGGTCAAGGCAGATGGATCATCGCGCGCCCGCCAGCCTGGCCGACGCGGTTGACGCCCTGCACCCACACCAGGTCGGCGCCGCCGGGGTCGATCTCCTGCACGCCGGGCGGCAGCGCATCGAAGACCCAGCGCGGCGCCGTGCCGGGCATGTTGCCGGGCGCGGTGCCGGACACGTTGGCAGACCCGTTGGCGGACGTTTTCACAGACGCTTTGGCAGACGCGCTGACGCCCAGGCGCCGCCACACCGCCCAGCGCACCGGCGCGGCGGCGGCCGCCGCGGGCTCGATGCGCACGCGCCCGCCGACGCGGCGCAGCCCCGGCACGCCGACCGCCGGCGCGCTGAGCCAGGGCGTGGCCGGCACCAGCGCGGGCTGGGCGTAGGCACCCTGCCGCAGCGTGCCGGCCAGGCCTTCGCGGTCTTGCTGCAGCGCGATGAGGCTGAAGTGGATGTGGCCGCCGGCGCCCGCTTCGGCGCGGCTGCGCAGCACGGCCAGCTGGTCCACCACCTCGCGTGCCGGCCAGGGGCCACTGGCCGCGCCCACCTTGCTGGTGAACAGCCCCGGCCAGACATGGCGCCGCAGCGGGTTGGCCGCCAGCCAGTAGTCCAGCAGCACCGGGAACTGCTGGCCCTCGCGCGTGATGGGCCAGTACAGCTGCGGCGCCCAGTAGTCCACCCAGCCGTTCTCGAGCCAGCGTTCGGCATCGGCGAAGAGCTTGTGGAACTGGCTGAAGCCGGTGATGCCGGGCGGCCGGCGCTCGGGCCGCGGCAGGCCGAAGGGGCTGATGCCGAAACGCACCCAGGGGCTGGCCTCGCGCACCGTGCGCTGCAGCGCCTGCACGAACTGGTCGACGTGGGCGCGGCGCCAGTCGTCGCGGGCCAGCGTGCCGCCGGTGGCGAGATAGCGCGCCCACGCCGGCTCGTCCGGGAACGGCACCTCCTCGGCCGGTGGCGCGCCGGGCGGCGGCGCGGGCGCGCCCGGCACGGCCGGCACCAAAGGCACGGGGTAGGGGTAGAAGTAGTCGTCGATGTGCACGCCGTCGATGTCGTAGCGGCGCAGCACGTCGGCCACCACGGCCAGCGTCTGCGCGGCGGCGGCGGGCTCGGCGGGGTCCATCCACAGCATGTCGCCGTAGGCCTTGACGACGGCGGGCTGGCGCACGCCGATGTGCGGCGCCACCAGCGGGCTCCTGGCGGTGCTGTGGCGGGCGCGGTAGGGGTTGAGCCAGGCGTGCAGCTCGAGGCCGCGGCGGTGCGCCTCGGCCACCCAGAAGGCCAGCGGATCCCAGGGCGCCTCGCCGGCGGCCCAGGGTGCGCGGCCCTGCTCGCCCGACAGGTACTCGGTCCACGGCTCCAGCGCGCTCGGGTAGATGGCGTCGCCGGCCGGGCGCACCTGCAGCACCAGCGCGTTGAGGCCCAGCGTGCGCGCGCGCTCCAGCAGCGCCAGCGCCTCGGCGCGCATCACGGCGGCGGGCAGGCCGGGGCGGCTGGGCCAGTCGATGTTGGCCACCGTGGCCACCCAGGCGGCGCGGAACTCGCGCGGCACCGGCGGCGGCTGGCCGGCGGC
>PNKD01000087.1 GCA_013822265.1 Leptothrix sp. (in: b-proteobacteria)
ACTACCTCGGCAAGACGGTGCAGGTGATCCCGCACGTCACCAACGAGATCCAGGAGTTCGTCAAGCGCGGCGCGGTGGATGTCGATGTCGCCATCGTCGAGATCGGCGGCACGGTGGGCGACATCGAGAGCCTGCCCTTCCTCGAGGCCGTGCGCCAGATGAGCCTCAAGCTCGGGCCCACCCACAGCGCCTTCGTGCACCTGACCTACGTGCCCTGGATCGCCGCCGCCGGCGAGCTCAAGACCAAGCCGACGCAGCACACGGTGCAGAAGATGCGCGAGATCGGCATCCAGCCCGACGTGCTGCTGTGCCGCGCCGACCGCCCCATCCCCGACGACGAGCGCGAGAAGATCAGCCTGTTCACCAACGTGCAGCCGCACGGCGTGATCAGCATGTGGGACGTCGACACCATCTACAAGGTGCCGCGCATGCTGCACGAGCAGGGCCTGGACGAGATGATCTGCATGAAGCTGCAGCTGCTCACGCGGCCGGCCGACCTGCGGCGCTGGGACTCGCTGGTCAACGAAGTCGAGCACCCGCAGGCCACGGTGAAGATCGGCATGTGCGGCAAGTACACCGACCTGTCCGACAGCTACAAGAGCCTGAACGAGGCGCTGCGCCACGCCGGCATCCACAACCACGCCAAGGTCGAGATCGAATACGTCGACGCCGAGTCGCTGACGGCGCTGACCCCGGCCACGGTGGCGCAGCTGGCGAGGTTCGACGCCATCCTGGTGCCCGGCGGCTTCGGCAAGCGCGGCATCGAAGGCAAGATCGTCGCGGCGCAGTACGCGCGCGAGCATGGCGTGCCCTACCTCGGCATCTGCCTGGGCATGCAGGTGGCCACCATCGAATACGCGCGCCACGTGGCGGGGCTCGAAGGCGCCAACAGCACCGAATTCGATGCCGCGGCCGCCCATCCGGTGATCGCGCTGATCGAGGAATGGCAAGACCGCGACGGCAGCATCCAGAAGCGCAATGCCAGTTCCGACCTCGGGGGCACCATGCGCCTGGGTGCGCAGAGCAGCGACGTCAAGCCCGGCACGCTGGCGCACCAGATCTACGGCCCGCTGGTGACGGAGCGCCACCGCCACCGCTACGAAGCCAATGTCAACTACCTCGAACGCCTGCAGGCCGCCGGCCTGGTGATCAGCGCGCTGACGCAGACCGAGAAGCTGACCGAGATCGTCGAGCTGCCGCAGTCGGTGCACCCGTGGTTCGTCGGCGTGCAGTTCCACCCCGAGTTCAAGAGCACGCCGTGGGGCGGCCACCCGCTGTTCACGAGTTACGTGAAGGCCGCGCTCGAACATCACGCGCGCCAGCCGGCGGCGCCGGCCAAGGTGGCGGCATGAAGCTCTGCGGTTTCGAAGTCGGCCTGACGCAGCCCTTTTTCCTCATCAGCGGCCCCTGCGTCGTCGAGAGCGAACAGCTGCAGCTGGACGTGGCCGGGCACCTGAAGGAAATCACTTCGGCGCTGGGCATCCCCTTCATCTTCAAGAGCAGCTACGACAAGGCCAACCGCAGCAGCGGCGCCAGCTTCCGCGGCCCGGGCATGGAACGCGGCCTGGAGATCCTGGCCAAGGTGAAGCGCGAACTGAACGTGCCCATCCTGACCGACGTGCACGACGAATCCCAGATCGCCCAGGTGGCCGCCGTCGTCGACGTGCTGCAGACGCCGGCCTTCCTGAGCCGCCAGACCGACTTCATCCGCGCCGTGGCGCAGAGCGGCAAGCCGGTGAACATCAAGAAGGGGCAATTCCTGGCGCCCCACGACATGAAAAACGTGATCGACAAGGCGCGCGCCGCGGCGCGCGAAGCCGGGCTGTCGGAAGACCGCTTCATGGCCTGCGAACGCGGCGTGAGCTTCGGCTACAACAACCTCGTGTCGGACATGCGCAGCCTGGCCATCATGCGCGAGACGAACGCGCCGGTGATCTTCGACGCCACGCACAGCGTGCAGTTGCCCGGCGGTCAAGGCACCAGTTCCGGCGGCCAACGCGAGTTCGTGCCCGTGCTCAGCCGCGCGGCGGTGGCGGTGGGCGTGGCGGGGCTGTTCATGGAGACCCATCCCGACCCGGCCAACGCGCTGAGCGACGGCCCCAACGCCGTGCCGCTGAAGCACATGAAGGCGCTGCTGGAGCAGCTCGTCGCGCTCGACCGCGTCATCAAGCGGCAGCCCCTGCTCGAGAACGACTTCAGCTGCTGAGGCCGAAGCCGCCGCCGGCACCGAATCAAGAACCCAAGAGAGAACAGCCATGAGCGCCATCGTCGATATCGTCGGCCGAGAGATCCTCGATAGCCGCGGCAACCCCACCGTCGAATGCGACGTGCTGCTGGAGAGCGGCACCATGGGCCGCGCGGCCGTGCCCTCGGGCGCCAGCACCGGCAGCCGCGAGGCCATCGAGCTGCGCGACGGCGACAAGGCGCGCTACCTCGGCAAGGGCGTGCTGCGTGCGGTGGAGCACATCAACACCGAGATCAGTGAAGCGGTGCTGGGGCTGGACGCCTCGGAACAGGCCTTCCTGGACAAGACCCTGATCGACCTCGACGGCAGCGACAACAAGAGCCGCCTGGGCGCCAACGCCACGCTGGCCGTGAGCATGGCCGTGGCGCGCGCCGCGGCCGAGGAAAGCGGCCTGCCGCTCTACCGCTACTTCGGCGGCATGGGCCGCATGAGCCTGCCGGTGCCGATGATGAACGTCATCAACGGCGGCGCCCACGCCAACAACAACCTCGACCTGCAGGAGTTCATGATCATCCCGGTAGGCGCGCCCACCTTCCGCGAGGCGGTGCGCTACGGCGCCGAGGTCTTCCATGCGCTGAAGAAGATCATCCACGACAAGGGCATGCCCACCAGCGTCGGCGACGAGGGCGGCTTCGCGCCCAACGTGGACAGCCACGAGGCGGCGATACAGATGATCCTCGAGGCCATCGACAAGGCCGGGTATCACGCGGGCGACCAGATCGCCATCGGCCTCGATTGCGCGGCCAGCGAGTTCTACAAGGAAGGCAAGTACCACCTCGAGGGCGAAGGCCTGCAGCTCAGCGCCGCCGAGTGGACCGACATCCTGGCCACCTGGGCCGACAAGTACCCGATCATCAGCATAGAAGACGGCATGCACGAAGGCGACTGGGAGGGCTGGAAGCTCCTCAACGACCGCCTGGGCAAGAAGGTGCAGCTGGTGGGCGACGACCTCTTCGTCACCAACACCAAGATCCTCGAGCGCGGCATCCGCGAGGGCGTGGCCAACTCCATCCTCATCAAGATCAACCAGATCGGCACGCTCACCGAAACCTTCTCGGCCATCGAGATGGCCAAGCGCGCCGGCTGGACCAACGTCATCAGCCACCGCAGCGGCGAAACCGAAGACAGCACCATCGCCGACCTCGCCGTGGGCAGCAACGCCGGGCAGATCAAGACCGGTTCCCTGAGCCGCAGCGACCGCATCGCCAAGTACAACCAGCTGCTGCGCATCGAGGAAGACCTCGGCGACGTCGCCAGCTACCCAGGCCGCAGCGCCTTCTACAACCTGAAGTGAGCGGGCGTCGCCCTTGCCCATGCGCTGGCCCCCCATCGTGCTCGCCGCGCTGCTGCTGGTGGTGCAAGGCGACCTGTGGTTCGGCAAGGGCAACCTGCCCTACGTGATGGGCCTGCGCAAACAGCTCGCCGAGCAGCGCAGCGCCAACGCCGGCGCACGCGACCGCAACCAGCGCGTGGCCGCCGAGGTGGTCGACCTGCGCGAGGGCCTGGAGATGGTCGAAGAGAAGGCCCGCGCCGAGCTCGGCATGGTCAAGCCTGACGAGATCCTCGTCCAGGTGAGCGCACGCCAGTAAGCGCCCGGTGCTCGACGCGCTGTTGCAGGCCGCACGGCCGCTGCTGGCCGCCGCCATCACGCTCTGGGGCAGCCCGGTGACGTGGCTGGAGATCGTGGCCTTCGTGCTCGCGGTGGCCATGGTGCTGGCCAACGTGCGCGTCAAGGTCATAGGCTGGCCTCTGGCCATCGCCAGTTCGCTGCTCTACGCCCTGCTCTTCGCCGACAGCAGGCTCTACGGCGAGGCCAGCCTGCAGATCTTCTTCATCGCCATGGCCGGCTGGGGCTGGTGGCAGTGGCTGCGCGGCACCACGGGTGACGGCCGGCCGCTGCGCGTGCGCTCGCTGCCGCCGCGCCAGCGCCTGGCGGTCGCCGGCGCCACGCTGGCCGCCTGGCCACTGCTCGCGCTGCTGCTGGCCCGCGTCACCGACAGCGACGTGCCCTGGTTCGACGCCCTGCCCACGGTGGCCAGCGTCACCGGCCAGATCCTGCTCGGGCGCAAGTACGTCGAGAACTGGCCCGTGTGGGTGGGCGTCAACCTCGTCAGCATCGGCCTATTCGCCTACAAGGGCCTGTGGCTGACGGTGCTGCTCTACGCCGTCTTCGCGCTGCTGGCGGTGGCGGGCTGGCGCGCATGGCGCCGGCTGGAAGCGGCCCATGGCTGAGGCCGTGCCGCATGCCTGAGGCGCTGCAGCACATGAACCAGGCGCTGCGCGTGGCCATCGTCGGCGCCGAGAGCACCGGCAAGACGACGCTGGCCGCCGCGCTGGCCGAGCGCCTGGCGCAAGAGCGCGGCCGCCGCGTGGCCTGGGTGCCCGAGGTGCTGCGCGAGTGGTGCGACCACACCGGCCGCACGCCGCAGGCGCACGAGCAGGCCAGCATCCTGCGCGCCCAGCACGAGCGCCTGCAGGCCGCGGCCGAGGCGCACGACATCGTGGTCTGCGACACCACGGCGCTGATGACCGCCGTCTACAGCCGCCTGGTCTTCGGCGACGCCTCGCTCGAACAGCGCGCGGTGGCGCTGCACCGCGGTGCGGCCGCGACCCTGCTCACCGCGCTCGACCTGCCCTGGGTCGCCGACGGCCACCAGCGCGACGGCCCGCAGGTGCGCGTGCCGGTCGACCAGGCCCTGCGCGAACTGATGGGCGCCCACGGCATCGACTACGCCGTGGTCGGGGGCACGGGGACGTCTCGCGTCGACAACGCCATGGCGGCGCTGGCGCCGATGCTGCGCCAGGCGCAGGTCGCGGCCCGCCCGACGCCGGCGGGCGGCCTCTTCACGCGGCTGGGTCACGGCGGCGCCGGGGTGCCCGGCGCGGCGGGGCACCGGCGCTGGGCCTGCGAGTGCTGCGTGCCCGAGTACGAACGCGCGCTGCGACGGGCGCGCTGATCAGTGCACGACGACGAAGAGGATCAGCGCCACGCCCAGCACGAGGTTCACGCCCACCCAGCGCCGGATGTCGGCCAGCACGGCGCCGGCCGCCGGCCAGTCCGAGGCGTCGACCGCCCGGCTCAGCCGCGGATGGAAGCGAAAGCGGATGTGGCCGAAGATGGCCACCATCAGCAGGCCCACGGCGGTCATCACGATCCAGTCCACAGGCCAGGCAAAGCTGTCGCCCCCCTGCGCAGCCTGCCGGGCCACGCGGCCGATCATCCACAGGCCACTGGCGACGACGAGCCCGGTGGCCACCAGCACGGCGCCGAAGAAGCGTCGCAGCACGTCGCGCATCAGCGTCAGCCGCTGCGGCGGCGCCAGCGTGGCCAGCGCCGGGCGCAGGAAGAAGTGCGCGAACGCCATGCCGCCCACCCACAGCATCACCGCGAGCACGTGCACGGCTTTGAGAACGAGATAAGTCATCACTGCACTCCGGCGCGCGCGGGCGTCTGGTTGAGATCGGGCGTGAACATCTCGCCCACGTCGACGGCGTCGAATCGGTATTGCCGGCCGCAGAACTCGCAGCCGACCTCGACCTCGCCGCGTTCGGCGATCAGGCTGTCGCTCTCTTCGCGGCCCAGACCGCGCAGCATGTTGCGCACGCGATCGCGGCTGCAGCCGCAGGCAAAACGCGGCGCCGCGGGCGCGAAGACACGCAGCGTCTCTTTCCAGAACAGGCGGTGCAGGATGCGCTCGCTGGGCAGCGTCAGCAGTTCCTCGCGCGTCAGCGTGGCCGCCAGCATGGCGATGCGGTTGAAGTGCTCGGACAGGCCGATGTCGTCTTCGTTGCGCCGGCCGAGATTGCCTTCGCCCTCGACCGGCATGCGCTGGATCAGCAGGCCGGCGGCGACCTCGTCGTTCGCGGCCAGCACCAGGCGGGTGTCGAGCTGCTCGCTTTGCAGCATGTAGTGCTCGAGCACCTGCTGCACCTGCTGCAGCGGCTCGCGGTCGTCGCCGTGCGTCATGTCGAAGAGAGGCACCACGCCCTGGTAGGGCTGCTGGCCCGGCAGTCGGTCCTTGGGGTCGAGCGTGATCGCGCAACGCCCCTGGCCGTGCAGGTTGAGCATGGCCTGCAGCAGCGCACCAGGCGGCACTTCGCCCACCACCTTGGCGGTCGTGCGGAAGGCCAGGTCGGGCTGCACCTCGGCCACCGCCAGCTTGACCGGGCCGTCGCCGTGGATCTGCAGCACCAGCGCACCGTTGAACTTGATGTTGGCCTGCATCAGCACGCCGGCAGCGGCCATCTCGCCGAGCAGCGCCCGCACCTCGGCAGGGTGCTCGCCGACACCCTGGCGGCGGCGCAGCACCTCCTGCCAGGCGTCGGTCAGCCGCACCAGCATGCCGCGCACCGGCAAGCCTTCGAACAGGAACTTGGTGAGCACGCTCATCAGGCGATCTTCCTGGCCTGCGTGCGGTGGCGCTCGGCGTTGGCCACGTAGCCTGCGGCAATGCGGCGCAGGCCTGCCAGTTGCTCGGGCGCGAGCTCGCGCACCGCCTTGGCCGGGCTGCCGATGATCAGGCTGTTGTCGGGGAACTCCTTGCCTTCGGTGACCAATGCGCCGGCCCCCACCAGGCAATTGCGGCCGATCTTCGCGCCGTTGAGCACCACGGCCTGTATGCCAATGAGCGTGCCCTCGCCCACGGTGCAGCCGTGCAGCATGGCCTGGTGGCCGACGCTGACGTCGTCGCCCAGCGTCAGCGGCCAGCCCATGTCGGTGTGCAGCACGCTGCCGTCCTGCACGTTGCAGCGCGCGCCCAGCCTGATCCAGTCGTTGTCGCCGCGCAGCACGGCGCCGTACCAGACGCTGGCGCCCTCGCCCATCTGCACGCGGCCCATGACCTGGGCGCTGTCGGCCACCCACGCGGTGGGGTCGATGAGGGGGGCATCGTCGCCGAGTTGAAAGATGGCCACTGGGGTTCCTGAAGAGACGGACGAGAGGGCGAAGCCGATAATTCTAGGGATGGAACTTCGATCGGCGGCCCTCAAGGCCTTGCAGCTGGCCGACCCGGCAGCCAAGGCGGCGGCGGCGAGCGCACTGCATCCGGCGCCCGATGGCCTGCTGGACACGCACGCGCGCTTGTCTCCCGAGGTCCCCTTGCCCGGCCGCAGCGACCGCCCGCCGCTGGTCGAGCCGGCCGCCGTGCCGCGTCGCTCGCCCTTCACCACCGCGGGCCGCGCCGCCCTGCTGCACGCCGTGGCGCATATCGAGCGCAACGCGATCGACCTGGCGCTCGACGCCGCCTGGCGTTTCGCCGGCATGCCCGCCGCGTACTACCGCGACTGGCTGCGCGTGGCGTCCGAGGAAGCGCTGCACTTCACCCTGCTGTGCGAGCACCTCGCGACGCTGGGCCACGCCTACGGCGACTTCGCGGCCCACGACGGCCTGTGGACGATGACCGAACGCACCGCCGGCGACATCACGGCGCGCATGGCGCTGGTGCCGCGCACGCTGGAAGCGCGCGGGCTCGACGCCACGCCGCCGATGCAGGACAAGCTCAAGCGCGCCGGCGACCATCGCGCGGTGGCCATTCTCGACATCATCCTGCGCGACGAGATCGGCCATGTCGCCGTGGGCAACCACTGGTACCGCTGGCTCTGCCAGCGCGACGGCCACGATCCGGTGGCCCACTACGCCGTGCTGGCCGAGCGCCACGGGGCGCCGCGCGCCAAGCCGCCGTTCAACCTGGCGGCCCGCAGCGCGGCGGGCTTCACCGCCGCCGAATTGTCCGCCCTCGGCACTTCGTGACGTGTTGCCGGGCGCATTACACTTCGCCGCCTCCACGCTCACCTGCGGCACACCCCCCATGCAGCCCATCTCGACCCGCCGTTTCCTGCAGATTGCCGGCCTCTCGGCCGCCGCGTTCCTGCTCGCTGCCTGCGGCAAGAAGGAAGAGGCGCCCGCGCCGGCCCCGGTGGCCTCGGCCCCGGCGCCCGCACCGGCCAAGGTCTACGTCGTCGGGACCGATGCGGCCTACGCACCGTTCGAGAGCCAGAACGAGAAGGGCGAGATCGTCGGCTTCGACATCGAGGTCGTGCAGGCCATCGCCACCAAGGCCGGCATCGAGGTCAAGTTCGTCAACACGCCTTGGGAAGGCATCTTCAACGCGCTGGGCCAGGGCGACCGCGATATGGTCGCCTCGGCGGTGACCATCACCGACGAGCGCAAGCAGACGATGGACTTCAGCGCGCCCTACTTCGACGCCCAGCAGCTCATCGCCGTGAAGGAAGGCAGCAAGGTCGCCAAGTTCACCGACCTGAAAAAGCTCAAGGTGGGCGTGCAGACCGGCACCACTGGCGACGAAGCCGTGACCCAGCTGCTGGGCAAGGCCAGCACCAGCATCAAGCGCTTCGAGAGCACGCCGCTGGCGCTGAAGGAGCTCGAGTCGGGCGGCGTCGACGCCGTGGTCGCCGACAACGGCGTCGTCATCCACTACGTGGCCAACAACCCGGGCGGCAAGTTCAAGACCGTGGCCGACAAGGAGTTCGTGCCCGAGCAGTACGGCATCGCGCTGAAGAAGGGCAACACCGAACTGCTCGAGAAGCTGAACACGGGCCTGGCCAGCATCCGCGCCGACGGCACCTACGACAGAATCTTCGCCAAGTACTTCGGCGCGCCCCCGGCCGCCGCGCCCGCTGCGGCGGCGTCCAAGTAAAGCCGGCCAACGGCCGTGGATCTTCGATGGGAGATCCTGGCCGGCTACATGCCGCTGTTCGTCAGCGGCCTGTGGATGACGGTCAAGCTGACGCTGGTGTCCATCGGCGCCGGGCTGGTGCTGGGCATAGGCTTCGGCCTCGTCAGTACATCGGCCGATGCGCCGGCCCCACGCAGCCTGCTGGCCCGCATGCTGCTGCTGGCGGCGCGGGGCATCACGGCGGCCTATGTCACCTTCTTCCGCGGCACGCCGCTGTTCGTGCAGATCCTGCTCGTGCACTTCGCGCTCATGCCGGCGCTGGTGCATCCCGACGGCGGCCTGCTGCTGTCGGGTGAGCTGGCGCGCGGTTTCCGCCAGGAACACGGCGCCTTCTTCTCGGGCTGCGTCGCGCTGACCCTGAACGCCGGCGCCTACATCAGCGAGATCTTCCGCGCCGGCATCCAGAGCATCCACCGCGGCCAGACCCAGGCTGCCTACAGCGTGGGTCTGACCCATGCGCAGGCCATGCGCTTCGTGGTGCTGCCCCAGGCCTTCCGGCGCATGGTGCCGGCGCTGGTCAACGAAGGCGTCACGCTGATCAAGGACAGTTCGCTGGTGTCGGCCATCGGCCTGGCCGAACTGGCGCTGGCAGCGCGCACGGTGGCCGGCGCCTACTCGCGCTACTGGGAGCCCTACCTGGCGATCTCGGTGATCTACCTCGTGCTGACGCTGACCCTGTCGCTGCTGGCGCGGCGGCTCGAGGCGCCCGCCCACTTGCGCGGACGTTAGGCAAGCAAGCCGAGTGTTGCGCGGATGCTGCGCCGAGCAGGGTTTATGCGGACAAGAAGGCCTCGGCAGCGCGGTCAGCCCGAGGCACGCCTCTAAACTGCGGTTCGTCGTCGGTGTCTGCTTTCACCACCGCCACAGCATCCAAATCAAGTGAGGAGGAAATCCATGAACAAGACCCTTGCCATCGCCGCTGTAGCGGCCCTGACCACTACGGGCGCCCTTGCCCAGAGCAGTGTCACCGTGTACGGCCGCCTGAACCTCACGGCCGAGCGCCAGGACATCAACGGCAAGAAGCTCAGCGTGCTGGCCAACAACGCGTCGCGCATGGGCTTCAAGGGCACCGAAGACCTCGGTGGCGGCATGAAGGCCGGCTTCAATCTCGAAAGCGGCTTCAGCGCCGACACCGGCGCTGTGGGTTCCAGCTTCTTCAACCGCCAGTCGGAAGTGAACCTGCAGGGCGGCTTCGGCATGCTGCGCCTGGGCAACTTCATCAGCGAGGCCTATTTCGCCTCGGCCGACTACATCAGCATGCACAACCACGACACGGGATCGTCCAGCGACGCGTTGTACTTCGCCAACTGGGCCCGCTCCACCAACAAGGTTGCATACCGCATACCGGAACTGGCCAAGGGCATGACCCTCGAAGCCGCCATCTCGCTCGGTGAAGGCGTCGCGGGGCGCAAGCGCGCCTATGACGTGGCCTGGAACTACTCGATGGGCGCGCTGCAACTGGGTGCGGGCTACGAGAAGAACGACACCAACAAGCAGTACGTGATCCGCGGCCTGTACGAGATGGGCGCAGTGGTGCTCGGTGCCTACCTACAGCGCGACACCAACGGCTACGCCTCCGGCAACCGCACAACCTACCGTCTGTCCGGCGCTTACAACCTCGGTGCGTCCGAGTTCCATCTGAACTTCGGCGGCGCTGGCAAGTACAGCAACGTGCCCAACAGCAAGGCGAGCCAGTACACCGTGGGCTACAACTACAACCTGAGCAAGCGCACCAAGGTCTACGGTTACTACACCGGAATCGACGACAGCGCGGCCAAGGTCTACGGCGGCGACTTCAACTCGTTCGCGCTGGGCATTCGCCACAACTTCTGATCAACCGGGGCCCCCGGCCCCTTCTCTTCAGCCCAAACGGCCGGTCGCGAGACCGGCCTTTTTCGTTGCCCAGCCGGTGTGGCTGCACGCTCAACCGCGGGGATGGTGCAAGGCGTGCAGCTGGCGCAGCCGCTCGCGCGCGACATGGGTGTAGATCGTCGTCGTGCCGATGTCGGCATGGCCCAGCAGCATCTGCACCGCACGCAGATCGGCGCCGTGGTTGAGCAGGTGGGTGGCAAAGGCATGGCGCAGGGTGTGAGGTGACAGCGGCGCCGTGACACCGCCCTGCAGCGCGTGGCGCTTGACGATCTTCCAGAACATCTGGCGCGACATGCCGCCGCCCTGGCGGGTCACGAACAGGGCCTCGCTCTGCCGGCCTGCCAGGATGGGCGCCCTTGCCGAGGCCAGGTAGCGCTGCAGCCAGGCACGCGCCTCGTCGCCGAAGGGCACCAGGCGCTCGCGGCTGCCCTTGCCGAGCACACGCAACACGGCGTCGTTCATGCCCAGTTGCACCGACTGGAGCGACACCAGTTCGCTGACACGCAGCCCGCTGGCGTACATCAGTTCGAGCATGGCCCGGTCGCGCAGACCGAGTTCGGTATCGACGTCCGGCGCGGCCAGCAAGGCCTCGACCTGCGCCTCGCTGAGCGTCTTGGGCACGCGCAGCGCCTGGCGCGCGGCCTGCAGCCGCAGCGTCGGGTCCGCAGCCGCCAGGTGCTCGCGCACGGCCCACCGGAAGTAACGCCTGAACACCGTCAGCCGCCGGTTGGCCGTGGTGGCCTTGGTGGCCGCGTGGCGGTCGGCCATGTAGGCCAGCAGGTCGGACTCGGTGGCCTGGCCGGGCGCCTTGCCCAACCAGGCCGCGAACAAGCCCAGGTCGCGACGGTAGGCGGCCAGCGTCAGCCGCGCCAGCCCATCCTCGATCCACAGCGCGTCGATGAACCTGTCGATCTGCGCCGCCGCGTCGCCGCCCGGCGTCGGGCTCACTGGACCGCCCTCCGCGCTGCGCGCTCCGGTATGAGCGCTTGGGAGCGGCCCGGCGCGCTCATGTCACTGCAGCGTCAGGCCCTGCTTCTTCACGACTTCCTTGTACACGGCGAGCTCGGCCTGCATCTGCTTGGCGAACTCGGCGGGCGTATTGAGGATCAGCAGCGAGCCGGTGTCCTCGATGCGCTTGCGCACCTCGGGCAGCTCGGCAGTGCGCTTGATGGCGGCCGCCACCTTGTCGACGATGTCCTTGGGCAGCCCCTTGGGCCCCAGGACGCCGTAGTAGGCCATGCGGTTCACCGGCTCGAGGCCCACTTCCTTGAACGTCGGCACGTTGGGCAGCTGCGCCAGACGCTGCGGCGCGGCGACGACGATGGCGATCAGCCGGCCGTCCTTGATGAAGGGCAGCGCCGACGGCAGGTTGTCGAAGATGATGGGCACCTGCCCGGCCACCGTGTCGTTCAGCGCCGGGCCGGCGCCGCGGTAGGGGATGTGCGCGATGAAGGTGCCCGACAGGCTCTTGAACAGCTCCATCTGCAGGTGGCCGATGCCGCCCGCGCCCGAACTGGCAAAGCTGTGCTTGCCGGGGCTCTTCTTCAACTCGGCAAGGAAACCCTTGTAGTCGCGCGCCGGGAAGCTGGGGTGCACGGCGATGACGTTGGGCGTGGCCGCGATGTTGATGATGGGCGTGAAATCGATGGCCGGGTCGTAGCCGATCTTCGGGTTGATGGCCGGGTTGGCGGCCGTCGTCGACACGGTGGCCATGCCCAGCACGTAGCCGTCGGCCGGTGCGCGGATCATTTCCAGCGCGCCTATCGAGCCCCCGCCGCCACTCTTGTTTTCGACCACCAGGGTCTGGCCCAGCGCCAGGTTGGCCTTTTCCGCGACGACGCGGGCCACGATGTCGGTGGTACCACCGGGGGCGAAGGGCACGATCAGGCGCACCGGCCGGGTCGGGTAGCCCTGGGCCAGCGCGACCGTCGGCGCCGCCAGCGCCGCCAGCGCGATAGCGGCAAGTCCCAACAGGCTGTTCGTCGTTCTGCGATGCATGTTTCTTGTCCTCTTTAACGATGAAGGGAAAGGTGAAGGGGGAGGGTGCAGCTTGGCCCGGTCGCTCATTCGCGCTGGCCCAGCAGCCCCGCGCGCAGTGCACGGTCGTAGGGCCGCTCACCGACGAAGCTGCGCAGCAGCGCGGCGTAGAAGTCTTCACCGGGAATGACTTCGCCCTGGAGTTTGCCATCGAGGCTGAACGCGGTGCCCCGCGCGGGGTCGAAGTCGAGGTCGACGACCGCCCCCTTGCGCACCACACCCACGGCAGCGATCAGGGCTTCGAACGTCGCCATGCGTTGCTGCAATTCGGCCACGCCGGCGGGTGAGGTGTTGCGCTGCATGCCCTTGCGAAGGGCCTTCACGAACTCGGCCGCCGGCACCTCGACGAGCAGCCGTATCTGCAGCCGCTTGGGCCCGGCCAGGTCCACGGCCTGCGCGGCCGTGCTGGACCGCTCGGCGAGATAGAGACCGGCCGCGTAGCCCTTGAACCAGGCCACGGCGCGCACGCCGACGCCGTTGAGCAGCAACTCGCGGCCCGCGACCGCGACACGCCGATCGAAGGCCTGGCCTTCGACGACGACGGCCGCGGCCTGCGCGCGCAGCCAGCCTGGGGCGGCCAGAGAGACGGTCAGCAGATGTCGGCGGGTAACGGTCATGGGGCTGCCGGCCGGGGCCGGGCTTCGAAGGGGCAATGGTGGCACAAGGGCGCGTAACCGCGCCTGGCCGAACTGAGCCCGGCGCGTAACCGCGCCGGGCCGAACCGCGCCGGGCGCACGCTGCTGGGATACTCGCGGCGATGTCCGACGCCCTGCTGCTGCTGCCCGACTTCCTGCTCATCCTCAGCGGCCTGTTGATCTGCCGCTTCACGCCCTTGGGGCGCAGTGTCTGGGACGGCGCCGAGCGGCTGGTGTACTACGTGCTGTTCCCGGCGCTGCTGTTCACCGCCATCGTGCGCAACCCGCTGTCGCCGGGCGCGCTGCTGCCGCTGGCCGGCAGCGCGCTGGCGGTGGTGGCCTGCGGCATCGCCGCCGCGCTGGCGCTGGGCCGCTGGCCGGGTGTCGATGCCCGTTTGCATGCCTCCGGCGCGCAGGTCGCGTTCCGCTTCAATTCCTACGTGGCGCTGGCCCTGTCGGAGCGCCTGGCCGGCACGCAGGGCGTGGCCTGGATGGCGCTGATCATGTCGCTGGCGGTGCCGCTGTGCAATGTCGGCGCGGTGTGGCCGCTGGCGCGCCACGGCGGGCACGGCTATGCGCGCGAACTGCTGCGCAACCCGCTGATCCTGGCCACCGGCGCCGGCCTGTTGTTCAACCTGCTCGGGCTGCGCCTGCCTGAACTGGCGGCGCTGACGCTGGGCCGCATCGGCTCGGCGGCACTGCCGATCGGGCTGATGGCCGTCGGCGCGGGCCTGCAGTTCGGTGCGCTGCGCGAGGCGCCGCGGCTGGCGGCCGCGCTGCTGGCCATTCGCCATGCCCTGCTGCCCGCGCTGGCCATCGCGTTGACCGTGGCGCTGGGCCTGCCGCCGGCGCAGCAGTTGATCGTCGTCGCCTTCGCGGCCATGCCCACGGCCTCCAGCGCCTACGTGCTGGCGGTGCGCATGGGCGGCCATGGTGCCTACGTCGCCGGCCTGGTGACGGCAAGCACCCTCGTCGCGATGGCCGCGCTGCCCTTGGCGCTGTGGGTGCTCAGGCAACTGGCCTAGCAGCGGTCGCACCGGGCGCACCGGGTGGGGGCGCGGCCAGCGCCCAGTCGATGTGCTCGCGCACCAGCGCGCACGCGGCCTCGCGTGCCGCGGCCAGCGCCGCGCGCAGGGTCGAGGCGGCAGCAGCATCGGGCGCCGCGCGCAGCGCGTTGCCCAGGGCCACGGCCAGGTTGCGGCGCCAGCGCGTGATGCCGATGCGCCGTATCGCGCTGCCCTCGGTGCGGCGCAGGAACTCGGCTTCGTCCCAGGCCCACAGCTGCAGCAGCGTGGCATCGCCCAGCGGCTCGCGCGTGTCGAAGTCGGGCAGCGGGCTGCGCCGCGCGTAGCGGTTCCAGGGGCAGGCGAGCTGGCAGTCGTCGCAGCCGTAGATGCGGTTGCCCATCAACGGCCGCAGTTCGGGGTCGATGGCGCCGTCGTGCTCGATGGTCAGGTAGCTGATGCAGCGCCGCGCGTCCAGCCGATAAGGCGCGACGATGGCCCGCGTAGGGCAGATGGCGATGCAGGCCTCGCAGCTGCCGCAATGCGCGCTCGTCGGCGCGTCCGGCGGCAGCGCCAGATCGACGAAGATCTCGCCCAGGAAGAACATCGAGCCCGCGTCCCGCGCCAGCGCCAACGTGTGCTTGCCGCGCCAGCCCAGACCGGCGCGCGTGGCCAGCGCCACCTCCAGCACCGGGGCCGAATCGGTGAACACGCGGTGGCCCCGCGGCCCGACTTCGGCGGCCAGCCGGTCCGCCAGCTGCTGCAGGCGCTGGCGCGCCACCTTGTGATAGTCGCGGCCCCGGGCGTAGACCGAGACGACGGCGCGCTGCGCATCGTGCAGCGCCACGGTCTCGTCGGCCACCCAGCGGCTCGGTGTGTCTCGCGGCAGGTAGTCCAGGCGTGCACTGATCACGCGCACCGTGCCCGGCACCAGCTCGGCCGGCCTCGCGCGCCGCAGGCCGTGGCGCGCCATGTAGGCCATGCTGCCGTGAAAACCGGCGTCCAGCCAGGCCTGCAGGCCGGCCTCTTCGGCCGCGAGGTCGACGTCGGCAATGCCGATCTGGGAGAATCCCAGCTCACGCGCCCACTCCCGCAGCCGCTGTACCAGCGCCAGCCCTTCGAAGTGATGCACGCCTTGCCCGAGCTGACCGCCGACATCCATGCGCCGATTCTAGGAAGCCGCATCCTGCGCTGGGACGACGAGCCGGCGTGTGCTGCATTCGCTGCCGACCTTGCCAAGCGGCCCGCCATCGGCAACGCCTACCTCGAACTGCACGGCGCGCTGGGCGCCGGCAAGACGACCTTCGTGCGCCACCTGCTGCGCGCCCTGGGCGTGACGGGCCGCATCAAGAGCCCCACCTACGCCGTGCTCGAGCCCTACAGCCTGCCCGGGCTGCAGGTGTCGCACTTCGACTTCTACCGCTTCAACGATCCCCGCGAGTGGGACGACGCCGGCTTTCGCGAGCTCTTCGCCAGCCCGGGCCTGAAGCTGGCCGAGTGGCCCGAGCACGCCGCCGGCGCCCTGCCGGTGGCCGACCTGCGCCTGTTCATCGAGGTCCAGCCCGACGACAGTCGCGTGGTGCGATTGGAACCCGGCACGCAGCGCGGCATGGAGCTGATTTGACGCCCGCGCGCAGGTCTGTGCCTCCGTTGCCGACGGCGCGGCGGCGCGCCCTGCAGCGCATGGGGCAGATGGTGCTGCTGCTGGGGGCGCCGCAGCTGGCTTGGGGTGCGGCCATCGTCGGCGTGCGCGTCTGGCCGGCACGCGACTACACACGCGTGACCATCGAATCGGACCAACCGCTGGCCGCCACGCACCTGCTCGTGCCGGCACCCGACCGCCTGGTGGTCGACATCGACGGGCTCGAGCTCAACCCGGCGTTGCGCGAGCTCGTCGGCCAGGTGCGGCCCGACGACCCCTACATCGCCGGCGTGCGCGTGGGCCAGTTCCAGCCGCGCGTGGTGCGCCTGGTGTTCGACCTCAAGCAGCCCGTGCGGCCGCAGCAGTTCGCACTGGCGCCGGTGGCGGTCTACCAGCAGCGCCTCGTGTTCGACCTCTTCCCGGTGCAGGAGAGCGACCCGCTGCTGGCGCTGGTGCGTGAACGCCAAGACGCCGAGCAGCGCGCCGCGCAATCGGTGCAGGACGCGCTGGGCGAGCTCATCGCGCGCATCGAGAAGCCCGCGCCCGCCGCGGCGTCGGCCCCATCGGGCGGCCCGCTGCCGCAGGCGTCGAGCGACCCCAGGCCGCCGGCCGCGCCGGCACCGCGGCCACCCGCACCGCCCACACCGCCCACACCGCCCGCGCCGCCCACCGCCAGCGAGCGCCAGCGTGTCGACCGCCTGATCATCGTCGCCCTCGATCCCGGCCACGGCGGCGAAGACCCGGGCGCCGTCGGCCCCACCGGCCTGCGCGAGAAGGACGTCGTGCTGGCCGTGGCGCTGGCCTTGCGCGCCAAGCTCAACGCCCTGCCCGGCATGCGCGTGATGCTGACGCGCGACGGCGACCACTTCGTGCCGCTGCAAGAGCGCGTGCGCAAGGCCCGGCGCGTGCAGGCCGATCTCTTCGTCAGCATCCACGCCGACGCCTTCTTCCGCCCCGAGGCGCGCGGTGCCAGCGTGTTTGCACTGTCGACGCGCGGCGCCAGCAGCACCGCCGCGCGCTGGATGGCGCAGCGCGAAAACTCGTCGGACCAGGTCGGCGGCGTCAACGTGGCCGACGTGCGCGACGCGCAGGTGCTGGGCGCCATGCTCGACATGAGCACCACGGCGCAGATCAAGGACAGCCTGCGCCTGGGCCGCGAGGTGCTGACCCACATCGGCCGTGTCGGCCGATTGCACAAGCCTCGGGTCGAGCAGGCGGGTTTCGCGGTGCTCAAGGCACCCGACATCCCCAGCATCCTGGTCGAGACGGCGTTCATCTCCAACCCCGAGGAAGAAGCGCAACTGCGCAACGCGGCCTATCGGGCGCAACTCGTCGATGCGCTGGCCGTGGGCATCGAGCGCTACTTTGCGCGCAACCCGCCGCTGGCGCGGCAGCGCCAGCTCTAGTTCACGCGGCAGCGCCAGCTCTAGTTCACGCGCCAGCGCCCGCTCTAGTTCACGCGCCAGCGCCAGCTCTAGTTCACACGCCAGCGCCAGCGGTAGGCGGCCCCACGGCAGCGCTCAGCGCCGTGCCAGCAGGCGCGCGGCGTCGAGCGCGAAGTAGGTCAGCACGCCGTCGGCACCCGCGCGCTTGAAGGCCAGCAGCGAC
>PNKD01000088.1 GCA_013822265.1 Leptothrix sp. (in: b-proteobacteria)
AATCTGTGGCCTGCTGACCTTGTGAGTCCTAGAATCGAACGACCGTTCTTTTCCGCCAGCCTGAAGGAGCCACCAGCATGGGTGCCCGTTATGAAACCCGCGGCGCGGTTGCCGTCATCACCCTGGACAACCCGCCGGTCAACGGCCTCGGCCACGACACCCGTGTGGCGATCGCTTCCGGTGTCGAGAGCGCGGTGGCCGACAGCGCCGTCACGGCGCTGGTGATCACCGGTGCCGGCAAGGGCTTCTCGGGCGGCGCCGACATCAAGGAGTTCGGCAGCCCCAAGGCGCTGGCCGAGCCCAACCTGCTGTCGCTGATCCAGTTGCTCGAGAACTGCCCCAAGCCGGTGGTGGCGGCCATCCACGGCGTGTGCATGGGCGGCGGGCTCGAGCTCGCGCTGGGTGCGCACTACCGCGTCGTGGCGCCGGGCACCAGCGTCGCGCTGCCCGAGGTCAAGCTGGGGCTGCTGCCCGGTGCCGGCGGCACGCAGCGCCTGCCGCGCGTGCTGGACGTGGAGACGGCGCTCAACATGATCGTCAGCGGCGAGCCCGTGAAGAGCGAGCTGCTTGCCGGCCTGCCCGGCCAGAAGCTGTTCGACAAGGTCGTCGACGGCCCGCTGATCGACGGCGCCTGCGCCTTCGCCGCCGAGGTCGCCACGAGGCCCGCCCCGCACCCGCGTGTGCGCGACCTCCAGGCCCACCATGCCAACGCCGACGCCTACTTCGGCTTTGCGCGCAACATGGTGGGGGGCATGGCGAAGAACTTCCCGGCGCCGCCCAAGTGTGTCGACGCCGTCGAGGCCGCCGTCAAGCAGCCCTTCGAGGCCGGCCTGAAGTTCGAGCGCGAGGCCTTCGTGGCGCTGATGTTCACGCCCGAGAGCAAGGCCTTGCGCCACGCCTTCTTCGGTGAGCGTGCCGCGGCCAAGATCCCCGACGTGCCTGAAGACACGCCGCAGCGCACCATCGCCAAGGTGGCCGTCATCGGCGCCGGCACCATGGGCGGCGGCATCACGATGAACTTCCTCAACGCCGGCATCCCGGTGGTGATGCTGGAGACGAAACCCGAGGCGCTGGAGCGCGGCGTGGCCACCATCCGCAAGAACTACGACGCGCAGGTGAAGAAGGGCAAGCTCAAGCAGGACAAGCTCGACGCGCGCCTGGCGCTGCTGGGCACGACGCTGGACTACGGGCCCATAGCCGACGCCGACCTCGTGATCGAGGCCGTGTTCGAGGAGATGGGCGTCAAGGAGGCCGTGTTCCGCCAGCTCGACGAGGTGGTGAAGCCCGGCGCCATCCTGGCCAGCAACACCAGCACGCTGGACGTCAACAAGATCGCGGCCTTCACGAAGCGCCCGCAGGACGTGATCGGCATGCACTTCTTCAGCCCCGCCAACGTGATGAAGCTGCTCGAGGTGGTGCGCGGCGAGAAGACGGCCAAGGACGTGCTGGCCACGGTGATGGCGCTGGCGCGCAAGATCCGCAAGACGGCGGTGGTCAGCGGCGTCTGCGACGGTTTCATCGGCAACCGCATGATCGAGCAGTACGGCCGCCAGGGCGGCTTCCTGCTCGAAGAGGGCTGCACGCCCGAGCAGGTCGACAAGGCCATCGAGAAGTGGGGCATGGCGATGGGCCCCTTCCGCATGGGCGACCTCGCGGGCAACGACATCGGCTGGGCCATCCGCAAGCGGCGTTACGTCGAGAAGCCGCACATGCGCTACAGCAAGACCGCCGACCTGCTGTGCGAGATGGGGCGCTTCGGCCAGAAGACGGGTGCCGGCTGGTACGACTACCAGGCCGGCAAGCGCGACGCCATCCCGTCGCAGGCGGTGGTCGAGATGATCGAGAAGCACCGCGCCGCGCTGGGCATCACGCTGCGCAAGATCGGCGACGACGAGATCGTGCACCGCCTGCTCTACGCGCTCGTCAACGAGGGCGCGAAGATCCTCGAAGAGGGGATCGCGAGCAAGGCCAGCGACATCGACATGGTCTACCTCACCGGCTACGGCTTCCCGCTGTTCCGCGGCGGGCCGATGTGCTACGCCGACCAGCAGGGCCTGTTCAACGTCGTGCAGGCCATGAAGCGTTTTGCCGCCAACCCGCTGGACGACGCCGCGTTCTGGCAGCCCGCGCCGCTGCTGGCCCGGCTGGCAGCCGTTGGCCGGTCTTTCACCTGATGCCGTTCACCTGAGCCGCGAGCAAGGACACCCCCCATGACCCAAGCCGTCATCGTCTCCACCGCCCGCACGCCGCTGTGCAAGAGCTGGAAGGGCGCCTTCAACATGACCCATGGCGCCACGCTGGGCGGCCATGCCGTCAAGGCCGCCGTCGAGCGCGCGGGCCTCGCGCCCGAAGAGGTCGACGACGTGCTGATGGGCTGCGCCAATCCCGAGGGCGCCACCGGCGCCAACATCGCGCGCCAGGTCGCGCTGCGCGCCGGGCTGCCCGTCACCACCAGCGGCGTCACCCTCAACCGCTTCTGCAGCAGCGGCCTGCAGACCATCGCGCTGGCGGCGCAGCGCATCGTCGCCGGCGAGGCCGACGTCTTCGTGGCCGGCGGTGTCGAGAGCATCTCTTGCGTGCAGCAGGAGATGAACAAACACATGATCGCCGACCCCTGGCTGGCGGAGCACAAGCCCACCATCTACTGGAACATGCTGCAGACCGCCGAACAGGTGGCCAAGCGTTATGGCATCTCGCGCGAGCGCATGGATCACTACGGTGCCGGCAGCCAGCAGCGCGCCACGGCGGCGCTGGAGGCCGGGCTGTTCAAGGACGAGATCACGCCCATCACCGTCACCGCCGGCGTGGCCGACAAGCTGCTGGGCCTGCGCAGCCGCGCCGTCACCGTCGAACACGACGAGGGCATCCGCCCCGGCACCACCTTCGAGGCCATCCACCCGCTGCGCTCGGCGCTGCCGGGCGGCCTGATCAGCGCCGGCAACGCCAGCCAGTTCAGCGACGGCGCCGGCGCCTGCGTGGTGATGCACGAGGCCGTGGCCCAGCGCAAGGGCCTACGGCCGCTGGGCCGCTTCCTCGGTTTCGCGGTGGCCGGCTGCGAGCCCGACGAGATGGGCATTGGCCCGGTGTTCGCGGTGCCCAAGGTGCTCAAGCGTCTGGGCCTGACGGTGGCGGACATCGACCTCTGGGAACTCAACGAGGCCTTCGCCGTGCAGGTGCTGTATTGCGCCGACCGGCTGGGCATCCCGATGGACAGGCTCAACGTCAACGGCGGTGCCATCGCCGTGGGCCACCCGTATGGCGTGAGCGGCCAGCGCCTGACGGGCCACGCGCTCATCGAAGGCCGGCGCCGCGGCGCGAAGAAGGTCTGCGTGACGATGTGCATAGGCGGCGGCATGGGCGCGGCCGGCGTCTTCGAGGTGCTGTGATGCGGCTGCGCGCGCCGCCCGCGTGTGATGTTGCTGGTGCCGATGCCGACGCCGGTGCCTGTGCCGGCTCAGCTTCGCCGAGGCCGAGGCCCACGCCGAAGGGCCGGGGCCGCGCACGCCGGTGATGAAGGCCTCGGCGACGATGGCGATGCTGCCTGCGGCGTCGCCCGGCTGAGCGCGCCGCGAGGCACTGCCGCGGGAGACCTGGGTCTCGCGGTTCTGACAACATCAGGCCCATGAAACCCTCTACCGTCGAAACCTGGGTCTGGGTGCTGCTCTACGGCGGCCTGCTGATGGTGAGCGTCGGCGTCTTCGTCCGGCGCGGCGGTGCGCCCGGCCTCGCCTGGACCCTGATCGCAGTGGGCGGGGCTGCCGCCGCGGCCGGTGCCGCGCTGGTGGTGGTGCGCGCGCGCATGACGCCGCCCGAGGCGTCGCCCCGGAGGCCACCGCCATGAACTCACCGTTCTCGAGCGGCGGCGCCGAGCCGGTGTTTGCCGAACCCTGGCAGGCGCACGCCTTCGCGCTGGCCGTGTCGCTGCACCGCCAGGGCCTGTTCACCTGGACCGAATGGGCGCAGGCGCTGGCGGCGCAGATCGCCGCGGCCCAGGCTGCCGGCGACGCCGACACCGGCGACACCTACTACCGGCACTGGCTGGCAGCACTGGAACGCCTGGTGGCCGAGAAGGGCGCCAGCAGCGAGGCTGAGCTCGAATCCCACCGCCAGGCCTGGGACCACGCCGCCGACCGCACGCCGCACGGCCAGCCCATCGAGTTGCGGCCCGAAGACTTCCGCTGAACGGCCGCTGTCTCTTCGGCGCCGGCCAGATGCCGGATCCAGGCCGCCGGCTAACATGCGGCGCTCCATGTTCGAGGATGGCCCGTGAGCACCAAAGTCCTGTTCGGCTTCCATGCCGTCACCGTGCGGCTGAAGACGGCGCCGCAGACGGTGACCGAGATCCATGTCGACACCGCCCGGCGCGACGCGCGCATGCGCCAGTTCGTCGAGCGCGCGCGCGACAGCGGCGCCCGCGTCATCGACAGCGACGACGCGCGCCTGGCGCAGATGGCGGGCA
Organism: Leptothrix sp. (in: b-proteobacteria); assembly: GCA_013822265.1. Lineage (GTDB taxonomy): Bacteria > Pseudomonadota > Gammaproteobacteria > Burkholderiales > Burkholderiaceae_C > Rubrivivax. The sequence continues at coordinate 4,460 of PNKD01000088.1, forward strand.
GCTCGCGCCACCAGGGTGTGGTGGCGCGCGTCAACGCGCTGCCACCCCGGCATTCGCTGGACGAGGTGCTGGACGACGTCGAGGGCCCGCCGCTGGTGCTGGTGCTCGACGGCGTCACCGACCCGCACAACCTGGGCGCCTGCCTGCGCGTGGCCGACGGCGCCGGCGCGCATGCCGTGGTCGCGCCCAAGGACCATGCGGTGGGTCTCAACGCCACCGTGGCCAAGGTGGCCAGTGGCGCCGCCGACACCGTGCCCTACCTGATGGTCACCAACCTCGCGCGCTCGCTGGCCGAGCTGAAGGACCGCGACATCCGCGTCATCGGCACCAGCGACGACGCTGAAAGCACGCTCTACGACGTCGACCTCACCGGTGCCGTGGCGCTGGTGCTGGGGGCCGAGGGCGCGGGGCTGCGCCAGCTCACGCGGCGGCACTGCGACCAGCTGGTGCGCATCCCGATGGCCGGCGCCGTCGAGAGCCTGAACGTCAGCGTCGCGGCCGGCGTGTGCCTGTACGAGGCGCTGCGTCAGCGCCGCGGCGGTTGAGGCCCTGCCGCGCATGAAGGTCTTCGGCATCGCCGGCCGATCGGGCATGGGCAAGACCACGCTGCTCGAGCGCCTGGTGCCCGCGCTCACGGCGCGCGGCCTCGTGCTCTCGCTCGTCAAGCACAGCCACAAGGCGATAGAGATCGACCAGCCGGGCAAGGACTCCTACCGTCTGCGCGAGGCCGGCTGCAGCGAGGTGCTGCTGCTGGGCCACGGCCGCTGGGCGCTGATGCACGAGTTGCGCGGCGCCGACGAGCCGCCGCTGGCCTACCTGCTGTCGCGCCTGCAGCGCTGCGACCTGGTGCTGGTGGAAGGTTTCAAGGACGGCGACTTCCCCAAGCTCGAGGTCTGGCGCGCCGAACTCGGGCTGACGACGCTGTGGCCGGCCTGGCCGGGCATCCGCGCCATTGCCAGCGACGGGCCGCCGCCTTCGGCCGAGGTGACGGGCCTGGACCTCGCCGATACCACGGCCATCGCCGACTTCGTGCTGGCGCACGCCGCCGCGATCTGAGCCCGCCGCGCTGCGGCGCGGGATCAGCGGGTCTCAACGGGTCTCAACGCGCCAGTGCGGCAGCCAGCCCGTCGAGGTAGACGGCGTCGTCGTCGATGTTGCCGTGGCCGGCCTCGGGCACCGGCAGCCACTCGGCGCGCGGCATCACCTTGCGCAGGCGCTCGCTGTGCGAGGGCGGGACGAGCGTGTCGCGCAGGCCGTGCACCAGCAGCACGCGGCCCTGCACGCGGGGCAGGGCGGCGTCGGTGCGCAGCGGGTAGCGCAGCACGGCGCCCGGTACCCACGGGTAGACCTCGCCGGCCAGCGCCGCCATGCTGGCGAAGGGCGAGACCAGCACCGTCAGTTCGGGCTGCACCTCGGCGGCCAGCGCCGCGGCCAGGCCGCTGCCCAGCGAGCGGCCGTAGATCACGCGTTTGCGGCCGGCGTAGCGCGGCGCCACCTGGGCCCAGGCGGCGCGCACGTCGGCGTGCAGGCCTTCTTCGCTGTCGATGCGGCCGCTGCTCTTGCCGAAGCCGCGGTAGTCGATCATGAAGAGGTCGAGATTGAGGCGGCGGTAGTAGCCGGTGTTGACGAACCACGATGCCAGGTTGCCGGCGTTGCCGTGCAGGAAGAAAACCACGCCGTCGGGCTGCGGCAGCCGCAGGTGCAGCGCGTTGAGGCGGGCACCGGGCACGTCGACCCAGACCTCGTGCACGTCGGCATGCTGCTCGAAACGGTGCTCGGCGGGCAGTGCGCGGGGGTGGAAGAGCAGGCCCTCCTGGCGCCACCACAGCAGCGCGATGGCCGCGCCGTACAGCGCCGCCGCGCCGGCCGCCGCCCCCACGAGCCTGCGTCGCCAGCGCGGCACGCTCATCCCACGCCCGCCCTTCAGACCCAGCCGGCCAGGCCCGCCACGGCACCGGCCGCGATCGGCCACATCGGGCTGAGGCGGGTGTGGATCATGAACAGCACGGTGCCGGTCACCAGGGCCGCAGTGGCCCCGCCCGGGTGGGTGGGCGCGACCAGGATCCAGCCGGTGGCCACCAGCAGGCCCAGCGTCAGCGGCGCCATGCCGGTGGTGAAGGCGCGCAGGGCGCGCGAAGGATGCTCGCGCATGCCCCAGCGCGTGGCCGCCCAGGCCAGCGCGGTGCTGGGCGCCAGCGTGCCGGCCATGGTGGCCAGCACGCCGGACAGGCCGCCGACGTTGAAGCCGATGACGGCCACGAAGAGCACGTTGGGGCCCGGCGCGGCCTGCGCCAGCGCCACCGAGCCGGTGAACTGCGCATCGGTGAGCCAGCCGCGTTCGTGCACCACGAAACGCTGCATGTCGGGCGCCGTGGTCATGGCGCCGCCGACGGCCAGCAGCGACAGCATCATGAAGTGCGTGAACATCGCCAGCCAGCCGGCCGCCGACAGGCCCTGCGTGCCCAGCAGCAGGTCGTGCATCACTTGATGCGCCGCCAGGCCAGCGCCACCGACAGCGTGCCCAGCCCGAGCACGACGACGGCCAGCGGCCAGCGCAGCACGGCCACGGCCAGCAGCGTCAGCGCGCCGAAGGCGGTGGCCAGCGGCAGGCCCAGCGCGTTCCTGCGCAGGCCGCCCGCCAGCTTCCAGGCCGTGGACAGCACCAGCCCCGCCGCGGCCACGCCCATGCCGCGCAGCGCGTGGTCGACCGCCGGCAGGTGCTGCGCCTGGCGCACCACGATGGCCAGCACCAGCACCAGCACCATCGGCGCCGCCAGCACACCTGAACTGGCTGCCAGCGCGCCGCGCCAGCCGAAGCAGCGGTCGCCGTAGATCAGGGCCATGTTCACGATGTTGGGCCCGGGCAGCACCTGCGAGATGCTCAGCAGTTCGAGGAACTGCTCGCGCGTGAGCCAGCGTTCGCGTTCGACCAGTTCGCGCTGGGCCAGCGGGATGACGCCGCCGAAGCCCTGCAGCGCCAGCCGGTTGAAGGCCAGGTACATCGCGCGCGGTGATGCAGGCTGCAGCGTGGGCTCGTCCTGAGCCGGCGGCGCCGGGCTCACGCCGGCCTCGTGCCGGCGGCGGCTCAACGCAGCACCTTCAGGGCCTCGGGGTTCACCAGGTTGGTGGGCTCGTTGGCGACGAAGTTGACGACGTTGCGGAAGGCGGCGCCGAAGTACACCTCGTAGCTGTCGTGCTCGACATAACCGAGATGCGGGGTGCATACCGCGTTCTCCAGCCGCAGCAGCGGGTGGCCCTGCAGGATGGGCTCGCTCTCGAACACGTCCACCGCGGCCATGCCGGGCCGGCCGCGGTTCAGCGCCGCGACGAGCGCGCTGTCCTCGATGAGCTCGGCACGCGAGGTGTTGACGATGAGCGCGGTGGGCTTCATGCGGCCCAGCGCGTCCAGCCTGACGATGCCGCGCGTGGCGTCGTTCAGCCGCAGGTGCAGCGTGAGCACGTCGCAGGCCTCGAAGAAGGCCTCGCAGCTCGTGGCCGCCTCGTGGCCGTCGGCGCGGGCCCGTGCGCGTGAGGCTTCGCTGCCCCACACCTGCACCGTCATGCCGAAGGCGCGGCCGTAGCCGGCCACCAGCTGGCCGATCCTGCCGTAGCCCCAGATGCCCAGCGTCTTGCCGCGCAGCACCATGCCGAGCGCGAAATTGGGCGGCATCGAAGCCGACTTGAGCCCGCTTTGCTGCCAGGCGCCATGCTTGAGGTTGCCGATGTACTGCGGCAGGCGGCGCATGCTGGCCATGATCAGCGCCCAGGTCAGCTCGGCCGGCGCCACCGGCGACCCCACGCCCTCGGCCACCGCGATGCCCAGCCGCGTGCAGGCCGCGACGTCGATGTGCGAGCCCACGCGCCCGGTCTGCGAGATCAGCTTGAGCCGCGGCAGCTTCTCGAGCAGCGCCCTGGGGAACTGCGTGCGCTCGCGTATCAGCACCAGCACGTCGGCATCGCGCAGCCGCACGCTGAGCTGGCCTATGCCCTTGACGGTGTTGGTGTAGACCTTGGCGTTGAGCGGCTCCAGCAGCTTGGCGCATTCGAGCTTGCGCACGGCGTCCTGGTAGTCGTCGAGGATGATGATGTTCATGGCGGCGGGGTCATTCATTCTGCCCTGTCCGGCGCGCCGTTCGCGGCGGCGCTAACCTACCGGAGACGATCGATGAGCCTTTCGATGCACGAGGCCAGCGTGCCTGCCTTCACGCGCCAGCTCGGCGCGATGCTGAACTGGCTCGACAAGGCGCAGGCCCATGCCGAGGCGCGCAAGTTCGACGCCGGCAACTACCTGGGGCTGCGCCTGGCGCCCGACAGGCTGCCCTTCAGCCGGCAGATCCAGATCAGCTGCGACTTTGCCAAGGGCTGCGTCGCCCGACTGCCGGGGCACGAAGTGCCCAAGTGGGACGACAACGAGGCCTCGCTGGACGACCTGCGCGCGCGCATCCGCAAGACCATCGACTACGTGCAGTCGGTGCCGGTGCCATCCGTTGACGAAGGCGCCGTGCGCGCGATCGTGCTGCCCCTGCGTGTCGGCGACCCGCTGCACTTCACGGGCAAGGACTACGTCACGCAGTTCGTGCTGCCCAACTTCTACTTCCACGCCACCGCGGCCTATGCGCTGCTGCGTCACGCGGGGGTCGAGATCGGCAAGCGCGACTTCCTGGGCCGCTAGGCGCGCACGGGCCGGCGTTCAGCGCGCGCCGGCCCGGGCCGGCCCGGGTTTCGCACCGGCCTGCGCACGGCGAGCCGACGGCGTGCTGCCGGCCGTGGCCTTGGGTTTGCCGGCGGTGCCGCTGCGGGCCTGGCGCGACGTGGGAGCCTGCTGCGCGACCTTGGCCTTGGCGATCACCGGCGCCCCTTGCAGCTTGACCACGATGGCCTGCCCCGCCTTGAAGCTGGCCTGCGGCGTGACGCCGTTCCAGGCCGCCACCTGGCTGCGGCTGACGCGGTAGCGCCGCGCCACGGCGGCCACGCTGTCGCCGCGCCGCCCGGCCTTGAAGCTGACGGTGCGCTGCGGTCTATCCTCGGGCGCCAGCAGCAGCCGCGCGTGGTCGGCGATGTGCTCGGCGACATCGGCATCCATGTCGCCGTCGCGAGGCACCAGCAGCGTCGAGCCGGCCTTGACCAGCATGCGCGGCGGGATCGCGTTGACGGTGCGCAGCTCGTCCTCGCTGACGCCGATCAGGCGCGCCGCGTCGGCGGGCTTGAGCGTGCGCGGCGCCACCCAGGCCGTCCAGCTCGCCAGCGGCCCGGTGTAGGCCGTAAGCTCGCGCACGAAGCGGTTGGCGTTGTCGTAGGGCAGCAGCAGCTGCGGTGTGCCGGCGGCCAGGATCACCGGCTTGTTCATCTGCGGGTTGAGCTGCTGGAACTCGTCCAGGCCGAGGCCGGCGAGCTCGGCCGCCAGCCCGACGTCGATGTCGCGGTCCACCGGCACGCTCATGAAGAAAGGGTGGTTCTCCAGCGGCGCCAGCTGCAGCGAGAAAGCGGCGGGCCGCATCACGATGTTCTTCACCGCCTGCAGCTTGGGCACGTACTCGCGCGTTTCCTGCGGCATGCGCAGCGACTGGTAGTCGGTGGGCTTGCCGGCGCGGCGGTTGCGCTCGATGGCCCGCGCCACGTTGCCCTGGCCCCAGTTGTAGGCCGCCAGCGCGAGATGCCAGTCGTCGAACCTGCCGTGCAGGCGCTGCAGGTAGTCGAGTGCGGCGCGCGTGCTCGCCAGCACGTCGCGGCGGTCGTCGCGGAACACGTTTTGCCGCAGCTCGAAGTCCTGGCCCGTGGCGGGCATGAACTGCCACATGCCCGAGGCGCTGGCGCGTGAGTGCGCCTGGGGGTTGAAGGCGCTCTCGATGAAGGGCAGCAAGGCCAGCTCGCCCGGCAGGCCGCGGCGCTGCACCTCTTCGACGATGTGATAGAGGTAGCGACCGCCACGCTCGGTCATGCGCTGCACGTAGGCCGGGTCGCGTGCGTACCACTGCTCCCACTTGCGCACGAGATCGCCTTCGTGATCGGGCATCGCAAAGCCTTCGCGCACACGCAGCCAGAGGTCGCTGCGCACCGCCGCCTGGCGCGCTTCGCGCTGGTCGCGCAGCGGTGCGGGCAGGGCGGGCGCCGGCGCCGAGGCCGCATCGGCCACTGCCGCAGGTGCTGACTCGGGCAGCGCCACCGGCGTGGCGAGCACGGGCTCGGGCTGCTCGGGCGGCGCGACCGTGGCGCAGCCGGCCGACAGCAGCAAGGCGGCCAGTGCCACGGCCATCCAGGGGCGCGCCTTCGCGGCTCGGCGGGGGGCTTCAGGAATATTCGAGGTCATCGGTAGCGGTTCTTCCATTCACGCAATGCCGCCAGCACGGCCACCGGATCACCGCCGCCGGCACCCTGCGCGCGGGCGGCGGCCACCACGGCGGGTTCGGCGCAGCGCAGGAAGGGGTTGATCCGGCGCTCGAGGCCGATGCGCGAAGGCAGCGTGGGCAGGCCCTGCGCCCGCAGCGCGCGGCAGCGCGCCGCGTGGGCCTCGATGGCGGCGTTGCCGGGCTCCACGGCCGCCGCGAAGCGCAGGTTGGACAGCGTGTACTCGTGGGTGCAGCACACACGCGTGTCGTCGGGCAGCGCCGCCAGGCGCGACAGCGAGGCCAGCATCTGCGCCGGCGTGCCTTCGAAGAGGCGGCCGCAGCCGGCCGAGAACAGGGTGTCGCCGCAGAACAGCAGCGGCGCGGTGGCCGCGCCCTCCTGCGCGTAGGCGACATGGCCGGCGGTGTGGCCGGGCACGTCCAGGACGCGAAAGCGCAAGCCCAGCACTTCGATTCCGTCACCGTCGTTCAGCGGCTCGAAGGGCTGCGGGATGCGCTCGCCTGCCGGCCCCCAGACCGGGCCGTGCAGCAACGGCCGCAGTTCGTCGACGCCGCCGACGTGATCGGCGTGGTGGTGCGTCACTAGAATGCCCGCGAGCTGCAGACCCTGCGATTGCAGTGCCTGCACCACGGGCGCCGCGTCACCCGGGTCGACCACCACGGCCTGCGTGCCGTCGTGAAGCATCCAGATGTAGTTGTCGGCAAAGGCCGGCAGCGCGAAGAGATTCATGACGCGAGACGAGTCGATCGAGGAGTTGGGGGCCTGGCTGCACACCGCGCCCGGCCGCTACATGCTGGCCTGGGAACAGGCCCGATTGGACCACGCCGTCACCGATGCCTTCGGTTTCCATGCGCTGCAGCTGGGGCTGCCCGAGCTCGACGGCCTGCGCGCCAACCGCATGCCGCACCGCTGGGTGGCCAGCGACTCGATGCGGGTGCCCGAGTCGCTGGTGCTGCCGCCGCTGGACGACGACCTGCTCACCACGCAGCAGCCGCACCAGCCCATCGCGCTGCACTGCGAGTTCGACGCGCTGCCGTTCCCCGATGCCAGCATCGACCTCGTGGTGCTGCCGCACGCGCTGGAACTGGCGCGCGACCCGCACCACACGCTGCGCGAAGTGGAGCGCGTGCTCGTTCCCGAGGGCCGGGTCGTGATCGCCGGTTTCAACCCCGCCAGCCTGTGGGGGCTGCGCCAGCGCGCCGGGCGCGTCAGGCAGGGCCTGGGCGTGCACCGCCAGGGCCGCCTGTTCCTGCCCAGCGCGGGTGAGTCCATCGGCTACTGGCGACTGCGCGACTGGCTGCGGCTGCTCGGCTTCGAGGTCGAGGCCGGCCGCTTCGGCTGCTGGCGCCCGCCGCTGCGCAACGAGCAATGGTTGGAGCGTTTTGCCTGGATGGACCGCCTGGGCGACAACTGGTGGCCGGTGCTGGGCAGCGTGTACTTCCTGCAGGCCGTCAAGCGCGTGCGGGGCATGCGCCTGGTGGGGCTGGTGCGGAACGACAAGCGCAAGAGCGCCGCCGCGCCGGCCGTGGTGGCCAACCGCCGCCCCGTGGCCCAGCGGCGCGCAGAGCCCGCGGCCGAGGCGACAACCGAGATGGAGATCTGATGTCCGACGTGGTGATCTATACCGACGGCGCCTGCCGCGGCAACCCCGGCCCCGGCGGCTGGGGGGCGTGGCTGCGGAGCGGCGCGCACGAGAAGGAGATCTTCGGTGGCGAAAAGCTCACCACCAACAACCGCATGGAGCTCACCGCGGTGATCCAGGCGCTGGCGACGCTGCAGAAGCGCTGCACGGTGACGGTCTACACCGACAGCGAGTACGTGAAGAACGGCATCACGACCTGGATCCACGGCTGGAAGCAGCGCGGCTGGAAGACGGCCGACCGCAAGCCGGTGAAAAACGTCGAGCTCTGGCAGCGGCTGGACGAGTTGAACGCCGCGCACAGCGTGCAGTGGCGCTGGGTCAAGGGGCACGCCGGCGACCCAGGCAACGAGCGTGCCGACCGCCTGGCCAACCTCGGTGTCGACAGTGCGCTGGCCTGACCGGCGAGACGTCCGGGTGCGCGCCGCGGCCCGGCGCGCTGCAGGTTGGCCGGCGAAAAGCTAGAGTCGCAGGCTTGTCCCGCGCAGCGCTCCGCCCGAAAGATGCCCTTGAGAAAAGTTCACACCGTCGTGGCCGTCATTGGTCTTGCGGCTGCCGGCGCCCTGGCCTGGTGGTGGCAGAACGCGCCCCAGCAGAGCACGGCGACGGCGCCCGCCGGTGCCGCGGCTTCGGGCCCGGCAGGCGGCGCGCGCGCGGGGGGCGGCGGCCCGGCGCCGGTGGAGGTGGCGCTGGCGACGGCGACGCAGCTCACCGACGACGTGCAGGCCGTGGGCGCGCTGAAGTCCAACCAGGGCGTGATGCTGCGCCCCGAAGTGAGTGGCAGGGTGGCACGGCTGGGGTTTGCCGATGGCCAGCGTGTGCGGCGCGGCCAGCTGCTGGTGCAACTCGACGACACGCTGCAGCAGGCCCAGCTCAAGCAGTCCGAGGCGCAGGCGAGCATTGCGCGCACCAACCTGCAGCGCAGCCGTGAACTGCTGGGCCAGGGTTTCGTCAGCCACAGCGCGGTCGACCAGAACGCCGCCGGCCTGGACGTGGCCAACGCCCAGGTCGCGCTGGCGCAGGCGCAACTGGCGCGCATGAAGGTGCTGGCGCCCTTCGAGGGCACGGCCGGCATCCGTATGGTGGACGTCGGCGACTACCTCAAGGACGGCGCCGACATCGTCAACATCGAAGACCTGTCGTCGCTGAAGGTGCAGTTCGCGGTGCCCGAGCGCACCATCGACCGCCTGCGCCCCGGCCAGCCGGTCGAGGTCGCCGTCGATGCCTTGCCGGGGCGCAGCTTCAAGGGCCGCGTGCAGGCCGTCGACTCTCAGGTCGAGGCCAGCGGGCGCTCGCTGCAGGTGGTGGCCCAGGTCGCGAACCCCGGCGCGCTGCTCAAGCCCGGCATGTTCGCCCGCGCGCGGGTGGTGTTCGCCGTGCGTGCAGGGGCCATCGTGGTGCCTGAAGAGGCGCTGGTGCCGGTGGGCGGCAAGCCGGTGGTCTTCAAGGTGGAGGAGGCCGAGGGCAAGAAGATCGCCAAGCGCGTGGACGTGCGCATCGGCCTGCGCTTGCCGGGCAAGGTCGAGATCCTCGATGGCATCCAGGCGGGCGACAGCGTCGTCACTGCCGGCCACGAGCGCCTGCTGCGCGGCAACGACGTGCCGGTGCGCGTGATCGACCTCGCCAAGGCCGTCAGCCCGGGTGGCGCCAAGGCGCCCGGGCTGCCGGCCTCGGGCGCCAAGCCCGGTGCCGCACCGGCCGGCCCGCCGGCCAGCGGCGCCCGCATGGCGCCGGCCTGAACTGCCGCCACGCCTGCGCCCGAACGCCCCGCGAAGAGGAAACCCCATGCGCCTGTCCGAAACCTCCATCCGCCGCCCGGTGCTGGCTTGCGTGATGTCGCTGCTGTTGGTGCTGGTCGGCCTGGTGTCGTTCAAGCAGCTGAGCCTGCGCGAGTACCCGCGCATCGACGAGCCGCTGGTCAACGTCAGCACCTCGCTCCAGGGGGCGTCGTCCGAGGTCATCGAGTCGCAGGTCACCAAGCCGCTGGAAGACAGCATCGCGGGCATCGACGGCGTCGACATCATGACCTCGGTGTCGCGCACCGAGAGCAGTCAGATCACGGTGCGCTTCAAGCTCAGCAAGGACCCCGACACCGCCGCCGCGGAGGTGCGCGACCGCGTCGCGCGTGTGCGCGGCCGCCTGCCCGACGCCGCCGACGAGTCCGTCATCAGCAAGGTCGAGGCCGATGCCACGCCTACCATCTGGCTGGCCTACACCAGCGAGACCATGGGCCCGCTGGAACTTACCGACCTCATCAACCGCGTCGTCAAGCCGCGACTTCAGACCGTCACCGGCGTGGCCGACGTGCAGGTCGGCGGCGACCGCCGCTTCGCGATGCGCGTCTGGGTCGACCCCGACCGCCTGGCCGCCTACCGGCTGACGGTGCAGGACGTGGAGGACGCGCTGCGCCGCCAGAACCTCGAGGTGCCGGCCGGCCGCATCGAGAGCCAGCAGCGCGAGTTCAGCGTCACCGCGCGCACCGACCTCAACTCGGTGGCGCAGTTCAACGACGTCGTGCTGAAGAACGTCGGCGGCAGCAACGTGCGCCTGCGCGACGTGGCGCGGGTGGAAGAGGCGGCCCAGAACGAACGCAGCCGCGTGCGCCTGAACGGCACGCCGGCCATCAGCACCGGCATCATCCGCAACGCCACGGCCAACCCGCTGGAAGTGGCCGACGGCGTGCGCGCGCTGATGCCGCAGATCCAGCGCGACCTGCCGGCTTCGGTGACGGTGCACCAGGCCAACGACAACTCGGTCTTCATCGACCGCTCGATCAAGGCCGTCTACACCACGGTGTCCGAGGCCGTGGTGCTGGTGGCGCTGGTGGTCTTCGTCTTCCTGCGTACGCTGCGGGCGTCGATCATCCCGCTGGTGACGATCCCGGTGAGCCTGATCGGCAGCTTCGCGCTCGTCGCGCTGGCCGGCTTCACCATCAACACGCTGACCCTGCTGGCGCTGGTGCTGGCCATCGGCCTGGTGGTCGACGACGCCATCGTCGTGCTCGAGAACATCTACCGCCACATCGAGCAGGGCCTGGAGCCCTTCCAGGCCGCCATCAAGGGCGTGCGCGAGATCAGCTTCGCGGTGGTGGCGATGACGCTCACGCTGGCTGCCGTGTTCGCACCGCTGGCCTTCACGCCCGGGCGCACCGGGCGTCTGTTCGGCGAGTTCGCGCTGACGCTGGCCGGCGCCGTGCTGGTGTCGGGCTTCGTCGCGCTGACGCTGACGCCGATGATGTGCAGCAAGCTGCTGCGCCATGCCGAGAAACCCACGCGATTCGACCGCGGCATGGAGCGGCTGCTCGTCAAGCTGTCGAACAACTACGCCGTGGCGCTGCGCTGGTCGCTGGGCCGGCGCTGGCTGGTGGTGCTGGCGATGCTGGCCTCGGCCGTCGGCAGCTACGTGCTGTTCACCGGCGCCAAGAGCGAGCTCTCGCCGATGGAAGACCGCGGCGTCATCGCCATGCCCATACGCGCGCCGGACGGCGCCACGCTCGAGTACACGGCGCGCTATCTCGACGCCATCGACCGCATCACGGCCCAGTACCCCGAGTTCGACCGCCGCTTCACCTTCGTCGGCGGCGGCCAGGTGTCCAGTGCCTTCGGCGTGCTGCGCACGGTGGACTGGGCCGACCGCAACGTCACCACGCAGCAACTGCAGCAGAAGCTGCTGCCGCAGCTGATGGCGCTGCCCGGCATCAGCGTGTTCCCGGTGACGCCGCCCAGCCTGGGGCAGGGCTTCCGCTCGCGCGCACTCAACGTCGTCATCGTCAGCGGCGACAGCTACCCCAACATGGCGCGTGCCGCGCAGGCCATGATGGCCGAGATGCAGAAGAACCCGGGCATCGTGCAGCCCGACATCGACCTGCAGCTCAACAAGCCCGAGATCTTCATCGACGTCGACCGCGCCCGTGCCGCCGACATCGGCGTCTCGGTCGACACCGTGGCGCGCACCGTGGAGAGCATGCTGGGCGGCCGTGTCGTCACGCGCTACAAGCGCGACGCCGAGCAGTACGACGTGCTGGTGCAGACCGAGAGCCGCGGCCGCAGCACGCCCGAGGACATCGACCGCATCTTCGTGCGCGGCCGCAACGACACCATGGTGCCGCTGTCGTCGCTGGTGAAGGTGCGCGAGTCGGTGAGCCCGCGCGAGCTGAACCACTTCAACCAACGCCGCGCGGTGAGCCTCACGGCCAACCTGGCGCCGGGCTATGCGCTGGGCGAGGCGCTCGATTTCATGGACGCCACCGCCGCGCGCGTGCTGCCCGAGGGCTACTTCACCGAGCTCAACGGGGTCAGCCGCGAGTTCAGGTCGTCGTCGGGCGCCTTGGGCGTGGTCTTCGTGCTGGCGCTGCTGTTCATCTTCCTGGTGCTGGCGGCGCAGTTCGAGAGTTTCGTCGACCCCTTCGTCATCCTGCTGGCGGTGCCGCTGAGCATGGTGGGCGCGCTGGCGGCGCTGAAGCTGGCCGGCGGCACGCTCAACGTCTTCTCGCAGATCGGCCTGATCACGCTGGTGGGCCTGATCACCAAGCACGGCATCCTCATCGTCGAGTTCAGCAACCAGCTGCGCCAGCAGGGCCGCGACGTGTTCGACGCCGTCACCGAGGCCGCCGCGCTGCGCCTGCGCCCCATCCTGATGACCACCGGCGCGATGGTGCTGGGTGCGCTGCCGCTGGCGCTGGCCAGCGGGGCCGGCGCCGAGAGCCGGCAGCAGATCGGCTGGGTCATCGTCGGCGGCATGAGCGTGGGCACGCTGCTGACCATCTTCGTTGTGCCGACGATCTACACGCTGTTCGCACGCAAGGGCATCCCGGGCGAGATCACGACGCCGGCGCTGGATGACGCCGCTTCGGCCGCCGGGGCGGACTGAAGACGAGAGACGGCGCTCAGCCGCCGATGTAGTGCATCTCGACGCGGCGCGCGCCGCTGTCGCCGGCAGCGTCCTGCGCGCCGCGCAGCTGCGAGTAGCGTTCGTCGCGCCCCGACCAGATCAGGCCCACTGCCGCGGCGATCTGCTCGTCGCTCCAGGCCGCGCCGTCGGGCCGGCGGCCGCGCAGCAGCGCGCGCAGGTCGTGGCCGCGGCTGGCGAAGAGGCACAGGAAGAGCTTGCCCTCGGTCGACAGTCGGGCGCGGTTGCAGTCGCCGCAGAAGGCCTGCGTGACGCTGCCGATGACGCCGACCTCGCCGCCGCCGTCGAGGTAGCGCCAGCGCTGGGCGGTCTCGCCCGGGGCGCTGGCCTCCATAGGCGCCAGCGCGAAGGCCGACGACAGGCGCTCTATG
>PNKD01000089.1 GCA_013822265.1 Leptothrix sp. (in: b-proteobacteria)
TCGCCGATGCCGACGCGGCGTGGGAATGCGTGAAGAGCTTTGAAGCCGCTGCCTGCGTGATCGTCAAGCACGCCAACCCCTGCGGCGTGGCCGTGGCGTCGACGCTGGTCGAGGCCTATGCCAAGGCCTGGAAGACCGACCCGACCTCGGCCTTCGGCGGCATCCTGGCCTTCAACCGGCCGCTGGACGAAGCCACGGCGCGCCTGATCGCCGAGAACAGGCAGTTCGTCGAGGTGCTGATCGCGCCGGCCATCGGCGCCGAGTCGCGCGCGCTCTTCGCGGCCAAGCAGAACGTGCGCCTGCTGGAGGTGCCCCTGGGCACGGCGGCCAACGCGCTGGACTTCAAGCGCGTGGGCGGCGGCATGCTGCTGCAGACGCCCGACACGCGCAACGTCGCCCCCGGCGAGCTGCGCGTGGTCACCAAGCTGGCGCCCACGGCGGCGCAGATGGACGACCTGCTGTTCGCGTGGAAGGTGGCCAAGTTCGTGAAGAGCAATGCCATCGTCTTCTGCGGCGGCGGCGCCACGCTGGGCGTCGGCGCGGGCCAGATGAGCCGCCTGGACAGCGCGCGCATCGCGCGCGTGAAGGCCAACGCCGCCGGCCTGAACCTCGCCGGCTCGGCGGTGGCCAGCGACGCCTTCTTCCCGTTCCGCGACGGCCTCGACGTCGTCATCGACGAAGGTGCAAGCTGCGTCATCCAGCCTGGCGGCAGCATGCGCGACGACGAGGTCATCGCCGCGGCCGACGAGCGCGGCATCGCGATGGTCTTCACCGGCACGCGCCACTTCCGGCATTGAAATGGAGCCCCCAAGCCTGCTGGCGCTCGCTGCCCCCCAGGGGGGCCGTACGCCAACGGCCCGGCGGAGCCGGTTCCGTGGCGGGAAGCTTGGGGTCGACCTCGCGGCTTGACAGTCGCGCGGCGCCTCGCGGCTAGCATCCCCACCATGACGCGTGCCGACTTCATGGGCGGGCTGCTCGCCTTCATCGCGCGCCTGATCACCGGCGCGCAGGGCCATTGGCGGGGTTGCGCGCCGATGGCCGAGCAGCGCATCTACTTCGCCAACCACCAGAGCCACCTCGACTGGGTGCTGATCTGGGCGGCGCTGCCGCACGACCTGCGCGCCGTCACGCGCCCGATCGCGGCGAAGGATTACTGGACTTCGTCGCCGTTCAAACAGTGGCTGACGAGCGAGGTCTTCCACGCCGTCTACGTCGATCGGGTGCGTACCGAAGACCAGGACCCGCTGGAGCCGCTGGTGCAGGCCCTGGCCAGCGGCGACTCGCTGGTGATCTTTCCGGAAGGCACGCGCAGCAACCAGGGCGAGCCGCAGGCGTTCAAGAGCGGTCTCTATCACCTGGCGCAGCAGTTTCCCGGCGTGCAGCTGATCCCGGCGTGGATAGACAACGTGCAGCGCGTGATGCCCAAGGGCGAAGTCGTGCCGGTGCCGGTGCTGTGCACGGTGAGCTTCGGTGCGCCGATGCAGTTGCAGGCGGGTGAGGACAAGCCTGCCTTCCTGGAGCGCGCGCGCGACGCCGTGCTGGCGCTGCGGCCGGGGTTGGTATGAACGTCCTGCGTCAGCTCACCGTGGACCAGCAGGTCGGCCTGCTCTTCGTCAGCGTGTTCTTGCTGCTGGCGCTGGGCACTGGCGTGGCGCTGCTGATGCTGCGTGGCGAAAGCGAGGCCAGCGACCGCCGCCTGCGCGCGCTGGGCCACCTGCGCGCGGTGTGGGTCGGCGCGCTCGTGTTCTGGCTGGCGTGGATCTCGGCCCCGGTGGGGGCCATCGCGCTCTTCGGGTTGGTCTCGTTTTTCGCGCTGCGCGAGTTCATCACGCTGATGCACACGCGCCGCGCCGACCACCGCAGCCTGCTGCTGGCCTTCTTCGCCGTGCTGCCGCTGCAGTACGTGATTGCCGGCGGCCGCCACTTCGACCTCTTCACGGTGTTCATCCCCGTCTACGTCTTCCTGGCGATCCCGGTGGCCAGCGCGCTGGCCGGCGACCCCAAGCGTTTCCTCGAGCGCAACGCCAAGATTCAGTGGGGCATCATGGTCTGCATCTACGGCCTGAGCCACGCTCCGGCGCTGCTGCTGCTGGAGTTTCGCGGCCGCGAGGGGCGCGGGGCCTTCCTGCTGTTCTTCCTCGTCGCCGTGGCCGTGGTGGCGCAGCTGGCGCAGGGCGCGTTCAGCCGCTGGCTGCGCCGCCGCCCGGTGGCGCGCCACATCGATCGCGGCTTCTCGTACCGCGCGTGGCTGGCCGGTGCCTTCGCCGCCGGCATCGCCGGGGCCCTGATGTACTGGTTTACGCCCTTCAAGATCGGCCAGGCCCTGGTCATGGCCTTCATCGCCGGCGGCGCAGGCACGCTGGGTGAACTGGTGATGAAGGCGCTGAAGAAGGACGCCGGCGTGCGCCACTGGGGCAACCGCGACAGCGTCACCGGCGCCGTGGGCCTGCTCGACCGCGTGGCGCCGCTGTGTTTCGCGGCGCCGGTGTTCTTCCACTCCGTGCGCTGGTACTTCAAGGTCTAGGCATGGCCCCTCCCCGAAGCGCCTTTGGCGCTCCCTCCCGGGGGGGCCGAGCAGCGACGAACCACGGTCCGCAGGGACTGTGGTTCGCCTGCGAGCGCCAGCCGGCTGGCGGCGCCAGCGGCGCGGCGCAGCCGGTTTCGCGGCGTCCGCCTGGCCCGTGCAGCGGCAGGGCGGGCTGGTGATGAGGATCCTCGGCATAGACCCCGGCCTGCAACGAACCGGCTTCGGCGTCATCGAGGCCGATGGCCCGCGGCTGGCCTACGTGGCCAGCGGCACCATCAGTACGCTGGAGGCGCCGCGCGGCGACCTGCCGGGGCGGCTGAAGATCATCTTCGAGGGCGTGCGCGAGGTTGTGCAGACCTACACGCCCGACTGCGCCTGCGCCGAGATCGTGTTCGTCAACGTCAACCCGCAGAGCACGCTGCTGCTGGGCCAGGCACGTGGCGCGGCGCTGGCGGCGCTGGTCAGCGGCGGGCTGGCGGTCAGCGAGTACACCGCGCTGCAGATGAAGAAGGCCGTGGTCGGCCACGGCCTGGCCAACAAGTCGCAGGTGCAGGAGATGGTGCGCCGGCTGCTGAGGCTGTCGGCGCTGCCCGGCAAGGACGCGGCCGACGCCCTGGGCCTGGCGATCTCGCACGCGCACGCCGGCGCCTCGTTGGCGGCGCTGGCGCTGGCAGTGCCGCTGCAAAGGCGGCAGCATGCGCAGTACCGCAAGGGCCGAACCTACTGAACACGCGCCGCACGCTGCCGGCGCCGGCGCGGCAGCGGTGACCACCGACCTCGAGGAGCATGAAGCCGTGAACCCACCCGTGCAGACCCGATGGATCGACATCGCGCCCGGCTTCGCCGGCTTCCTGGCCCTGCCCCCGGCCGGCCACGGCCCGGGGCTGGTGCTGTGGCAGGAGATCTTCGGCGTCAACGCGCACATCCAGGCGGTGGCCGCGCAGTACGCGCTGGCCGGTTTCGTCGTGCTCGCGCCGGACATCTTCTGGCGCCAGGCGCGGCGCGTTCAGCTGGGCTACGAAGGTGCCGACCGCACACGGGCGCTGGCGCTGATGCAGGGCTGCAAGATCGATGAATGGCTGGCCGACATCGCCGCCAGCGTGGCCGCGTTGCGTGCCCGGCCCGAGGCCGCCGGCCGGCGGCTGGGCAGCATCGGTTACTGCATGGGTGGCCGGCTGGCCTACCTGACGGCGGCGACCAGCGACATCGACGCCGCGGTGGCCTACTACGGCGGCGGCATCCACAACCAGCTCGACCGGGCGGGCGGCGTGCGCTGCCCGATGCAGCTCCATTACGCCGAGCACGACGACAACATCCCGCCGGCCGCCGTGCAGAGCGTGCAGGTGGCGCTGCCCGGCGCCGAAGTGCACGTCTACGCGGGCGCCAAGCACGGCTTCAACTGCTGGGACCGCGCGACCTACCACGCCCCCAGCGCGGCGCTGGCCCATGGCCGCAGCCTGGCCTTCCTCGCCCCCGTGTTGTACGGCGGGTAGGCGTCGGCGCGCTGGTCGCCGCCGCATGCCAAGCGCCCCGGCGGGGCCGGGGCGAAGATCTCGTTCGAGAGACCGCGGGGAGTTGACGGCGTGAGGCCGCGCAGCACGACGTGCGCGTGGCGGGCCGGCAGATCAGGCGCGCGGTTGCGCCACCTCGGCCGCGGCCAGCGCGGGCGTGCCGTCCACGCTGGCCAGCGTGTCGACGCCCAGCAGGATGGAGCCGGTCAGCAGGCCGGCCAGTGCCAGCGACCACAGGCGGGCCTTGCGGCGTGGTGCACCCGCTGACGGGGTCGTGCGCGGTGCGAAGAGGGCGGTGCCGGAGACGGTGCGCGTGGTGTTCATGGTGCTGTCCTTGGGTGCGTGGGGCGGTGGGCCGATGGGTGCAATGTCGTCCACGCGGCGTGGCGCCGACAGCGGCTTGCGACGGCCTGCAGCGTGGCGCACGCCGGCTGCCGCCGGCGCCGACGGCCGGCACGCCGTTTGCGTGCCGCCGCCTGACCGCAGGGCCCGCCAAGCCACCGAAATGCGGTGCCTCCCCGGGTTTTTTCCACGGCCTGCCAGTGGCAGTCTTTGCTTCAATGAAGCTGCAACCGCAGTCGTGTCTGGCAGTCACTCGCGAAGGAGTCCGTCCCGATGAGCGCTGAAACCGGCCTGGTCCCCGTGCCCGCCCTGTCCAACGGCGCGTTGCCCGTGGCGTGCATGCGCTCGCTGTACCGCCTGGGCGACGTCGAACAGCGCCTGGACAAGCTGCCCGCGCGCGAGCACGAGAACCTGCGCGCCACCTACGAACGCATGATCGAGAAGGGCCCCGAGCGCTTCCAGGTCAAGCCCGGCGGCCTGCCGGCGATGGAGCACCTCTACGACGAGATGCCCAACTTCAACGAGGTGCTCGACGACGTCAGGCGCCAGCTCGCGCTGTGCACCGACAGCCGCGATGCGCTGGAGATCACGCCCATGCTGCTGCTCGGGCCGCCGGGCATAGGCAAGACCCACTTCGCGCGCGAGATCGCGCACCTGCTGGGCACCGGCATGGGTTTCATCAGCATGAGCAGCCTGACCGCCGGCTGGGTGCTCTCGGGCGCCAGCAGCCAGTGGAAGGGCGCGCGCCCGGGCAAGGTCTTCGAGACCCTGGTCGACGGCAACTACGCCAACCCCGTGATGGTCGTCGACGAGATCGACAAGGCGCGCGCCGAGCACGCCTACGACCCGCTGGGCGCGCTCTACAGCCTGCTCGAGCAGGACACTGCCGGCACCTTCACCGACGAGTTCGCCGAGGTGGCCATCGACGCCAGCCAGGTCATCTGGGTGGCCACCGCCAACGACGAGCGCTGCATCCCCGAGCCCATCCTCAACCGCATGAACGTGTTCGAGGTGCAGGCGCCCGACGCCGATGCCGCGCGGGCCATTGCGCTGCGCCTGTACCGCCAGTTGCGCAGCCGCCACGACTGGGGCCAGCGTTTCGACGAGGCGCCCGGCGAGGCCGTGCTCGAACGCCTGGCCGGCATCGCGCCGCGCGAGATGCGCCGCGCCTGGATGACGGCCTTCGGCAACGCGCGCCTGGCCGGCTGCGCCACCATCGAGCTGGCCGACCTGCCCGGCGCCAGCGGCAAGCGCCAGCCCATCGGCTTCATGCAGTAGCGCAGCGCGTGCCGCTCGCTGCGGCCGCCGCGATCAGGCCGCCGCCATCGAGCGCCCGCCACGCTGCACGCGCTGCCGCCCGGCCTGCTTGCCGGCGTACATCGCGGCGTCGGCACGCTTGAGCAGCTCGTCGGCCATGCTGCTGTCCAGCGGCGCCAGCGCGTAGCCGCCGGTCAGGCCCACGCTGCAGCGCTGCCCGGCAGCGTCGAAGGGCGCCTCGAAGGCTGCCAGCAGCTTCTGGCCGACACGCTGTGCCGCGGCCTCGTCGGCCAGGCCGGTGGCCAGCACGACGAACTCGTCGCCGCCCAGCCGTGCCACCACGTCGCCGCCACGCAGCTGCGCCTGCAGGCGCTGGCCCACCGCGGCCAGCAGCGCGTCGCCCACGTCGTGGCCGTAGCGGTCGTTGACGGGCTTGAAGCCGTCCAGGTCCAGCAGGTAGACGGCCAGCAACTGCTGCGGCGTGGCGCGCGTCAGGGCGGCCACCAGATGCTGGTGCAGGCCGCGCCGGTTGGGCAGGCCGGTGAGGGCGTCGGTCTGCGCCAGCACACGCAGGGTCTCGGTCTCGACGCGGGCGCGGTCGGCGCTGCGGTGGATGACCTGCACGCGCAGGCCGAGCACGGCCATCCATGCCGACATCTCGACCATGGTCGAGATGGGGTAGAGGTAGAGGGCCCAGAAGCCGGGCTCGAGATGGCCGCGCAGCAGTGCCGCGGTGGTCAAGGCGCCGGCGAGGTAGATGGCCCAGCCGCAAAGGATGTAGACCGCCGCACGTTCGCCGCGCCGCACACGCAGGTAGGCCACGGGCAACACCAGCACGCCGACACCCAGGCCGAGCACGATGGTCAGTGACTGCAGGAAGGCGTAAGGCAGCCAGCCCGGCAGCCCGAGCGTGAAACCCAGCGCGGCCAGCACGCCGATGCCCTGCAGGGCGAGGTCGGCGATGCGGCCGAGTTCGCGCGTCGCCAGCGTGGCGCGCATGAAGCGCGCGCCTGCGGCGACGGCCACCAGTACCGCCAGTGGCGAGGCCTGCAGCGACCAGTAGGGCGCGTCGGGCCAAAGGTACTGGCCCGAGAGCCCGAACCAGGTCAAGGTGAAGAGGACGTTGCCGCCGACCAGCGCCGCGTAGTCGAGAAAGACGCTGTCGCGCAGGCTCACCCAGTGCATCAGGCTGTACACCAGCATGCACAGGCCGAGCCCGAAGATGGCGCCCAGCAGCAGCTGCGAGGCCGACTCGTGCGACGTGTAGCCGGCCGGTGTGCGCAGCGTGATGGGCAGCACCATCGAACTCTTGGTTTGTACCCGCAGCAACAGCTCGGTGTCGCCGGGCGCCAGCAGCAATTCGGCCGCGTGGCCTCGGGCGCGCAGAGGCCGCTCGTTCAACGGCAGCTGGTTGCCCATGCGGGCCACGCTCTGCAGCCGGCCCTCGCGCAGCGTGTAGAGATCGACTTGGTTGAGCGCCGGGTAGTCGATGTCGAGCACACGCAGGACGGGCTCGGCGCCCGGCACGCGCACGGTCAGTCGCAGCCAGACGGCGCCCGGCTGGCGGCCCAGGTTGCCGGCCGTGCCTTGGGGCACGTCGAAGCGGTGGGGCTGGGCGGCCAGCTGCTCGGCCGTCATCTCGCCGCCGGCGTCCAGAAGGACGCGCACGGCCGGCCATGCCGGAACGGCCTCGCGGTCGTCGGCCACCATCGGCGTTGCCGCGTCGGCCGGGGCGGCAACGGCAGCCGTGCCTGGGGCGGTGGCCAGCGCCAGCCAGGCTGCCATCAGGCAGGCGCGTGCCCAGACTGGTCGTCGCCAGCGCATGCCGCTACCGCGCAGGACAAGGATTCCCATCGTGTCGTAGCTATCGGCCGCCCCGTCGAAGTCTTGATGGCGGCGCCAGAATCCGGCCATGTCCCCTCACACGTTGCGCCGGATCCTGTCCTCGTGCCTCGTACTCGGCACGGCCCTGGCGTGGCAGGCGGCTTCGGCCGCCGCGCCCGCAGCGGCCACTGCCCGATCGGTGCCGGATGCGGCCGCGCCGGCCGGCCGGCCGGCGCGGCCCCGCATCGGCCTCGTGCTGGGGGGCGGCGGCGCCCGCGGTGCCGCCCACATCGGCGTGCTCGAGGTGCTGGAGAGCCTGCGCGTGCCGGTGGACTGCGTGGCCGGCACCAGCATGGGTGCGCTGGTCGCGGGGGCCTGGGCGTCGGGGCTGTCGCCGGCCGAGATGCGGCGCGAGATGGCCCTGGCCGACTGGCGCGACATGCTGCTGGACTACCCCGGCTACGACGAGCTGAACTTCCGCAACAAGCGCCTGCAGCAGCGCTTCCTGCCCGGCACCGAGACCGGCATCACGCCGGGCGGCGCCATCGCCCCGCCCGGTTTCGTGGCCGGGCAGAAGATCAAGCTCTTCCTCAACCACTTGGTCGGCGCCGACGCCGGCGAGCGCGAGATCCAGCGCCTGCCGCTGCCGGTGAGCATCATCGCCACCGACATCGGCAACGGCGAGCGCGTGGTGCTGCGAAGCGGCAGCCTGACCCAGGCCATGCGCGCCAGCATGTCGGTGCCCGGCCTGCTCTCGCCGCTGGACTACGGCGGCCGCAAGCTCGTCGACGGCGGGCTGGTCGACAACCTGCCCATCCGCGAGGTGCGTGAGCGCTGCGCCGCCGAGGTGGTGATCGCCGTCAACGTCGGCTCGCCGCCGCTGCCGCCCGAGAAGGTCACGGGGCTGCTCAGCATCACGACGCAGATGGTGGTGCTGCTGACCGAGCAGAACGTCACCGCCAGCCTGGCCATGCTGCGCGAGGGCGACATCTACTTGCAGCCCGACCTGGGCACGCTGGCGGCGAGCGACTTCGAGCGCCACGCCGAGGCTGCCGACCGCGGCCGCGCCGCGGCGCTGGCCGCGGTGGACAAGCTCGCGCCGCTGGGCGTCGACGAGCCGCAGTACGCGGCCTGGCGGCGCGGCATGTCGGGGCGCGAGAGCGAGGCGCCGCGCATCGCCGAGGTCGAGATCGACGGCCTGGCGCGCGTGCATCCCGACCTGCTGCGCCGCTACGTCGAGCAGCAGGCCGGCGCGCCGCTGGACACCGCCGCACTCAACCGCGACCTGCTGCGCGCCTATGGCGACGGCCACTACGAGCAGGTCGACTACAGCGTGCTGGCGCGCGGCGGCCGCACCGTGCTGCGCCTGTTGCCGGTGGAAAAGCGCTGGGGCCCCAACTACCTGCGCGGCGCGCTGCAACTGGAGAGCAACCTCAGCCAGGGCAGCAGCTACCAGCTGCGCCTGGGCTACCACAAGACCTGGCTCAACGCGCTGGGCGGCGAGCTGCTGATGGTGGGCCAGATCGGCAACAGCACCGGCGCGAGCATCGAGGGCTACCAGCCGCTGGACGGCGCGCAACGCTGGTTCGTGACGGCGGCGGCCGAGGTCCGGCGCGAGCGCAACGACTACTGGAACGTCGACCAGCGCGTGGCCGAATACCGCAGCACGCGCCAGCGCGTCGACCTGGCGGCGGGGTTGAACTTCAGGCTGCTGGGCCAGGTGCGCCTGGGCTGGCGCGAGACCCAGGTCAGCAACCGCCTGGAGACCGGGCTCGACGTCTACCAGGTGCTCACCGGCGCCACGCCCGAGCGCTCCAACGGCGGCTGGCTGATCGCGCTGGATCTCGAGCAGGCCGACCGCCTGTACTTTCCGCGCAGCGGCTGGTCGGTGCAGGCGAGCGTTTTCGATTCGCCGCGGCGCGACTACGCGCGCGCGGCCTTCGATGCGCGTGCCGCCGTGCCGTGGGAGAGCTGGGTGCTGGCCGGCCGGCTGGCCTGGACGGGCTCGCCGCGTGGCCAGCTGCCACTGACCGACGCCGCGCGCCTGGGCGGCCTGCTCAACCTCACCGGTTTCGCCAGCGGCCAGCTGGTCGGCGACGACGTCGCCTATGGCCACCTGCGCGCCGAACGCATCGTCGGCCGTGCGCCCATAGGCTTTCGCGGCGACCTGCGGCTGGGCCTCGCACTGGAGGCCGGGCGTGTGGCCATCCCCTACACGCGCCAGCGCAGCGACGGCTGGCTGAACTCGGTCAGCGTCTACCTCGCCGGCGAGACACCGGTGGGCCCGGTGTTCGTGGGCGTGGGCCGCGGCAGCGGTGGCTCGGTCAACGCCTACCTGCTGGTGGGCGTGCCGTGAGCCGGCGGCCTCGCTACGCCGCCAGCCCCGCCACCGCCTGCCGCACCACCTCGAGCCCCTGCTCGACGACGCGCTGCTTCCAGGCGTCGGTGTCGGTGTAGAAGGCGTCGCGCATGCGGCGGCGCGCCGCGGCGCGGGCCTCGGGCGGCGCCTCGGGGTGGTTCTCGTACCACTGGTCCTCGCGCAGCGCGCCGATCACCTCGTCCAGCGGCACGGTGCCGTACTCCAGCGCCACGCCCGTGTACTCGGCCTGCGCGCACTCTTCGTAGGCCGCGTTCCACATCAGGCCGCTGAGCAGCGCCGAGCTCGAGCTGCCGTCGTAGATGGAGGTCACGCCCTCGCCCCACCAGGCGCGGGCACGCGCTAGCGCGGCGGCGTCGTTGCGGCACGCGAAGATGCGCTCGCCGTGGCCGCTGGGGCCCAGCCCCGTGTGCAGGTCGATCCAGCCCAGCCGCTCGCAGCGCGTGCCGTGCTCCTGCAGCACGTGGCGCAGCGTCTGCTGGCTCCAGGTGATGTCCTGCCCGCCGAAGAACAGGCCCTCGGGGTGGTCGTACTGGCCGGCCGAGATGGCCGTCTGCAGCGCCCGCGGGCCGTTCTGCGCGGCGTAGGCGGCCAGTGCGGCCTCGACCTCCGGCGCGGGCGGCCAGGCGGCGGGCAGCAGCAGGCGGGCGATGTCGTCGTAGGCCGCGTTGTGCGGCAGGGGCTGGCTGAAATCGTGCCAGTTGCGGTTGAGGTCTGCGTTTTCGTGCGTCGTGCGCCGGCACCACGAGAAGCCCCAGGGGTTGAGCCCGTGCACGTAGAGCAGCGCCACGCCCGCGGCCTGCGCGGCGGCGTGCAGGCCGTCGTCGGCCAGCATCGCGTTCTGCACGCCCGAGCCGCAATAGCCCTCGACGCCGTGGCAGGCGCTGCTGACGATGAGCAGCGCGCGCGCGTCGGCCGCGCCCAGCCGCGCCACGTCCATCGCCAGGTCCTCGCCGCCGATGCCCAGCATCGGGTGGCGGTGGGCCTGCACGTACAGGCCCGCGCGCTCGGCCGCGGCGGTGAAGCGCTCGCGCGCCTGGCCGTAGCTCTGGGCGAAAAAAGCGGCAGCCATGGCCGCAGCGCTCAGCCGGCCGCGGGCTGCGGCTTGCGCAGCCATTCCTCGGCGATGCGCACCCAGGCCGTGGCACCCAGCGGTATCAGCTCGTCGTTGAAGTCGTAGCTGGGGTTGTGCAGCATGCAGGGCCCCAGGCCGTGGCCGCCGTCGCGGTGCGCGCCGTCGCCGTTGCCGATGGTGAAGTAGCAGCCCGGCTTGGCCTGCAGGAAGAAGCTGAAGTCCTCGGCGCCCATCGTCGGCTCGAAGGGCAGCACGTTCTCGGCGCCCACCACCTGGCCCAGCACACGCTGCACGAACGCCGTCTCGGCGGCGTGGTTCACGGTGGGCGGGTAGTTGCGCTTGAACTCGAACTCGCAGCTCGCGCCGAAGGCCGCGCAGGTGTGCTCGGCCACCTGCTGCATGCGCTGCTCGATGAGCTCGAGCGTCTCCATGCTGAAGGTGCGCACGGTGCCGCGCATCTGGCAGCTGTCGGGCACGACGTTGACGGCCTCGCCGCCGTGGATCATGGTCACGCTGATGACGCCCGGGTCGATCGGCTTGCGGTTGCGCGTGACGATGGTCTGGAAGGCCATCACCATCTGTGCCGCCACCGGCACCGGGTCGATGCCCAGGTGCGGCATCGCGGCGTGGCTGCCCTTGCCGCGGATGGTGATGGTGAACTCGTTGCTCGACGCCATCATCGCGCCCGGGTTGACGCCGAACTGGCCCACCTTCATGCCCGGCCAGTTGTGGGCGCCGAACATGGCCTCCATCGCGAACTTCTCGAACAGGCCGTCCTTGATCATCTCGCGCGCGCCGCCGCCGCCCTCTTCGGCGGGCTGGAACACGAGGTAGACGGTGCCGTCGAAGTTGCGGTGTTTGCTGAGGTGCTTGGCTGCCGCCAGCAGCATCGCGGTGTGGCCGTCGTGGCCGCAGGCGTGCATCTTGCCGGCGTGCTTGCTGGCATGCTCGAAGGTGTTGTGCTCGGTCATGGGCAGCGCGTCGATGTCGGCGCGCAGGCCCACGGCGCGTGCGCTGCTGCCGTTCCTGACGATGCCTACCACGCCGGTCTTGCCCAGGCCGCGGTGCACCGGGATGCCCCAGTCCGTCAGCGCCTTGGCGATGACGTCGGCGGTGCGCTCTTCCTCGAAGCACAGCTCGGGGTGGGCGTGGATGTCGCGGCGGATGGCGGCGACGGCGGCCACGTCGGCCAGGATGGGTTCGATGAGGTTCATGACGGCCCGGGCTCCCATTGCAGCAAGTTGCATCTTAGCCAGCCTGCGCCGGCACGGGCGGTAGGGGGCGTGAAGCCCGACGGCGCGGCGCTTGTGCGATAGTGTTTCGATGTCTTCGACGACTTCCGACATCGCCGACCCCCAGGCGGCGACCCGCACCGTGCAGGGCGCCTGCCCGCACGACTGCCCCGACACCTGCGCGCTGCGCATCACGGTCGAGCACGGGCGCGTCACGCGGGTTGCCGGCGACCCCGACCACCCGCCCACGCACGGCGCGCTGTGCACCAAGGTCAGCCGGTATGCCGAGCGCAGCTACGACCCCGCGCGGGTGCTGACGCCGCTCAAGCGCGTCGGCCGCAAGGGCGAGGGGCGCTTCGAGCCCGTGGGCTGGGACGCGGCGCTGGCCGACATCGCCGCGCGGCTGCAGGCCATCGCCGCGCGCGACCCGCAGGCCGTGCTGCCCTACAGCTACGCCGGCACCATGGGCATGGTGCAGGGCGAGGGCATGGCGGCGCGGTTTTTCCACCAGATGGGCGCCAGCCTGCTGGACCGCACCATCTGCGCCAGCGCCGGCGGCGAGGCGCTTGTCGCCACCTACGGCGGCAAGGTCGGCATGCACGTCGAGTTCTTTGCCCAGAGCCGGCTGATCCTGATCTGGGGCAGCAACCCCATCACCAGCAGCGTGCACTTCTGGAACTTCGCGCAGCAGGCCAAGCGCGCCGGCGCCAGGCTCATCGCCATCGACCCGCGGCGCACCGAGACGGCCGAGAAGTGCCACCGGCACATCGCGTTGCGGCCCGGCACCGATGGCGCGCTGGCGCTGGGGCTGATGCACGAGCTCATCGCCAATGACCACCTGGATCACGATTACCTCGCGCGCCACGTCGAGGGCTGGCCGGCGCTGCGCGAGCGTGCGCTGCAGTGGCCGCCCGAGCGCGCCGCGGCGGTGTGCGGCATCACGCCTGGCGAGGTGCGCCAGCTGGCGCACGACTACGGCAGCATCAAGCCGGCGGCGATCCGGCTGAACTACGGCATGCAGCGTGTGCGCGGCGGCGGCAACGCGGTGCGCCTGGTGGCGTTGCTGCCCTGCCTGACGGGCGCCTGGCGCCACCGCGCCGGCGGCCTGCTGCTCAGCAGCTCGGGCTGGTTCAAGGGCGCGCGCCACGACGCGGCGCTGCAGCGGCCCGACCTGCTGGCCGGGCGCAAGCCGCGCACCATCAACATGAGCACCATCGGCGAAGCGCTCAACCATCCGGGCTCGGCCGAGTTCGGGCCCAAGGTCGAGGCCGTGGTGGTCTACAACAGCAACC
Organism: Leptothrix sp. (in: b-proteobacteria); assembly: GCA_013822265.1. Lineage (GTDB taxonomy): Bacteria > Pseudomonadota > Gammaproteobacteria > Burkholderiales > Burkholderiaceae_C > Rubrivivax. The sequence continues at coordinate 13,438 of PNKD01000089.1, forward strand.
CGGTGGCGGTGGCGCCGCACAGCGCCGAGGTGGTGCGCGGCTTTGCACGCGAAGACCTGTTCACGGTGGTGCTGGAGCACTTTCTCACCGACACCGCCGACCACGCCGACTACGTGCTGCCCGCCACCACGCAGCTCGAGCACTGGGACGCGCACTCGGCCTACGGCCACACCTACGCGCTGCTCAACCGCCCGGCGATCGCGCCGCTGGGGCAGGCGCGCAGCAATGCCGGCATCTTTCGCGCGCTGGCGGCGCGCATGGGCTACACGGCGCCGTGTTTCGGCGACAGCGACGAGGCCATGGCGCTGGGTGCCTTCAGCGCCGAGCACGTCGACCTCGACGCCTTGAAGTCGCGCGGCTGGGCGAAGCTGCGCATCGCCGACGCGCCGTTTGCCGAAGGCGGCTTCCCCACGCCCGGCGGCAAGGCCTGGGCCGATGCGCCGGGTCTGGGCCTGCCCGATCACGTGCCCAACTACGAATGCGCCGAGTCGGCGCCGGCGCTGGCCGCGCGCTACCCGCTGGCGATGATCTCGCCGCCGGCGCGCCACTTCCTCAACAGCAGCTTCGTCAACGTCGCCAGCCTGCGCGCCGCCGAGCGCGAGCCGCTGCTCGAGATGCATGCCGACGACGCCGCGGCGCGCGGCATCGCGCACGGCGCCGAGGTGCGGGTCTTCAACGACCGCGGCGAATACCGCTGCAAGGCGGCGGTGTCGGCGCGCGCGCGGCCGGGCGTCGTCAACGGCCTGGGCATCTGGTGGCGCAAGATGGGCCTGAACGGCACCAACGTCAACGAGCTGACGCACCAGCGGCTCACCGACCTGGGCCGCGCGCCGACCTTCTACGACTGCCTGGTGGAGGTTCGCGCGGCTTGAGCGCGAGACGCTGGCTGATGGCAACGGCGGGCTTGCTGGGCACGGCCGCGCTGGCGGTGGCGGTCGTCTGTCTGGGCGGCGGCTGCAGCAGCCTGGGCTACTACGTGCAGGCCGCCGGCGGCCATGTCGACCTGCTGCAGCGCGCGCGGCCGGTGGCCGAGGTGCTGGCCGACGCCACCACGCCGCCGCCGCTGCGTGAACGACTGCTGCTCAGCCAGCGCCTGCGCGACTTCGCGGTGCACGAGCTCAAGCTGCCCGACAACGGCAGCTACCGCCGCTATGCCGACCTGCAGCGCCCGGCCGTGGTGTGGAACGTGGTCGCCGCGCCCGAGCTGTCGCTGACGCTGAAGACCTGGTGCTTCCCGGTGATGGGCTGCGTGGGCTACCGCGGCTACTTCGAGCGCGCGCAGGCCGAGGCGCTGGGCGAACAGCTGCGCGCCGAAGGCTGGGAGGTGCGCGTCTACGGCGTGCCGGCCTACAGCACGCTGGGCTTCAGCAACTGGGTCGGCGGCGACCCGTTGCTCAACACCTTCATCGCCTGGCCCGAGGGCGAGCTGGCGCGGCTGGTGTTCCATGAACTCGCGCATCAGGTGGCCTATGCCGACGACGACACCACCTTCAACGAGAGCTTCGGCACCGCGGTCGAGCGCCTGGGCGGGCAGCGCTGGCTGGCGCGCCACGGCACGCCCGAACTGCGCGCGCAGGTGCGCGCCGCCGAGGCCCGCCGCGCCGAGTTCCAGGCGCTGACGCAGCGCCACCGCGAGGCGCTGCAGGCGATTTATGCCAGCGGCGCCGATGCCGCCACGCTGCGCGCACGCAAGGCCGAACAGCTGGCCGCGCTGCGCGCCGATCACGCCGCCCTCAAGGCCGGGCCCTGGGCCGGCTTCAGCGGCAACGACGCCTGGTTCGCGCAGGCCAACAACGCCTACTTCGGCGTGCTGGCGGCCTACACCGAGCTGGTGCCGCAGTTCGAGCGCCTGTTCGAGCGCCAGGGTGGCGACTTCGAGCGCTTCTATGCCGAGGTCAGGACGCTGGCGGCGCTGCCCAAGCCCGAGCGCCGCGCGCGGCTGGCCGCGCCCTGAGGCAACATGCGCGACCGATCCTGGATTCCAGCCGCTGCACACCCGAGGACACCGACATGGCCGACATCAACATCCATCGCGAGCACACGCTGGGCCTGCCCAAGGCGCGCAAGATCGCCTGGCAGTGGGCCGAGGAGGTGGAGCAGCGCTTCGACATGGAGTGCAGCGTCATCGAGGGCGAGACCAGCGACACGGTCGAGTTCGTGCGCACCGGCATCACGGGCCGGCTGATCGTCGCCGCCGACCACTTCGACCTCGAGGCCAGGCTCGGTTTCCTGCTCGGCGCCTTCAGCAAGACCATCGAGGGCGAGATCACCAAGAACCTCGACGCCCTGCTCAGCAAGGCGGCGCCGGCGGCGAAGAAGGCCGCCGCCGCGGTCAAGCCGGCCGCGAAGAAGCGGCCGGGCTGAGCGCGCCGCCCGGCGCGGCCAGAAACGCTGCGCCCTGCTCGATGACGTAGTAGCGAAAGGCCTCGGCCGCCGGGCTCAGTACCTTGGCACCCAGGTGCACCACGTGCCAGGTGCGCATCACCGGCGTGCCGGCGATGTCCAGCACCTTCAGCAGCCCGGTGCGCAGTTCCAGGCCCAACGTGTGCAGCGACAGGAAGCTCAGGCCCAGGCCGGCGATGACGGCTTGCTTGATGGTCTCGTTGCTGCTCATCTCCATCGCGATGTGTGGCGCGAAGCGGTGCTCGGCGAAGAAGTTCTCCATCGCCTTGCGCGTGCCCGAGCCATGCTCGCGGGCGATGAAGGCGTAGGTCGCCAGCGCGCCCACCGGTGCTTGCGGCTGGGCCAGCAGCGGGTGGCCGGGCGGCGCCACGAAGACCAGCGGGTGCGGCGCAAAAGCCTCGGCGCGTGTGTTCAGCTCGCGCGGCGGGCGGCCCATGATGGTCAGGTCGGCCTCGCCGGCCTGCATCAGCGCCACCAGCTGTTCGCGGTTGCCCAGCACGCGCAGCCGCACGTCGACGCCGGGGTGGTCTTCATGGAAGCGCGCCAGCAGGTGCGGCACGAAGTACTTGGCCGTGCTCACCATGCCGATGGTCAGCAGCCCGCGCTCGACACGCTTCAGGCGCGCCATCGCGTCGTCGGCATCCTTCAGCACGCCCAGCAGGCGCTTGGCATGCACGAGGAAGTACTCGCCAGCGGTCGACAGCGCCACGGCACGGCCCTGGCGGTCGAACAGCGGCAGGCCGACCTGCGACTCCAGCTCCTTGATCTGCATGCTCACCGCCGGCGGCGTGAGGTGCAGCGCCTCGGCAGCGCGCACCATGCTGCCCTGCTCGGCGACCTCGGTGAATACCCGAAGCTGGCGGAAGGTGATGTTCATAGATCAGGTCGGGCTGATGAGTTCGCAAAGAAAGTCTGACTGTCTCTTAATTCAGTCGAAGCCTATATTTCTTCTCACCCCGCCGTCAACTGCACCCCGCACACAAGGAGCTCAAGTGAACACACCCGTCGACGAAGGCGTCATCAAGGACCAGAAGAAGCGCTACAGCGCCGGCGTGCTCAAGTACCGCCAGATGGGCTACTGGGACGCCGACTACGTGCCCAAGGACACCGATGTCCTGTGCCTGTTCCGCATCACCCCGCAGGAGGGCGTGGACCCGATCGAGGCCGCCGCTGCCGTGGCCGGCGAGAGCAGCACCGCCACCTGGACGGTGGTGTGGACCGACCGCCTGACGGCCTGCGACAGCTACCGCGCCAAGGCCTACAAGGTCGAGCCGGTGCCGGGCACGCCGGGCCAGTACATGGCCTGGGTGGCCTACGACCTGATCCTGTTCGAGGAAGGCTCGATCGCCAACATGACGGCCAGCCTGATCGGCAACGTCTTCAGCTTCAAGCCGCTGAAGGCGGCGCGGCTGGAAGACATCCGCATCCCGGTGGCCTATGTCAAGACCTTCAAGGGCCCGCCCACCGGGCTGGTGGTCGAGCGCGAGCGCCTGGACAAGTTCGGCCGCCCGCTGCTGGGCGCCACCACCAAGCCCAAGCTGGGCCTGTCCGGCCGCAACTACGGCCGCGTCGTCTACGAGGGCCTGAAGGGCGGCCTGGACTTCAT
>PNKD01000090.1 GCA_013822265.1 Leptothrix sp. (in: b-proteobacteria)
TCCTGCGTGATCGCTCGCAGTGCCGCCGTGTGCTCGGCGTTCAGCGCCGGCCTGCGCCCGGGGCGCCCCGGTTGCTCACTGTGCGTCGCCTTGTCCACTCAACACCCCGCGCGTAGGCCTCGTTCCAAGCCTAACGCACAGCTGTTTGGTTTCGTTTACACCCTCTCTAGCAGCGCCGCCGCCATGCCGCGTCGTCCCTTCCTCGCTGCGGCCCTGGCCAGCACGCTGGCGTTGCCCGCTTGGGCGCCGTCGGCGCGGCCCATCCGCCTCATCGTGCCGATCGTGCCCAACGTGCCCAGCGTGCGCCCGTCCCGGGGCGACCGGGCTTGTCGTCGGGGCGCAAGGGCGGCGCCGCGCACATCACCACCGAATGCCTGAAGCTGCGCGCGAAAATCTTCGCGTTGCACATCCCCTGCCCCGGCACGGCGCCCGCGGTCAACGGCTTCGTCGCCGGCCTGGGTGGCGAGGTTGAACGCCGAGATCAGCAAGGCGCCGGCGCTGCCCGAGGCGGCGCAGCGGCTGGCCGTCGAGGGCGCGGTGGCGACGCCCAGTACGCCCGGGGTCTTCGCCGGGCCGCAGTGGTGAAGGCCGGCAACGCGGCGGCGAACCGAGCGCGGCCAGCCGTCGCGAGCCGCGGCCCCAGAATCGGGTGATGAAAGCCCCCAAACGCCTGCAGGCGCTGATCGACGAAGGCCTGATCGACGCCGTGCTGCGCCAGCTGATGAGCGGCAAGGAAGCCGCCGTCTTCGTCGTGCGCCGCGGCGACGAGGTGCTGTGCGCCAAGGTCTACAAGGAAGCCACGCACCGCAGCTTCCGCCAGGCCGTCGACTACACCGAGAACCGCAAGGTCAAGAACAGCCGCCAGGCGCGCGCCATGGCCAAGGGCACCAAGTTCGGCCGCGAGTCGCAGGAGGCGGCCTGGCAGAGCGCCGAGGTCGATGCGCTCTACCGCCTGGCCGCCGCCGGCGTGCGTGTGCCCAGGCCCATCAACTTCCACGGCGGCGTGCTGCTGATGGAGCTCGTCGTCAACGCCGACGGCGAGGCCGCGCCGCGCCTGAACGACGTCGACTTCAGCGCCGATGAAGCCACGGCCCACCACGCCACGCTGCTGGGCGAGGTGCGGCGCATGCTGTGCGCGGGTGTCGTGCACGGCGACCTGTCGGAGTTCAACATTCTGCTCGGCACGCACGAAGGCCAGCCCTGGCCGGTGATCATCGACCTGCCCCAGGCCGTCGACGCCGCCGGCAACAACCACGCCCGGCGCATGCTGCTGCGCGATGTCGACAACCTGCGCGACTTCTTCGGCCGCTTTGCACCCGCGCTGCTGCCCACGCAGTACGGCCCAGAAATCTGGGCGCTGTACGAGAAGGGCCTGTTGCGCCCCGACAGCGTGCTGAGCGGCCGCCATGCCGGCCCCACCGGCCCGGTCGATCTGGGCCAGGTGGTGCGCGAGATCGACGACGCGCGCTTCGAAGAGGCCGCACGCCGGCTGCGCATGCAGAATCCCGGCTCCTGACGCCCCTGAGCCGGCTTCGCGCGGCTTGACGGGCCCGGCGCTGCATTCGGCGCCCGCCGCCCTTGAAACGGTGCCAAGCGCCCCCAAAGTGCCTTCTCCCGGCGACGGCGCGCCACGCCCGTCCGGCCCCTTCCAACGAATCCACCAGCCCTCCGATCGACCATGGACAAGCAAACCCTGTCATTCCAGGCCGAGGTCAAGCAGATCCTGCACCTCGTCACCCACTCGCTGTACAGCAACAAGGAGGTCTTCCTGCGCGAGCTGGTCAGCAACGCCAGCGACGCCTGCGACAAGCTGCGCTTCGAGGCGCTGGACAAGGCCACGCTGTACGAGGACGCGCCCAAGCTCGAGATCCGCGTCTGGTTCGACACCGAGGCCAAGACCATCACCATCCGCGACAACGGCATCGGCATGAGCGCCGAAGAGGCTGTGCAGCACCTCGGCACGATCGCCAAGAGCGGCACGCGCGAGTTCATGGCCAAGCTCGAAGGCGAGCAGAAGAAGGACGCCAACCTCATCGGCCAGTTCGGCGTCGGCTTCTACAGCGGCTTCATCGTTGCCGACCGCATCACGGTGGAAACGCGCCGCGCCGGCGCCGCGCCCGAAGAGGGTGTGCGCTGGAGCAGCGAGGGCAGCGGCGACTTCGAGGTCGAGACCATCACACGCACGCCGCGCGGCACCGACGTCATCCTGCACCTTCGCGCGGGCGAGGAAGAGTTCCTCTCGGCGTGGAAGCTCAAGTCCATCATCGGCAAGTACAGCGACCACATCAGCCTGCCGGTGTTGATGCCCAAGCAGAAGTGGGACGAGGAGAAGAAGGAGCAGGTCACCACCGACGAGTGGGAGCCGGTGAACAAGGCCGCCGCGCTGTGGACACGCAGCAAGAGCGAGATCACCGACGCGCAGTACCAGGAGTTCTACAAGCAGATCAGCTACGACCAGGAGCCGCCGCTGGCCTACACACACAACCGCGTCGAGGGCCGCAGCGAGTACACGCAGCTGCTCTACGTGCCGGCCAAGGCGCCCTTCGACCTGTGGAACCGCGACAAGCGCGGCGGCGTCAAGCTCTACGTCAAGCGCGTCTTCATCATGGACGACGCCGAGGCGCTGATGCCCGTCTACCTGCGTTTCGTCAAGGGCGTGATCGACAGTGCCGACCTGCCGCTGAACGTCAGCCGCGAACTGCTGCAGGAAAGCCGCGACGTCAAGGCCATCCGCGAGGGCTGCACCAAGCGCGTGCTGAGCATGCTGGAAGACGTGGCCGAGAACCAGAAGGACAAGTACGCCGAGTTCTGGGGCCAGTTCGGTTCGGTGCTCAAGGAAGGCATGGGCGAAGACCACGCCAACCAGGAGCGCCTGGCCAAGCTGCTGCGTTTCGCATCGACCACGGCCGACGAAGGCGTGAGTTTCGACGACTACGTCGGCCGCATGAAAGAAGGCCAGGAGGCCATCTACTACATCACTGCCGACACCCTGGCAGCGGCCAAGAACAGCCCGCAGCTCGAGATCTTCCGCAAGAAGGGCCTCGAGGTGCTGCTGCTCACCGACCGCGTCGACGAGTGGATGCTCAGCCACCTGTACGAGTTCGACGGCAAGCCGCTGCAGAGCGTGGCCAAGGGCGGCGTCGACCTGTCCAAGCTGCAGGACGAGGAAGAGAAGAAGGCCGCCGAGCAGGCCGCCGAAGCCTTCAAGCCGGTGCTCGAGCGCCTCAAGGCCAGCCTGAAGGACCGCGCCAAGGACGTTCGCGCGTCGACGCGGCTGGTCGACTCGCCGGCCTGCATCGTGGTCGACGAAGGCGACATGAGCTCGCACCTGGCGCGCATGCTCAAGCAGGCCGGCCAGAGCGCGCCCAAGAGCCTGCCCATCCTGGAGGTGAACCCCGAGCATGCGCTGGTCAAGCGCCTGGAAGGCACGGCCGAGGGCGAGCCGCGTTTCGACGACCTGGCGCAGATCCTCTTCGATCAGGCGCTGCTGGCCGAGGGCGGGCAGCTCGAAGACCCGGCAGCCTACGTCAGGCGCGTGAACGCGCTGCTGACGGGCTGAACGGCACGGGGCCGGGCGCAGCCCGGCCTTGGAGGCGCTGGCTCAGGCGAATCCGTCGCCGTCGAAGTCCACGTCTTCGCCGTCGTCGGCCCAGCGTGGCCGCGTCGCCAGCGCGCCGGCCACGGCGCTGTAGGCGGCCATGGCTTCGACCTGTTCGCGCAGCTGCGTCGTCTGCTGGTTCCAGTAGGCGGCGCTGCCGAAGAACGGGAAGTTCAGCGGGAAGGTCGGGTCGGCCCAGCGCGCCGCCAGCCAGGCGCTGTGGCGCAGCATGCGCAGCGTGCGCAGCGGCTCGATGAGGGCGCGCTCGCGGTAATCGAAAGGGCTGAACTGCCCGTAGCCTTCGAGCAGGACATCGAGCTGCTGTGCCATCGTGGCGTGGTCGCCCGAGACCAGCATCCACAGGTCCTGCACGGCCGGGCCCTGCATCGCGTCGTCGAGGTCGACCATGTGCGGCGCGCCGTCGCGCCAGAGCACGTTGCCGAGGTGGCAGTCGCCATGCAGGCGCAGCGTGGCCAGCGGCGCGTCGGCAGGGAAGTGGCTGTCGAAGGCGGCCATCACCAGTGCCAGCGCGCGCTCGCCGGCCTGGCGCCAGGCCGGCGCCTCGGTGGCGGGCACGAAGCCGCCGTCGAGCAGCAGGGCCATCGCGCGCTGGCCGTCGACGCGGGGGTCGAGGTGGTGGCGATGCTCGAACGGCCGCCGGCGCCCGACGGCATGCAGCCGGCCGATGAAGCGCCCGAGCTGGCGCAGCGCCGCGGGGTCCTCGAGTTCGGGCTCGCGGCCGGCGCAGCGTGCCGCCACGGCCCAGCGGTGGCCGAAGCCCGTGGCCAGCGTCGGCAGCGTGCCCAGCAGCCGCACGCCGGCAGCTGCGCTGCCCAGCACCAGCGGCGGCACCACGGGCACCTCGGCGGCGGCCAGTTCAAGTGCAAAGGCGTGCTCTTCGAGTATCTGCGCATCGTTCCAGCGCCCAGGGCGGTAGAACTTGGCCACCACGGCGGCCGGGCCGGCGCCGGGCTCCTCGAGAAACACCTGGAAGACCCGGTTCTCGTAGGAGTTGAGCTGCAGCACGCGGCCGTCGCCCCTCAGGCCCACCGCATCGAGTGCGTCCAGGACCTGCTGGGGGTCGAGCCCGGCGTAATCCAACTCGGCCTGTGCCAACTCGACGGGCCCGCTCAGCGCCGCGACGCGGCGCGGCCCGCGGCGGCCCGGCTGGCGGCCTCTTCGGCCGGGTCGAGTGGCGGCAGCAGCGAGCTGTAGCGAGAGTCGGCAAAGGTGCTGTCCTGCCAGAGGTTGGCGCGCTCCTGGCGGCGCGACGCCACCGTGCTGGTCAGGCGGTCACGTGATTGCGAAACCGGCAGCGGCACCGTAGCCATGCGCGCCGTCAGCACAGGCAGGGGCAACAGGCTCTGCAGCTCGGCCGCCGAAGGCACGTCGTCGGGGCCGCAGCGCAGGTAGCGCACACGGCAGGCTTCGAGCACCGAGGTCTTGATGCGCTGGGCCCGCATCGACGTCACGCGGTCGCTTTCGAGATCGACCGCGGCGAGCACACGGCCATTGGTGCTGCAGATCGCGAAGGTCACGTGGGAAGCGCCGAGCAGCCGGTACCAGTAGCGCACCTGGTCGGGGTGCGTGGGCTGGCAGAAGCGCACCAGCGGCAGCTTGGACAGCACGACGTGGTGGGGCAGCGCGTCGCGCAGCTGGCGGTACAGGCGCCGCTCTTCGGCGCTGAACACCGGCCGCGCCGTCAACGCCCAGTCGGTGGGCAGGTCGCTGGTCGACGACCGGCGCCGCAGGCGCATCACCACCAGTGCCGCGGTGAGCAGCAGGGCGATCACAAGCAGCACCGGGGACCAGGGGGCAAGAGGCTGCATGGGCGGCGCGTCGGAGGCGCGTGACAGGCGGTAGGAGGTGGTTCAGATCGTCGCGGCCGGCTCGCGCCAAGCTCTCCGCGGACAGACGGGTCATGGTACCCCGGTGCGCGTGGCAGCGGGCCCGCTGCGCCTCCCCCCATATTCAGGAAGTCGTGGCGTCGCCGGGCAGCAGCGTGTCCAGGCGCAGGGCGTGCCGCTTGATGCGGAAGTCGATCTTGGCGGCCTGCTCGCCCAGCAGTTCCTCTATTCGCGAGCCCAGGGTGTTGCCGGCCAGGGGCAGTTCTGCCCTGGCGTCGGCGCCGTCGAAGTCGATCAGCGCACCGGCACGCTGCACGATGGCCAGCATGGGCGTGTTGTCGCGCGCCAGCAGCAGTTGCAGCGTGTGCACGCCGAGGTTTCTTGCCTGCCTGGCCGCGTGCTCGAACATGCGCCCTCCCAGGCCCCGTCCGCGGGCCCGCGGCAGCACCGAGACGGCAAACTCGGCCACGCCGCCGGTGGGCTGCAGTGCCAGGTGCCCCAGCGCGAGCAGCGTCAGCCGGCGGTCGAAGATGCCGAAGAATCGGTCGCGCTGGAAGTCGAGCTGTTCGACGTAGCGCTCAATGTGCGCGTTGCTGGCGTGGTGGCCGAAACGCCAGACGCGATCGTCATCGTCCAGGGCGAGCAGATGGGCCTGCAACTTGGGTTGGTGCCCCGGGTGCAGCCGGCGCACCGGCACCCACAGCAGCCCACGGGCGCGCCGTGGGGCGAAGGAGGTGGTGCGGGGATTCGTATCCATGGGCGATGATGCACAGCTTCGCTCAGGTCGGTTTGAAAAACTAGGGTTAACCCTCAATTCCGATGCGGAATCCTGCCTTCACTGTGCACGTCTGTCGGCCGCATTCCAGTGCGACCCGGTCCGGGGTATACTTTTTGGCTTTCCCGAGTTCGGCCGGGAAAGTATCCGTGCAGCCACGGCTTGCCAGCTCCGACAAGGGGCTGCAGAGCTGACCTAACCCGCCCTGCGAGGCCGCCCGAACGAGCGGTGCCAAGGGGACAAGGGTCGGGGAGTGTTGAAAGACGCTCCAAGTGCCGCGCGGCCCATTCAAGCCGACGCCCCGCGTGCCGTGACCCGGCGCGCATTTCGAAAGACCCTCATGAAAACCTTCAGCGCCAAGCCGGCCGAAGTGACGCACGAGTGGTTTGTGATTGACGCCACCGACAAGGTGCTCGGACGTGTTGCCAGCGAAGCAGCACGCCGTTTGCGCGGCAAGCACAAGGCCATTTACACGCCTCACGTCGATACCGGTGATTTCATCATCGTCGTCAATGCCGACAAGCTTCGTGTCACCGGCGCCAAGGCCACCGACAAGATCTACTACCGGCATTCCGGCTACCCGGGCGGCATCACCGCCACGCCCTTCAAGGACATGCAGGCCAAGCACCCCGGCCGCGCGCTCGAGAAGGCCGTCAAGGGCATGCTGCCCAAGGGCCCGCTGGGTTACGCGATGGTCAAGAAGCTGAAGGTCTATGCCGGTGACACCCACCCGCACACCGCCCAGCAGCCCAAACCGCTCGAGATTTGAGGACGCGGCGATGATCGGACTTTGGAACTACGGCACCGGCCGCCGCAAATCGAGCGTGGCTCGTGTCTTTCTCAAGAAGGGCACCGGCCAGATCGTCATCAATGGCAAGACCATCGATGACTACTTCGGTCGTCAGACCTCGATCATGATCGTGCGCCAGCCGCTGCTGCTCACGGGCAACAACGAGGCCTTCGACATCAAGATCAACGTGCACGGTGGCGGTGAATCCGGCCAGGCCGGCGCGGTGCGCCACGGCATCACCCGGGCGCTGATCGACTACGACACCGCGCTCAAGCCCGACCTGAGCCGCGCCGGCTTCGTGACGCGTGATGCGCGCGAAGTCGAACGCAAGAAGGTCGGTCTGCACGGCGCGCGTCGCCGCAAGCAGTTCAGCAAGCGATAATTGGTCCCCCCCGAAGCGCCTGCGGCGCCTCCTCCCAGGGGGCGCCGCCAGCGGTCCGGCAGAGCCGGTTCCGCGGCGGCCGCTTGGCGCGGCGGCGAGGGATCCCGCCTGGACTGAAGCAACCCGCCATCGGCCATGCGCTGGAAGCTGCTGCGCCGCCGTCTCTCGGTCAGTGCACCGAGGATGATCGTGCGCAGCCGGCTGCCCTGGCCGCTGCGCTGGGCGCTGGTCGCCGTGATGCTGGGCTTCTCGGCCGCGATCGCGATGTGGGCGTTTCAGTTCGGCAAGGAGATTGCCGGCCTCGACCGCGAAACCAACGAGGAAGTGCTGCGGCTGCGCGCCGAAGTCTCGCAGTTGCGCATCGAGCACACCCGCGCACGGCAGGTGGCCGACACCGCCGAGAGCCTGCTCAAGACCGAACGCGCGGCCCAGGAACAACTCGCACAGCAGCTGCGGCATTCCGAGGCCGTCAAGGAGGCGCTTCGCGCCGACCTCGGGTTCTTCGAACGTTTGCTGCCGGCCAAGGGCGATGGCTTGCAGGTGCGAGGCCTTCAGGTCCAGCCCGGTGTTCCAGGCCAGTTGAAGTACCAGACGCTGGTGGTGCAGAACGCCCAGACGGCAGGTGACTTCGACGGCCGCTACGACGTGGTGCTGGGCGGTACCCTGGGCGGCCTGCCCTGGAGCCAGCCGCTGCCGGGCGGGCCGCTGCCGTTGCGAGTCAGTCAGTACGTTCGCTTGCAAGGCACGATCGAGCACCCGCCTGGGGCCGTGATAAAAACGGTGCAGGTCAGGGTAGTGGACGACAAGGGCACGACGCGGGCGACACAGTCCGCCAAGCCCATGCCCTGAGGCAAGGCAGCGAAGGAGACCACCCGATGTCCTGGTTCGGCCGCAAGAAGGCGCCACCCATACGCAGCCTGATCTGCGAAGGTACCGTGGTGCAAGGTCAGTTGCATTTCATCGATGGCCTGCGCATCGATGGCGAAGTGCATGGCGACGTCGTCAACGAAGGCGATGGGCACAGTTTGCTGGTGATCAGCGAGAATGGCCGCGTGCACGGGAAGGTGAAGGCCGGGCATGTGATCATCAGCGGCGAGGTAAGGGGTCCGGTGCACGCGCATGAACTGCTGGAGCTCCAACCCAAGGCCCGCGTCGTTGGTGACGTGCGCTACGACCTGCTGGAAATGCACCAGGGCGCCGTCGTCGAGGGTGAGCTCAAGCCCTTGAAGAGCTTCGACAAGCCGGCCCTGAAACTTGCCGCGTCCAACGACGCTTGAACACTGTTCCGAGGAGACCCAGATGAACGCCATAGCCGAACCCCTTGCCTCCCCTGTCGACGACATGCCGCCGCCGCTGATCTTCACCGACAGCGCAGCTGCCAAGGTGGCCGACCTCGTCGCCGAGGAAGGCAACCCTGACCTGAAGCTGCGCGTCTTCGTGCAGGGGGGTGGTTGCTCGGGCTTCCAGTACGGTTTCACCTTCGACGAGGTGACCAACGAAGACGACACGCAGATGACGAAGAACGGCGTCACCTTGCTCATCGACGCCATGAGCCTGCAGTACCTTGGCGGCGCAGAGATCGACTACAAGGAAGACCTGCAGGGCGCGCAGTTCGTCATCAAGAACCCGAATGCCACGACCACCTGCGGTTGCGGGTCGTCGTTCTCGGCCTAGACGCGTCTAGCCGCTTTCCGCGCCGGCGCCGCCGGCCGGGTAGAGGCATCCCAGCACCCGCGGCCCTCGGGCCCCTGTAACTCGGGGCAGGTTGCCGGGCTGCCGGTCCAGGCAAGCCTGGGCCAACCAGGCAAAGGCCAGCGCTTCCATCTGGTCGGGTGCCACGCCCAGTACGGCGCTGGTCTGCACCTTTACGCCGGGCAGCAGCGCCGCCAGGCGCCCCATCAGGTGGATGTTGCTGGCGCCACCGCCGGCGACAAAGAGCTCGCGCGTTGCCGGTGCATGCTGCAACAGCGCGGTGGCGACACTGGCCGCGGTGAGTTCGGCCAGGGTGGCCATCACGTCGGCCGAGGCCCGCGCCTCGACGCCAAGGCGGGCATCCAGCCACGCCGCATCGAACAGATCACGGCCGGTGCTCTTGGGGGGCTGGCGTGAGAAGTAGTCGTCGGCCATCCAGCGCCGCAGCAGCCCGGCATCGACGCGGCCGCTGGCTGCCCAGGCACCTTCGGCGTCGAATGCGCGTCCCAGGCAGCGCTGGCACCAGGCATCCATCAGCACGTTGGCCGGGCCGGTATCGAAGCCCAGCACCGACCCATCGGCAGGCAGCAACGTGACGTTGGCGATGCCGCCTAGGTTGAGCACGGCACGATCGACACCCGGTGCACCGAAGCATGCCGCGTGGAAGGCCGGCACCAGGGGCGCGCCCTGGCCGCCGGCGGCGACATCGCGGCTGCGGAAGTCGCACACCACGTCGATGCCGCACAGCTCGGCCAGCAGCGCGCCGTTGATCAGCTGAAGCGTGTAGCCCTTGCCATCGAAGGCGCCGGGCTGGTGGCGAACCGTCTGCCCATGGGCGCCGATGGCGCGCACCGCCGAAGCCGGCAAGCCCGCCCGGGCCAGCAGCTCGCGCACGAGCCCGGCGTAGACACGCACCAGGCCATTGGCCGCCAGTGCTGCGCGGTGAAGTTCATCGGGCCCGCTGCGGTTCAGGGCCAGCAGTTCGGCGCGCAGGCTTTCGGGGAAGGCGCAGTGGGCATGGGCGCGCGACTGCGGGGCAGGCGGCCCGGGCAGCGTCTCCGCGAGCACCGCGTCGACGCCATCGAGCGAGGTGCCCGACATCAGGCCGACGTACCAGGACACGGCGCCGACCGGGGGCACGCGGCCGTGCCGCTATTCGATGCCGGCGCGCCCGCCGGCCATCAGTTCGGCTGCGGTGAGCTTGACGCGCACGGCCGCCACGGTCTCGGAGAACTGCGGCCGCGAGGCGGCATCCAGCTTGGTCGCCTCGGAGCCCTTGGCCACGCGCAGCGGATCCTGATGCAGCCCGCCGACACGAAATTCGAAGTGCAGGTGGGGCCCGGTGGCCATGCCCGTGGCGCCGACCGCGCCGACACGCTGGCCCTGCTCGACGCGCTGCCCGCCCTTCACGTCGATGCGGCTGAGGTGCGCATACAGGGTGCTGCGGTTGTTGAGATGACGAAGCTCGACCACGTTGCCGTAGCCGTTCTTGCGGCCGGCGAAATCGACCGTGCCGTCACCGACGGCGCGCACGGGGGTGCCGGTCGGCGCGCCGTAGTCGACGCCCAGATGGGCGCGCTGCGTCTGCAGGATGGGATGGAAACGCATCGCGAAGCCCGAGGTCACGCGCGAGAACTCGAGCGGGCTGGCGAGAAACGCCCGGCGCTTGCTGCTGCCGTCGAGGTCGTAGTAGGCGCTGCGCCCGTCCGGCGCGGTGAACCAGACCGCGTTGTAGGTGCGGCCGGCGTTGACGAACTCGGCCGCCGTGACGCGCCCGGCGCCTTCGTTCCAGGCCACGGGTTCGCCGTCGGCCATCAGCGACTCGTAGACGACGCTGAAGGTGTCGCCCTTGCGCAGTTCGCGGTGGAAATCGATGTCGGTGGAAAAGATGTCGGCCAGCTGGACGGCCACGGCGTCGGGCACGCCGGATTCGTCAGTGGCGGCGAACAGCGAGCTGCGGATGCTGCCGCTGGCCAGCCGGGGCTGCGACGTGAGGGCGGCGGTCTCGAGGCGCGCCAGCCAACGGCTGTCGACACGCTCCAGCGTCAGGCGCGTGAAGTGCGTGCGCGCCTGATCGGCCTGCTCTGCCGGATAACGAGCCACCAACTGCTGCAGGCGGCCGAAGCTGTCGGTATGGGCCTGCACCATCTTGCCGCCGCGCCCGGCCAGCAGCAGGCGCGCCGTGGCATCACTGCGGATGAAACTGGCAGCCGAGGCATCGCTCACGCCCAGGCGTGCAAGCAGGCCGTCGGCCGAATCGGTGCTGCGCGTGATGTCGCTGCGCGTCAGCGTGAGCTCTTGAGCAGCCAGTGCGGCGAGTTGGCTGTCCATGCCCTCCGGGAAGACGTCCTCGGAGATCAGCTGCCTGGGCAGGGCGGCGGCATCGGGGGCCAGCGGTGCGATGGCCACGGCGGCGACACCGAACAAGGCCAGCATCGTGACGGCGGTGGCCACCACGCTGCGGCGGTACTGTTGCGTGAAATGGGCCAGACCAAGCAGGCTGCGGGTAGCGGAGAGTTTCAAGGCGAGTCGATTCACTGCAAAAGGCGCGAAACCCGCTTGAAGAACACGGGAGGCGGCGGTGTTGATCGAGTGGCCCCCTGCACCGGTGGCACCGGGTGGGCAGGCAGGCCGTCCACTAGAATGAAGGCCGCCCGTGCGTTGAACACCGGCGCATGCATCCTGGCTTGAAGAAGGCGGGTTGATTGTAGCCAAGGCCAGCGCTTGCGCGGCCCCGAAAAGACCTCTCGAGTAAGCGTTCATGTCATTGCCCGCAGCGCCTTCGGCGCCCAGCACCACCGATCCCGCACCGGGCCTGAGCGATGGCGTTCGCGAGGCGCTGGCCGTGACGCGGCGCGGTTGCGACGAGCTCCTGCCCGAGGCCGACTGGATCCGCAAGCTCGTGCGGGCCGAGAACACCGGCAAGCCGCTGCGCATCAAGCTCGGCCTGGACCCGACCGCACCCGACATCCACATCGGCCACACGGTGGTGCTGAACAAGTTGCGCCAGCTGCAGGACCTCGGGCACACGGTGATATTTCTCATCGGCGACTTCACGTCGATGATCGGCGACCCGTCGGGCCGCAACGCCACGCGGCCGCCGCTGACGCGCGAACAGATCGCGGCCAACGCCCGGACCTACTACCGCCAGGCCAGCCTGGTGCTCGACCCCGAGAAGACCGAGATTCGCTACAACAGCGAGTGGAGCGACCCGCTGGGCGCGCGCGGCATGATCGAGCTGGCCGCCAAGTACACGCTGGCGCGCATGCTCGAGCGCGACGACTTTACAGAGCGTTTCAAGGCCGGCAACCCGATCAGCGTGCACGAGCTGCTCTATCCGCTGATGCAGGGCTACGACTCGGTGGCCCTTCGGTCCGACCTCGAACTCGGCGGCACCGACCAGAAGTTCAACCTGCTGGTCGGGCGCTCGCTGCAGACCGAGTACGGCCAGGAGCCGCAGTGCATCCTGACGATGCCGCTGCTCGAGGGCCTGGACGGCGTCGTGAAGATGTCCAAGAGCAAGGGCAACTACATCGGCATCACCGAAGAAGCCAACACCATGTTCGCCAAGGTGCTGTCGATCAGCGATGTGCAGATGTGGAAGTGGTTCACGCTGCTGAGCTTCCGGCCCGAGGCCGAGATCGCGGCGCTGCGGCGCGAGGTCGAGGGCGGTCGCAACCCCAAGGACGCCAAGGTGCTGCTGGCGCATGAGATCACCGCGCGCTTTCATGGCGCCGCGGCAGCCGGTGCCGCCGAGCAGGACTTCCAGCGCCGCGCCGCCGGGGGCGTGCCCGACGAGATCCCCGAGGTGGCGCTGGCCGGTGCGCCGCTTTCCATCGGCAGCCTGCTCAAGCGGGCCGGGCTGGTGCCCTCGACCAGCGAGGCGCTGCGCCTGGTCGACCAGGGCGGCGTGCGCATCGACGGCACGGTGGTCGCCGACAAGGGACTGAAGCTCGGCGCAGGCCACTTCGTCGTGCAGGTAGGCAAACGCAAGTTCGCGCGCGTGACGCTGTCCGCCTGACCCTTGGAAGTCCGCACCTACCTCAAGGTCTCGATCGCGGTGGCCCTGGCCACCATCGCGCTGAAGACGGGTGCCTGGTGGGTCAGCGGCAGCGTCAGCCTGCTGTCGGACGCGCTGGAGTCGCTGGTCAACCTGGCCGGCGCGATGTTCGCGCTGGCCATGGTGGTGGTGGCCGCGCGCCCGCCCGACGACGACCACCCCTATGGCCACCACAAGGCCGAGTACTTCAGCAGCGGCTTCGAAGGCGTACTGATCTTTGCCGCCGCGCTGGCCATCGTGGTGGCGGCGATCGACCGGCTGATCCATCCCCAGCCGCTGGAGGCCGTAGGGCTGGGCCTGGTGCTCTCGGTGGTGAGTTCGGTGATGAACGGTGTGCTCGCCTGGAGCATGCTGCGCAAGGCGCGCAGCGCCAGGTCGATGGCGCTGGAGGCCGATGCCCGCCACCTCTTCACCGACGTCTGGACCTCGGCCGGTGTCGTCCTCGGCCTGCTCGCCGTGATGGCCACCGGCTGGCAGTGGTTGGACCCGGTGATCGCCATCGCCGTGGCGCTGAACATCCTGCGTGAAGGGGCGTCGCTGGTCTGGCGTTCGGCCGGCGGCCTGATGGACGAGGCGCTCGACCCCGAGGCGCTGGCCGAGATCGACAAGGTGCTGAAGGGCTTCGAGCACCATGCCATCCGCTTCGACCACCTGGTGACGCGCCGTGCGGGGCAGCGGCGCTTCGTCGACATGCACATGCACATGCCCGCCGCGTGGACGCTGGGCCGTGCTGCCGCGGTGCGCACCAGCGTCGAGCAGGCGCTGATGGCCGCCGTGCCCGGCTTGCGCGCCACCATCGAGCTGCTGCCGCTGGACGTCGAAGCGCACTTCAACGTCGAGAGAGACCCGCTTTGATGGCGCTGGTGCAGCGCGTGCGCGAGGCGCGCGTCGAGGTCGCCGGCCGCAGCGTCGGCGCCATCGGGCACGGCCTGCTCGTGCTGGTGTGTGCCGAGCCGGCCGACACCTCGGCGCAGGCCGAGCGCCTGATCGACAAGCTGCTCAAGCTGCGCATCTTCGGCGACGCCGACGGCAAGATGAACCGCAGCGTGCAGGACGTGGCCGGCGGGCTGCTCGTCGTCTCGCAGTTCACGCTCGCGGCCGATGTCTCGGGCGGCAATCGGCCAAGCTTCACGGGTGCCGCGGCGCCGGCCCTGGGGCGCGCGCTGTTCGACACGGTCGTGCAGCTGGCGCGCCGGCGTCACCCCGTGGTGCAGGCCGGCGAGTTCGGCGCCGACATGCAGGTGCACCTCGTCAACGACGGGCCGGTGACGATCCCCATCACCTTGCGTTGATCGGCGGCGGGGCATGAAAAAGGCCGCCCTGGGGCGGCCTTGGCATAGGGCAGGCGCCGGGCGCTGCCTCAGCCCCTCAATCTGCGTACTGGCCGGCGGCCTTGATGGCGGGGCCCCACTTCTCGATCTCGGCTTCGACGAACTTCTTGTGTTCAGCGGGAGCGAGGCGGGCGTCGGTGACGACCACGGCGCCCAGCGCTTCCTGGCGCTTGATGAACTCAGGATCCTTCAACGCCATGCGCAAGGCGGCGTTCATCTGGTCGACGACGGCCTTGGGCGTGCCCTTGGGGGCGTACAGACCATGCCAGATCGAGACGTTGAAGCCCTTCAGGCCTTGCGAATCCAGGGTCGGCAGGCCGGCCAATGCCGGCGTGCTCAGCGGCTTCAGCGTCGACACCGCGAAGCCCTTCACCTTGCCCGCAGCAATCTGCGGCGTGGTGTTGGTGGTCTGGTCGCACATGATGTCGACCTGGCCGCCCAGGAGGTCGGTCATCGCCGGCGCCGTGCCCTTGTAGGGCACCGTGGTCATGTCGATCTTCAGGCTTTGCTGCAACAGCAGGCCGCACAGGTGCGAAGCGGCGCCCAGACCGGCATTGGCCAGGTTGATCTTGCCTTTGTTCGCCTCGAGCCACTTCACCAGCTCGCCGTAGTTGTTGGCCGGCAGCGACGGGCGGCCGATCAGCGTCATCGGCACTTCGTTGACCATGCCCACGAACTCGAAGTCCTCGAGCACCTTGTAGGGCAGCCTGCGGTAGAGGGCCGGCGCGGTCGCCATGCCGATGTGGTGCAACAGGAACGTATAGCCGTCTGGTGAAGCCTTGGCCACCTTGGCGGCGCCCAGCGTGCCGCCGGCACCGCCGACGTTTTCGATCAGCACGGTCTGGTTGTTGAGGCCCTTGCGCAGCACCTCGCCGAGGTCGCGGGCCACCTTGTCGGTGGGGCCGCCGGCGGCGAACGGCACGACCAGCGTGATCGCCTTTTCGGGATAGGCGGCGTGGCCGAGGGTGGCGACGCTGGCGACGGCCAAGGCCGTGAGGAGCTTGTATGGGAACTTCATGGGCGAGGGTCTCCGGTGTCTGAAGGGTTGATGCCCCGGGAGCGCAGATGCTAGCGACCGGCATGCACGGCATGGCGCGGAAACTACTTATCGCCCGTGCGCCCCGGCCGGGAACGCTTGCTCAGTCGTAGCGGCGCAGGTCCTCGATCACCTTGCCGTCGTTGGGCAGGGTGCCAGGGGCGACGAGCTCGACCTCGCAGCGCAGCTTGGTGACGTCGCGCACGCTCGCGGCCACGGCCGCGCCCAGGCCCTCGGGCGCGGCCGTGCACTCGGCACGCAGGCTCAGACGGTCGTTGGCCATCTCGCCTTCGACCACCAGCCGTGCGCGGCCGAGCTCCAGGTGGCGCGCCAGCACCTCGGCCACCTGGCGGGGATGCACGAACATGCCGCGCACCTTGGCCGTCTGGTCGGCGCGGCCCATCCAGCCCTTGATGCGCAGGTTGCTGCGGCCGCTGGGGCAGGACCCGGCCAGCACCGCAGAGAGGTCGCCGGTGCCCAGGCGCAGCATGGGGTAGTCGGCGTTGAGCACGGTGACCACGACCTCGCCCACCTCGCCGTCGGGCACCGGGTCGCCGGTGCCGGGGCGCACGATCTCGACGATCACGCCCTCGTCGACCACCAGGCCCTCGCGGGCTGTGGTCTCGTAGGCGATGACGCCGGCCTCGGCGGTGGCGTAGGCCTGGTAGCCGGTGACGCCGCGCGCGAGCAGCCAGTCGCGCAGCGCCGGCGGAAAGGCCTCGCCGCTGACCAGGGCCTTGCCCAGCGTGGGCAGCGCGACGCCGGCCTCGTCGGCCTTCTCGAGCAGGATGCGCAGGAAGCTGGGCGTACCGACGTAGGCATCGGGCCGCAGGTGCTGCATCGCCTGCAACTGCAGCTCGGTATTGCCCACGCCGCCCGGGAAGACCGTGCAGCCCAGCGCATGGGCGCCGGCTTCCATGAGCCAGGCACCCGGGGTGAGGTGGTAGCTGAAGCTGTTGTGCACCAGGTCGCCGGCGCGAAAGCCCGCGGCGAACAGGGCCCGGGCGCTGCGCCAGTAGTCGGCGCCCGCGCCTTCGGGTTCGTAGATCGGCCCCGGCGACTGGTAGACCCGGCGCGCCGGGCGCAGCGCCTGCTGGTGGCGCCAGCCCAGGGCCGAGAAGCCGCCGAAGGCGTCGGTGTCGCGGGCCGCCTGCTGGCGTGCCATCAGGTCGGACTTGCGCAGCACGGGCAGGGCGGCCAGCGCCGCGCAGGTCGTCACCTGCTCGGGCACGACATCGGCCAGCGCGGCCAGCCAGGCCGGCACGGCGCGCGCCGCTCGCAGCAGGGCTGGCAGCGCCTGCGCCAGCGCGGCCTCGCGTGCGCCGGCGCTGCGTGTCTCCAGGTCATCGAAGAATTCGGCGTTCATGGCATCAGTCTTCCCGGTCCCAGCGGGCCAGTCGCTTCTTGATCTCGTCGAGCAGCTTGCGCTGGTCCGGCGTGGAGCCCACGGTGTAGCGGTCCCACTCGGGGGTGAACGCCGGCTTGCGCGCGATGCGTGCGGCGATCTGCGCGCCTTCCACGGTCAACTCGAGCACACGCTTGCCGCGCAGTTCGAAGCCGTTGCCGCGTTCGGCCAGCTTCAGGTCGCGCAGCGCACGCTTCAGCGGCTGCAGTGCGTCCTCGGGCTTGAAGGGCGGTGGCGCGAAACCGTTGAGTTCGTCACTCATGGGCCACCGTCACGATAGCCAGCGCTTGCGCCGCTTGTAGCTCTTCACGTCGCGGAAGCTCTTGCGGTCGCTTCCATCGGCAGATCGGCCCATGCCGAGGTAGAACTCCTTGACATCCTCGTTCTCGCGCAGGTCCTTGGCGGCGCCCTCCATCACGATGCGGCCGCTTTCGAGGATGTAGCCGTGGTCGG
>PNKD01000091.1 GCA_013822265.1 Leptothrix sp. (in: b-proteobacteria)
GTCGGTGGTGGCGCTGCTCGAGGGCATAGGCTCGGGTGCCGTATCCAACCCGGTGATGGATGTCACCCAGGCCGAGGTGGTGGTCATCATCGGCGCCAACCCGACGGTCAACCACCCGGTGGCGGCCACCTGGATCAAAAACGCCGTCAAGAACGGCACCCAGCTCGTGGTCTGCGACCCGCGCGCGTCGGACCTGGCGCGCATCGCCAAGCACTTCCTGCAGTTCAAGCCCGACACCGACGTGGCGCTGCTCAACGCGATGATGAACGTCATCGTCACCGAGGGCCTGGTCGACGAGGCTTTCATCGCCAGCCGCACCATCGGCTTCGACGAGCTGCGCCGCAACGTCGAGGGCTACACGCCCGAGGCCATGGCGCCCCTGTGCGGCATCCCGGCCGAGACCATCCGCGAGGTGGCGCGGCTGTACGCCACGTCCAAGGCCTCGATGATCCTGTGGGGCATGGGCGTCTCGCAGCACGTGCACGGCACCGACAACGCGCGTTGCCTGATCGCGCTGGCGCTGATGACGGGCCAGATCGGCCGCCCCGGCACCGGGCTGCACCCGCTGCGCGGCCAGAACAACGTGCAGGGTGCCTCCGACGCGGGCCTGATCCCGATGATGTACCCCGACTACCAGCACGTGGCCAACGCCGAGGTGCGCGCCAGCTTCGAGAAGGCCTGGCAGCTGCCCGCCGGCACGCTGGACGACCAGCCCGGGCTCACGGTGGTCGAGGTCATGCACGCCATCAAGAAGGGCGGCATCCGCGGCATGTACGTGATGGGCGAGAACCCGGCGATGTCCGACCCCGACGCCAACCACGCCCGCGAGGCGCTGGCGGCACTCGACCACCTCGTCGTGCAGGACATCTTCCTCACCGAGACCGCCTACCTGGCCGACGTGGTGCTGCCGGCCAGCGCCTTCGCCGAGAAGGACGGCAGCTTCACCAACACCGACCGCCTGGTGCAGATGGGCCGCCAGGCCGTCGATCCGCCGGGCGACGCGAAGCAGGACCTGTGGATCATCATCGAGCTGGCCAGGCGGCTGGGCCTGGACTGGCGCTACGGCCATGTCTGCGAGGTCTTCGACGAGATGCGCCACACCATGCCCAGCATCGCCGGCATCACCTGGGAGCGCCTCGACCGCGAGGACGCCGTGACCTACCCCTGCCGCGCCGAGGGCGACCCGGGCGAAGCGGTGGTCTTCGTCGACGACTTCCCGCGCGAGGGCGGCAAGGCGCGTTTCGTGCCGGCCGACATCATCCCGGCCGACGAGCGGCCCGATGCCGAGTACCCCATGGTGCTGATCACCGGCCGCCAGCTCGAACACTGGCACACCGGCAGCATGACGCGGCGCGCGATGGCGCTCGACGCCATCGAGCCCGACCCGGTGGCGCTGGTGCACCCGCTGGACTTCGAGGGCCTGGGCGTCAAGCCCGGCGAGGTCATCACGCTGGCGTCGCGCCGCGGCCAGGTAAGCCTGTACGCACGCGCCGACGAGAGCTCGCCGCGCGGCGCCGTGTTCGTGCCCTTCTGCTACTACGAGGCGGCGGTCAACCGGCTTACCAACGCCGCGCTCGACCCGTTCGCCAAGATCCCGGAGTTCAAGTACTGCGCCATCCGCATCGTCGCCGGTGGCGAGCCGCCCGTGCAGGGCAGCTATGGCGGCGGGCAGGTGCTGCGCAAGATGTCGGAGCCGGCCGCGGGGCCTGAGCGCGGCGCCTGACAGCGCTGACAGCGCCTGGGGCGGCGGCCATCTGAACCCCTGGTGCGACCGGCAGGAATCGAACCTGCGACGTGGCCTTCGGAGGGCCGCATGATATCCACTTCACCACGGTCGCGTGGTCGAGCCGGCATTCTAGCGCCGGGGGTGGCGCCAGCCGCCGCGGGGCTTGCCGCACGCGGCTTGGCCACGATGCCGACGCCTATAATCCGGCGGTTTTTGCCCCTCGGGGCTCGACCACCCATTCCACCAGACCCGGACCCGAGGATTCCATGAGCGACGCGCACGATCAGGGGCAAGACCCCGCCTACGAACCCAACCACGAGGGCCCGATCAAGACGCCCAAGCAGCTGATTCTGGCGGTGCTGGCGTCGTTCCTGGTGCCCATCTTCGGCATCTACCTGCTCGTCAACTACGTCGACTTCGGCGGCAAGCCGGGCGCTGGCAGCGAAAGTCTGGGTGAAGAAGCCATCGCGCGCCGCCTGCAGCCCATCGGCAACGTGACGCTGCGCGAGGCCAGGGCGCCGGGCGCGCTGCGCAGCGGGCAAGAGGTCTATGCCGCGGCCTGCGGCGCCTGCCACGGCGCGGGCGTCGGGGGTGCGCCCAAGCTCGGCGACAGCGCCGCCTGGGCGCCGCGCATCAAGACCGGCTACGAGGTGCTGCTGACCTCGGCGCTGAAGGGCAAGGGCGCGATGGCCGCTCAAGGCGGCGGCCAGTTCACCGACATCGAGATCGGCGGCGCCGTCGTGCACATGGCCAACCAGGGCGGCGCCAAGTTCGACGTGCCCAAGGCGCCGGCAGCTGCAGGCTCGGCGGCCAGCGCTGCCCAGTGAACGCAGTGGTGTCGGCGCCGCCGCGCCGACGTGATCAGGCCGCCCGAGTGCGGCCTTTTTCATGGTGTGCCCGTCAGGGCCGCGGCTGCAGCACGTAGCCGAAGCGCCCCGGTATCGCGGCGAAGGGCAGTTCCACCGGCCGCCAGTCGCCGGCCTCGACGGCCATCGCCGCCACGCCCATGTCCAGCGTGTGCACGATGCCCAAGCCGAGATCGGTGTCCAGGAACAGCCGGCCGGCGTCGTCGAGCCAGCAACCCGACACCTCGGCCGGCAGGCCCGTGTGGCTGTGCACCGGCCAGGCCGCGGCGCCATCGCCCGGCGCCTGCGCAGCGACGCGCCACACCCAGGGCGCGGCCTCGAGTTCGACGTAGACACGCTGCGGCCCGTTCTGGAAGTACCAGGCGCCGGCTTCGTCGCGGCCGTAGTTGCGCTCGATGAAGGCGCGCAGCTGGGCGTGCTCGATGCGGCTGCCCTTGGGCCGCGGGAAGGGGCCGGCGGCCTGGATGCGCTCGTCGCGCATGTACCAGTCGCCGCGCGCGTCCAGCGCCAGCCAGCCGTGGCAGTGCGGCACCCTGGGCCACTTGCGCAGCGCGGCTTCGACGATGGCGTCCATGGCGGGCCTTGTACCCGGGCTAGGGCTGCGCGGCCAGCCACCCGGCCACGGCCTGGGGCATGCCCACGACGTGGCCGGGCGGCCGCCCGTGCGGGAAGCCGACATGCCCGCCGTGCGCCGGCTGCCACAGCGTGACGTGGCGCCCGACGTGAGAGGCCGCGGGCAGCGACGCGGCCGGCACGAAGGGGTCGTTGCGCGCGTTCAGCACCAGCGCCGGTATGCGGATGCGTGCCAGCTGCGGCTTGGCCGAGGCGCGCTGCCAGTAGTCGGGTGTGTCGCGAAAGCCGTGCAGCGGCGCCGTGAAGACGTTGTCGAACTCGTAGAGGGTGCGCGCCGCGGCGAGCTTGCCGCGGTCGAACAGCCCCGGGTGCTGCTGCCACTTGGCCAGCGCGCGCGGTTTCATGGTGCGCAGGAACATGCGCGAGTAGACGAGCCGGTTGAAGCCGCGGTCGATGGCGTGGCCGGCGGCGGCCAGGTCGATGGGCGAGCACACCGCGGCCACGGCGGCGGCGGTGGCCGCGGCGCTGTCGCCGGCCTCCTGTGCCCAGCGCAGCAGCGCGTTGCCGCCCAGCGAGATGCCCACCACCAGCAGCGGCGCCGGGCTGGCCGCGCGCAGGCGCTGCAGGATCCAGGCGATCTCCTCGAAATCGCCCGAGTGGTAGGCGCGCGGCGCCAGATTCAGCTCGCCCGAGCAGCCGCGGAAGTGCGGCACGCTGTAGGCCCAGCCGCGAAGCCGCGCCACGCTGGCAAAGGCCTGCGCATAGGCGCTCCGGCTGCTGCCCTCGAGGCCGTGGAACAGCACCAGGCGGCGCGGTGGGGGCGTCGCTGACGGCTCGTCGCTGCCGCACAGGTGGTCGACGTCGATGAAGTCGCCGTCGGGCGTGGCCCAGCGCTCGCGCGTGAAGCGCGGCGGCGCGCCGAGGTGGCGGCGTGCGCGCGTGGCGGCCCAGATCGTCTGCAGGTTGCCGCCGGGCAGCCAGGCGGGCGACTCGTAGTGTTTCATCGCCGTGCCCCGGCCGGCCCGCGGGCCGGCGTGTCAATGCAGCGTGGTCGGGCCATCGCGGTCGGTGACGGCGGCCTCGTGGGGCATCGCCGGGCTGGCGTGGTGGGCCGCGATGCGCCAGCCCAGCGCGCCCTTGACGTAGAGGTTGGTGGCCAGCACCCAGCCCACCTGCGTGCCGTCGTCGCCGCTGACCTCGATGCGCTCGACGAGGTGGTGCAGCGCAAACGCCGGCTGCTGCAGCCGGCGCACCTGCTCGGTCTGCACCGGGATGCCGCCGCTGGCGAAGATGGCCTCGAAGCTGGCGCGAATCGCGGCGGCGCCGATGACACGCGCGCCGCCCGGGTGCACGCAGACGACCTCGTCGTCGTCGGCCCACAGCGCCATCAGGCGCTCGAGCGCGCCTTGCTGCAGCGCCTCGTAGAACTGCGTCTCCAGCTCGTCGGCGCTCTCGGCGGGCACGGGCGGTGGCGGGTGGCGGGCCATGGTGCGGGCAGTGTGCGGGGCCTGGCGGCCTAGCGGAAGACCACGCACTTGTGGCCGTTGACCAGCACGCGGTGCTCGACGTGCCAGCGCACGGCGCGCGCCAGCACCATGCTCTCGATGTCGCGGCCGGCGGCGGTGAAGTCATCGGCCGACAGCGTGTGGTCCACGCGCTGCACGTCCTGTTCGATGATGGGCCCCTCGTCGAGATCGGCGGTGACGTAGTGCGCCGTGGCGCCGATCAGCTTGACGCCGCGCGCATGCGCCTGGTGGTAGGGCCGCGCGCCCTTGAAGCTGGGCAGGAAGCTGTGGTGGATGTTGATGGCGCGGCCAGCCAGCGTGGCGCAAAAGGGCTGGCTGAGGATCTGCATGTAGCGCGCCAGCACCACGAGGTCGATGCGCTCGCGCTCGACCAGCGCCTCGACCTGCAGTTCCTGTGCGCGCTTGGTCTCGGCGCTGCTGCCCGCGGCCAGCGGCAGGTGGTGGAAGGGGATGCCGTGGCGCGTCGCGAGGTCTTCGTGGCTGCTGTGGTTGCCGACGATGGCCGGGATGTCCACCGCCAGCGCGCCGCTCTTCCAGCGGAACAGCAGGTCGTTCAGGCAATGCCCGTGCTGGCTGACCATCAGCAGCACGCGCGGGCGCCGCGCCAGGGCGTGGAACTGCAGTGCCATGCCGAACTGCTGGCGCGCGTGTTCGAACAACGAACCCAGCGTGGCGGCGTCGGCCAGTTGCGGCGGCGCCTGGAAGTGCACGCGCATGAAGAACAGGCCCGTGGCGTCGTCGCCCTCGAGGTCGCCGAACTGCTGCGAATCGATGATGTTGCAGCCGGCCTGGTAGAGCAGCCCCGACACCGCGTGCACGATGCCCTTGGTGTCGCGGCAGGCCAGCGTGAGGACAAATTGGTGGTCGATCGGCATCGGCGGGATTGTAGGGACGGGCCCGCCGACCCACCTGCCAGGGCAGGCAGGCCCCGGCTGGCGGCCCGGCGCAGGCAGGGTGCTGCAGACGGACCAAGGTTTGCCCTACATTGCGGGCTTGTCCAGCACGACAGGCCGGGGACGTTGGGCGACAACGGCCGGCCGCGAACATGACCAGCACTTTCACTCTCCACAGTCGTTCCGACAGAGCCCGGGCCACGGCAGCGGCAGGCCTGCGTCGCCGGGTACGGGCCGCCACGGCCGCCACGGCCGCCCTGCTGCTCGCCGGTGCCGCGCAGGCCGCGACCTTCAGCGCGCGCATCAACCCCGGCGACCACGGCGAGCAGTCGCGCCACGCCAGCTACATGGCGATCAACGCCGCGCTCGCCGAGGCGCTGCGCGAGGCCAAGGCCGGCGAGGCCAGCAGCGCGATGTCCACCGATGCCGCGGTCGACCTCTCGAATACCCGCGCGCAGCTCGACGACATCTACATCGCGCCGGCCCATGTGGTGGGCAGCGCGCTGCGCAACGGCTACGTGCCGCTGGCCGGCAACCCGCGTGGCGTTCGGGCGGTGCTGGTGGGCATGCAAGGCAACCCCGCGGCCGACCTGGCCGGCGCGGCCGGGCAGCGCCTGGGCCTGCCGCTGCAGGACAGCGTCGTCACCTACCTCGTGCGCGGCGAGCTGAACGCCGCCAACACCTCGCTGAAGTCGCACTTCCGCAGCGTCAAGAACCTGCGCTACCAGGACGCGCTGCTGGTCTGCCTGCATATCCGCGAGTGCGACGTGGTGGCCGTCGAGAGCGCCGTCTTCGAGCGCTGGAAGGCCGCCGGCGAGCCCGTCAAGGTGCTGCTGGAGAGCCGGCCCGTGCCGGGCATCTCGGTGGCGGTGCGGCAGTCGCTGGCCGGCACCCCGGCCGTGCGTGCGCTGCAGCCGGCGCTGCTGCGCACGCTGGGCGCGCCTGCGCTGGCGCGCAACGGCATCAGCAAGCCGGTGGCCATCGACAAGCGCGACTTCGACTACGTCAGCACGCTGGGCTACTTCACGCCGCGTTTGCTGCCCGGCGCCACCGTGGTCGATGCCGCCGCCGTGGCGCGACTCATGGCCGAGGGCGCGATCTACTTCGACACCCGCACCGAGACCGAGTTCAAGGCCGCCCACGTGCCGGGCGCCCGCTTCCTGCCTTACGGCGAGAAGAGCGCCAAGGACACCGACTACAACGCCAAGGCCGACAGCTTCGACACCACCAAACTGCCCGCCGACAAGGGCGCGGCGGTGCTGTTCGCCTGCAACGGCGCCGAGTGCTGGAAGAGCTACAAGGCCAGCCACGCCGCGCTCAAGGCCGGCCACACCAAGGTGTACTGGTTCCGCGGCGGCCTGCCCGAGTGGCGCACGGCCGACCGCCCGGTGGCCAGCGCCGGCCCCTGACCCTGCGGCCGGCAGCGGCCGCGGCCTTGTGCCACAGTCGCGGCCCCGCATTGCCGCCAGGAGGCCCCGCGTGAAACTGCTTTTCGTCGCCGACCCGCTGGAGTCGTTCAAGACCTACAAGGACAGCACCTTCGCGATGATGCGCGAGGCCGCATCGCGCGGCCACACGCTGATGGCCTGCGGCCCGCAGGACCTGCGCTGGCAGCGCGGCGAGCCCGTCACCGCCTTCGTGCGCGACATCCACCTCAGCGGCGACCCGAAGGACTGGTTCCGCGCCGAGCAGGCCGCGCCCAACGGGTGCGCGCAGCCGCTGAACGGCGTCGATGGGGTGCTGATGCGCAAGGACCCGCCTTTCGACAGCGAGTACTTCTACGCCACCCACCTGCTGGGCCAGGCCGAACGCGAGGGTGCGCGCGTCTTCAACAGCCCGCAGGCGCTGCGTGACCACCCGGAAAAGCTCGCCATCCTCGAGTTTCCGCAGTTCATCGGCCCCACGCTGGTCACGCGCGACGCTGCCGCCGTGAAGCGTTTTCATGCCGAGCATCACGACATCATCCTCAAGCCGCTGGACGGCATGGGCGGCATGGGCATCTTCCGCGTCGGCCCCGACGGCATGAACCTGGGCAGCATCACCGAGACGCTGAACCGCGACGGCGCGCAGACGCTGATGGTGCAGAAATACCTGCCCGAGATCGCCCAGGGCGACAAGCGCGTGCTGCTCATCGGCGGCCAGCCGGTGCCCTTCGCGCTGGCACGCATCCCGCAGGGCAGCGAGATCCGCGGCAACCTGGCCGCCGGCGGCAAGGGCGTGGCGCAGCCGCTGAGCGCGAGAGACCGCGAGATCGCCCAGGCGCTGGGTCCGGTGCTGGCCGCGCGCGGCCTGCTGCTGGTGGGGCTGGACATCATCGGCAACTGCCTGACCGAGATCAACGTCACCAGCCCGACGGGTTTTGCCGAGATCACGCAGCAGACCGGCTTCGACGTGGCAAGGATGTTCATTGACGCGCTGGAGCGTGCCCTGGCATGAAGCGCAGCATCGACACCGCCGACCTCGTGCTCTACCGCTGGCTCGGCGCCGGCGCCGCCTTCGATGCCGAATACGCCGACGGGCTGAGCAACCACCTGCCGATGGCGCTGGTGGCGCTGCACCGCCTGGGCGCAGACGCCACTCGGCTGCAGGCCTTTGCCGCGGCCTATGCGCAACGGCTGCGCCCGGCGCCCCCGGCGCAGAGCTGGGGCGCCGGTGATGCCTGGCCGCCGCGGCTGGGCGAGCGGGCGGCCTGGCCCGCCTACCGCGACCTGTTCTCGACCTGGTTGCATCACGAGGACGCCGGCGCCGTGCTGCGCGCCGTGCTGCCGCGCCTGGCTCACGGTTGCGCTGGCGCGGCTTTCCACGGCCTCATCCGCAGCGCCTGCGCGGTGCAGGCGCTGCACCACCGGGAACTGGCCGACGCGCTGGCCTACTGGGCCTGCTGCTGGACCGATGCCGGGGCCGATGCAGTGCCCGAACCCGGCGCTGCTGCGCACGAGCCCGACCCTGCCGCCGTGCTGCGCCAACTGCCGCTGCCCCGCCGCCCCCCGGCCGGGCGCCTGATCGTGCGGCGCATGGCGGCGGTGCAGGCCCAGCACGGTTTTGCGGCCACCGCGGCGGGCCTGCAGGTCGGCGAGGACACGCTGGAACGCCTGGCGCGTGGCGCCGCCGAGCTCTACGCGGCCAGCGGCAACTTCACCGTGCTGCACATGCTGACCAGCGCCCACGCCATGCGTGTGCTGCTGCCCTTCTTCGACGAGCCGCTGCTCGCCGTGCGCGCCTACTGGCACGCCTACGCCGCGGCCTGGGCGGCCAGCGGCGCACGCGACCGCGGCGCGGCGCCGCTGCGGCCGTGGACCGAGATCCTGGCCTGCGCGTTGGCCAGCGACGACGAGCACGTGATCAAGCTGGTCGACAGCTGCCGCGAACAGGAGCAGGCCTACGGTGGCGATGTCTGGCGCCGCGCCGCGTCGCGCGTGCTCGCTGGCGGCTGATCGCGCCCAGGGCCGGGCGCGGGCCGCGGCCAAGCCGCCGCACGGGGCAAGGGACAATCCCCTCATGGCCCTGCTCACCCTCACCAACGCCCACCTCGCCTACGGCCACGTGCCGCTGCTCGACGGCACCGCACTCTCGCTCGAAGCCGGCGAACGCATCGCCCTCATCGGCCGCAACGGCACCGGCAAGTCCAGCCTGCTGAAGATCCTGGCCGGGCTGGAAAAGCTCGACGAAGGCGTGATGCAGCTGCAGACCGGCCTGTCGCGCGTCTATGTCGCGCAGGAGCCGCTGTTCGACCCCGGCATCACGGTCTTCGACGCGGTGAGCGTCGGCGTGGCCGAGGCGCGCGCGCTGCGCGAGCGTTTCGAGCGCCACGACGCCGCCGACGACCTCGACGCGCTGATGTCGCGGCTCGAGCACATCGGCGGCTGGACCTGGGAGCAGCGTGTCGACGAGGTGCTGCACCGCCTGCGCCTGGACGGCGGCGCGCGTGTCGACGATCTGTCCGGCGGCACCAGGAAGCGGGTCGCGCTGGCGCAGGCGCTGGTGGCCGAGCCCGACCTGCTGCTGCTGGACGAACCCACCAACCACCTCGACATCGACGCCATCGAGTGGCTGCAGGAACTGCTGGCCGGCCGGCGCGGCGCGCTGGTGCTGGTCTCGCACGACCGCGCCTTCATCGATGCCGTGGCCACGCGCATCGTCGAGCTCGACCGCGGCCTGCTGCGCAGCTACCCCGGCAGCTTTGCCGTGTTCGAGAAGACCAAGGCGCGTGAACTGGAAGACGAGGCGCTGGAACGCGGCCGCGCCGACAAGCTGCTGGCGCAGGAAGAGGTCTGGATACGCAAGGGCGTGGAAGCGCGCCGCACGCGCAGCGTGGGCCGCGTGCAGCGGCTCGTGAAGCTGCGCGAACAGCGCCAGGCGCGGCGCGAACAGCTGGGCAAGGTGAAGCTCGAACTCGACGCCGGCCTGCCGCCGGGCAAGATCGTCGCCGAGCTCAAGCATGTCTCGATGCAGTTCGGCGAGCGCGTGCTGATCGACGACTTCAGCGCCACCATCCTGCGCGGCGACAAGGTCGGTCTCATCGGCCCCAACGGCGTGGGCAAGACCACGCTGCTCAAGCTCATCCTCGGTGAACTGCAGCCCACCAAGGGCAGCGTGCGCCAGGGCACGCGGCTGCAGGTGGCCTACTTCGACCAGATGCGCGCCGGGCTCGACCTCGACGCCACGCTGGTCGACACCATCAGCCCGGGCAGCGAGTGGATAGAGACGGGTACGTCGCGCAAGCACGTGATGAGCTACCTCACCGACTTCCTGTTCAGCCCCGAGCGCGCCAACTCGCCGGTGCGCACGCTGTCGGGCGGCGAACGCAACCGCGTGCTGCTGGCGCGGCTGTTCGCGCTGCCGGCCAACGTGCTGGTGCTCGACGAGCCCACCAACGACCTCGACATCGACACGCTGGAGCTGCTGGAGGACCTGTTGCAGAGCTACGCCGGCACGGTGTTCCTGGTCAGCCACGACCGGCGCTTCCTCGACAACGTCGTCACCAGCACCATCGCCTGGGAAGGCGACCCGGCCTACGGCGGCCGCCCCGGCCTTTGGCGCGAGTACGAGGGCGGCTACGAGGACTGGAAGCAGCAGCGCGAGCGCGGCCGCGTGGCCGCGGTGCAGCCGGCCGCCGCGCCGCTGGCCGCGAGCAAGCCCGCGGCGCGCGCCGAGGCCCCCAAGGCCAAGCTCGGCTACAAGGAACAGCGTGAGCTCGAAGGCCTGCCGGCGCGCATCGAGGCACTGGAAGCCGAGCAGACGGCGATTGCCGCCGAGCTGGCGGGCGCCGAGGTCTACACGCGCGCGCCGCAGCGCGTGCCGGTGCTGCAGGCGCGCCACGACGCCCTCGAGCACGAACTGCTGGCGGCGCTGGAGCGCTGGGAGGCGCTGGGCGCGCGCTGACGTGGACCCCCAAACTCACTGCGTTCGATACCCCCGAGGGGGCTCTTGCAGCGGCCCGGAGAAGCCGGATCCGCGCAAGGCCTTGTGGCGCTGGCCTCCTCGGTTGCTGGCCTCTAACGCCCCGGGTGCGAGCGCGTGACGATCAGCGCCGACTGCAGGTACAGCGCGTTCAGCAGCCGCACCGCGCGGTCGCCGTCGAAGCCGGGCCAGCGGGCAACCTCGCGCAGCGCCGTCGTCGTGCCCTGCAGGCGCTGCACGGCGGCGGCCAGCGGGCTGCCTGGCGCCAGCATCTCGAGCTGGGCGCCGGGCGTCACGCGGTAGGTCGCCGGCCCTTCGATCTCGGGCAGCAGCGCGCCGCGCGCGCCGTGCAGCGCCAGCTCCCACAGCATCGGGCCGAAGTCGAAGTCGCGCTCGTCCTCGGCCGGGGCCTCGGCCACGTGCGTGGGCCAGGGGGCCACGCGCAGCACGCGCAACTCGGTCAGGTGCAGGCCCAGCCAGGGGGGCATCGCGCGCGCCCAGCGCAGCAGGCGGCGTGCCGGCATCACGTTCAGCGTCACCAGCCGCTCGTCGTCCTGCAGGTGCAGCTGCAGCGCGGTGTTGTGGCGCAGCGCGGCGGCCAGCACCTCGAGCAGGTCGAGGCCGGCCCCGGGGTCGTAGTGGCTGGCAAAACGCTGCAGGTCCTGCAGCAGCGAGGGGTTCAGCGCCTCCAGCCGCGTGCTGCCGGCTTCGGCGTTGCCGCGGCTGCCGCGGCGCACCATGTCGCGCAGGCGGTCGCCGACGCGG
Organism: Leptothrix sp. (in: b-proteobacteria); assembly: GCA_013822265.1. Classification (GTDB taxonomy): domain Bacteria; phylum Pseudomonadota; class Gammaproteobacteria; order Burkholderiales; family Burkholderiaceae_C; genus Rubrivivax. Next base: position 11,750 of record PNKD01000091.1, read on the forward strand.
CGACGCGGCGCGTCGGGCGAGGGTTGGGTGCTCGGGTAGGCGTGGGGACGCGAGGGGTCGGAGGGCGAGTTCACAAGGCGATTGGAAGTGCTGCGAGGGTGCCCGTTGCCTGGGCGCGATGTTTCAGCTGTGACGGCGTGTACCGTCGGCCCGCTGGCGCAGCCGGCGCCAAAAGTGCGCGTCCTGCGCGGTCGCGAAGTTCACGCGCATCAGTGTCGTCGGCCGCGGCGCGGCGTGGAACAGCGTGCCGGGGGCGGTGAGCCAGCCGTCGTCCAGCAGCGCCTGCGCCAGCGGCTCGGTGTCGACACCCACGTCGACCCAGCCGAACAGGCCCGCCGGCGGCGCGGCAAAGGTGAAGCCGGCCTCGCGCACCAGCCGCACGGTGCGCCCGCGTGCCGCGTCGAGCTGCGCGCGCACGCGCTCGGCGTGGCGGCGCAGGCTGCCCTGCTCCAGGCACAGCGCCACCGCCTGCTCCAGCGGGCCGGGCGTGCTCAGCGTGGCGATGAGCTTGCTGTCGATCAGGCGCTCGGCCAGCGCCGGTGCGGCCGCGACGAAACCGACGCGCCACTGCGGCACCAGGATCTTGCTGAAGCCCGAGACATACAGCGTGCGCTTCAGCCCGTCCAGCTGCGACAGCCGCGGCGCGTGCGGCGGCGCCAGCCAGGCGTAGCTGTCGTCCTCGACGATGGTCAGCCCGTGCGCCTCGGCCAGGCGCAGCACCTGGTGCGCCGCCGCCGGCGTGAGCGAGGCGCCGGTCGGGTTGTGCAGCACCGAGACGGTGATGTACAGGCGCGGCCGGTGCGCCTCGAGCAGCGCCTCCATCACCGCCAGGTCGGGCCCGCCGTCGGCCGACGAACCCCGCGGCACCGGCAGCAGCCGCATGCCGGCGCGCGTGAGGCGGGCGTACTCGACGGCCCAGCCGGGTTCGTCCACGAGCACGGCGTCGCCGGGCTGCAGCAGCGTACGGCTGATGAGGTCCAGCGCGTGCGTGGCACCCACGGTGGTGACGATCTGGCCCGGCGCCGCAGTGATGCCGATGTCGGCCAGGCGCTGCGCCAGGGCATCGCGCAGGCGGGTGTCGCCGGCCGGCTCGCCATAGCGCAGCCAGGCCGCGGGCTCGGCGCAGACGCGGCGCAGCGCACGCTGCAGCAGTGGTGCGTCCAGCCAGGCCTCGGGCAGCGTGCCCATGCCGGGCGCGGGCAGCCCGCCCTGGGCCTGGAACATGCTGCGGATGAGCGCGGTGGCGTCCACCGGCGCCGGGCGCTGGGGCGGCCGCGGGGCCACGCCGGGGGTTGCCGAGGCGCCACTGCGCACACCGCGTTCGTGTGCCGCGGCGTCGCGCACGAAGAAGCCGCGCTGCGGCCGCGCCTGCACCAGGCCGCGCGCCTGCAGCAGGTCGTAGGCGTCGACCACCGTGCTGGGGCTGACGGCATGGTGGCGCGCGCACTCGCGCACCGACGGCAGCCGCGCGCCGGGGGCCAGCAGCCGCTGCGCGATGCGCTCGGCGTAACGCCCGGCCAGCTGCTCGGCCAGGCTCTGGCGGGCCGAGCGCGCCAGCAGGGTGTCGGCGGGGGCGGGCTGTACGCTCGTCATGGGGGATACAGATCAGCGGGCTGTGCAGCAAAGTGTATGGCCACTGTACCGCCCTTGGCGCCTAGACTCCAGCCCATGTCCAGCGCCCCCCACCCCGACCCGGCCGCGGCGCGCATGCGCACGCGCCACGGCTACCTGCTGGGCCTGCTGGGCGTGGTGATCTTCGCGATGACGCTGCCGATGACGCGCCTGGCCGTGGGCGACGCCGCCGCGCCGCAGCTGCCGCCGGCCTTCGTCACCGCCGGCCGCGCCGCGGTGGCCGGGCTGCTGAGCCTGCTCTACCTGGCCGCCGTGCGCGCACCGCGGCCGGGCCGCGCGCTGTGGCCCGCGCTGGCCGTCAGCGCGCTGGGCACGGTGGTGGGTTTTCCGCTCGGCATCGCGCTCGCGCTGCGCGAGGTGCAGGCCATGCACGCCGCCGTGGTCACCGGCGTGCTGCCGCTGGCCACCGCGCTGCTGGCGGCCTGGGTCTGGCGGCAGCGGCCGTCGGCGGCCTTCTGGGCCTGCGCCGTGGCCGGCTGCGCGCTGGTGCTGGGCTTCGCGGCCTGGAAGGGCGGCGGCCATCTGGTGGCCGCCGACGGCTGGCTGCTGCTGGCGGTGCTGTCGGCGGCCACGGGCTACGTCGCCGGCGCGCGCGCCGCGGCGGTGATGCCGGCGCAGCAGGTCATCTGCTGGGTGCTGGTGGGCTCGCTGCCCTTCACGCTGCCGGCCGCCGCCTGGGCCTGGCCCGAGGCGCCGGCGCGGGCCGCGGCCTGGGGCGGCTTCGCCTACACCGCGGTGTTCTCGATGTGGCTGGGCTTCTTCGCCTGGTACCGCGGGCTGCACTTGGGCGGCGTGGTGCGCGTGAGCCAGGTGCAACTGCTGCAGCCCTTCCTGGCGCTGCTGTTCGCGGTGCCGCTGCTGGGCGAGCGGCTGGATGCCGTGACGCTGCTGTTTTCGCTGGCCGTCGTCGGCGTCGTCCTCCTTGGCCGGCGCCTGCCGGTGCGCGCTACGCTCTCGTCCCCTCGATAGAAGGCTTTGCATGACAAGCTGGCAACTCGCACGCCGCGCCGCGCGGCTCAACCCGTCCACGATCCGCGAGATCCTCAAGATCACCGAGCAGCCGGGCATCGTCTCGCTGGCCGGCGGCCTGCCGTCGCCCGACAGCTTCCCGGTCGCCGCGCTGCAGGAGGCCACCGCGCGTGTGCTGCGCGAGCAGCCGCGCGAGTCGCTGCAGTACGCCGCCAGCGAAGGCCACGGCCCGCTGCGCGAGTGGGTGGCGGCCGAGCTCGGCACGCAGGGCCTGCGCTGCGATGCGTCGCAGGTGCTGATCACCACCGGCTCGCAGCAGGGCCTGGACCTGGTGGCCAAGCTGCTGATCGACCCCGGCAGCACGGTGGCCGTGGAGTCGCCCACCTACCTGGGCGCGCTGCAGGCCTTTGCGCCCTACGAGCCCGAGTTCGTGGCCATCGAGGGCGACGACGAGGGCCCGTTGCCCGAATCGCTGGCCGCCGCGGCGGGCGCGCGTTTCGTCTACCTGCTGCCCAACTTCCAGAACCCCACCGGGCGCTGTGTCGGCGCGGCGCGCCGCCAGGCGCTGGTGGCGCAGGCCGCCGCGCTGGGCCTGCCCATCGTCGAGGACAACCCCTATGGCGACCTCTGGTTCGACGCGCCGCCGCCGCCGCCGCTGGCCGCCAGCGCAGGTGTGGGCGAGGGCGGCGGCGCGGTCTACCTCGGTTCGTTTTCCAAGGTGCTGGCGCCCGGCCTGCGCCTGGGCTACGTGGTCGCGCCCAAGGCCCTGTACCCCAAGCTGTTGCAGGCCAAGCAGGCGGCAGATCTGCACACGCCGGGGTTCAACCAGCGTGTCGTGTTCGAGGTCATCAAGGACGGTTTCCTGCGCGATCACGTGCCCACCGTGCGCGCGCGCTACAAGCGGCAGCGCGACGCCATGAGCGCTGCGCTGGACCGCCACATGCCGCCCGGCTGCCGCTGGCAGGTGCCGGTGGGGGGCATGTTCTTCTGGCTCACGCTGCCCGAGCACCTCGACGCCACGGCGCTGCTGCCGGCGGCGGTGGCCGCCGGCATGGCCTTCGTGCCCGGCGCGGCCTTCTACCCGCAGGGCGGACACGCCAACACGCTGCGCCTGAGTTTCGTCACCGCCACGCCGGCGCAGATCGAGCAGGCCGTGGCCGCGCTCGGCCGCGTGCTGGCCGCAGCCTGAAGTTGCTGCCGCGATGAAGCGCCGCTTCCACCAGCTCGACGTCTTCAGCGCCGTGCCGATGAAGGGCAACCCCTTGGCCGTGGTGCACGCCGCGCAGGGCCTGGACGAGGCCACGATGACGGCCTTTGCGCGCTGGACCAGCCTGTCCGAGACCACCTTCCTGCTGCCGCCCGGCGACCCGGCGGCCGACTACCGCGTGCGCATCTTCACCCCCGGCGGCGAGCTGCCCTTTGCCGGCCACCCCACGCTGGGCAGCTGCTGGGCCTGGCTGGCCGCCGGCGGCGTGCCGCGGCAACCGGGCGTGGTGGTGCAGGAGTGCGGCGTGGGCCTGGTGCGCCTGCGCCGCTGCGGCGCACGGCTGGCCTTCGCCGCGCCGCCGCTGCGCCGCAGCGGGCCGCTGGACGAGCCGCGGCTGCAGCGCATTGCCGCCGGGCTGGGGCTGGCGCGCGCAGACATCGTGCAGCACCAGTGGGTTGACAACGGCCCCGGCTGGTGCGCCGTGATGCTGCGAACGGCCGCGCAGGTGCTGGCCGTGCGGCCGGACATGGCGGCGCTGCGCGGCCTCAAGCTCGGCCTCGTCGGCGCGCAGCCGGCCGGGCACGCGCGGCAGTTCGAGGTGCGTGCCTTCGTGCCCGACATGGGCGTGCCCGAAGACCCCGTCACCGGCAGCCTCAACGCCGGCCTGGCGCAGTGGTTGATAGGCGCCGGGCTGGCGCCGCCGGCCTACGTGGCCGGCCAGGGCGCGGCGCTGGGCCGCGACGGCCATGTCTACATCGAGCAGCAGGGCCGCACGGTGTGGGTGGGCGGCGATGTCGCGGCCTGCATCGAAGGTGAGGTCGAGCTGTGACGGCGCCGGCGGCGGGCCAGACCCGGGTCGACCACCTGGTGCTCGCCGCCGCCACGCTGCAGCAGGGCGTGGACTGGTGCGAGGCCACGCTGGGCCTCACGCCCGGCCCGGGCGGCCAACACGCGCTGATGGGCACGCACAACCGGCTCTTCAAGATCGCCGGCGCGGCCTTTCCCGAGGCCTATTTCGAGATCATCGCCATCGACCCCGAGGCGCCGCCACCCGGCCGCGCGCGCTGGTTCGGGCTCGACGACGCGGCGCTGCAGGCGCGGCTGCGCCAGGGGCCGCGGCTGGTGCACGTGGTGGCGCGCTGCACCGCACTGGCGGCGCGGCGGCAGGCGCTGATCGACGCCGGCATGGCCCCCGGCGTGGTGTTGAATGCCGGCCGCGACACGCCACAGGGCCGGCTGCAGTGGCAGATCGAGGTGCGCGACGATGGCTGCCTGGGCTGCGGTGGGGCGCTGCCCACGCTGATCGAATGGCAGGGTGTGCACGCGTCGGCGGCGATGCCGGCCTCGGGCGTCGAATTGCGCTCGCTGGCCCTGCGCGGCGTGCCGTCCGCGGCGCAGGCGGCGCTGCAGCTGCGGGGCGTCGAACACCTGCCGCTGCCGGGCGCCGCGCTGCGCGCCACGTTGGCCACGCCGCGGGGCGAAGTCACCCTGGAGTCCTGAACCGATGACCGAAGAACTCTTCCGCGAAGATGCCACGCTGCTCGAGTGCACGGCCACCGTGAGTCTTGTCCAACGAGGTATGAGCCTGGAGCCGGGCGCCACATTCCACTGAGGAGTGAGCCTGGCGGTCGCCTGAGGTCGTCGATTTGGTGGCTGGCAGGCAGACCGCCGGC
>PNKD01000092.1 GCA_013822265.1 Leptothrix sp. (in: b-proteobacteria)
GTTGTAGGTGTGGATCTGGCGCAGCCAGGCGTTCTGCGAATCCCACGAGTGGTACATCGCCATCGGCCGCTGCGTCACCGCGGCCAGCGGGTACTTGTGCTTGTCGGTGACGTGCGATTCCAGCGGCTCGTAGAAGAAGGGCAGGGGGTCGAAGTAGGTCTCGATGCGCTTCTTCAGATGCTCGGGCGGCTTGCGCGACAGGCCGCGCCCCTGCGCGGCGGCGCGGAAGTGCTGCAGCACCTCGGAGTACAGGTGGATCAGGATCGGCTCGGCATAACGCGTGATGCGGTTGCTGCGGCTCCACTCGAGGTAGCCCTGGTTCCAGTTGCGCATGTACTGGTAGCTGCGCGGCAGTTCGTGGTGGTAGATGCAGTTGTTCTTCTCGTACATCTCCCATTGGCGCGGGTTGGGCTCGCCGATGAGGAACTTCTCGCCGCCCTTGCCGCGCCAGCCGGCGAGAAAGCCGATACCGCTGCCCGGCTCGGTTTCCCAGTTGACGATGAAGTCGGGGTAGTCGCGGTACTTGCGCTGCCCGTCCTTGGTGACGAAGGTGGGCAGCTTCAGCCGCGAGCCCAACTCGATCAGCACTTCCTGGAACGGCTTGCAGTCGCCGGTGGGCGGCAGCACCGGGATGCGCACGGCATCGACCGGGCCGGTGAACTCGGAGATCGGCCGGTCGAGCATCGACATCACGTCGTGCCGTTCCAGGTAGGTGGTGTCGGGCAGTATCAGGTCGGCGAAGGCCGTCATCTCCGAGTGGAAGGCATCGGCAACGACGAGGAACGGGATCTTGTACTCGCCGCTCGTCTCGTCGCGGTCATTGAGCATCTTGCGCACTTCGGCCGTGTTCATCGTGGAGTTCCACGACATGTTGGCCATGAAGATGAGCAGCGTGTCGATGCGGTAGGGGTCGCCGCGCCAGGCGTTGGTGATGACGTTGTGCATCAGCCCGTGCACGGCCAGCGGGTACTCCCACGAAAACGCCTTGTCGATGCGCACCGGCGAGCCGTCGTCGTTGACGAAGAGGTCGTCGGGGTCGGCCGGCCAGCCCAGCGGCATGCCGTCCAGCGGATGGTTGGGCTTGACCGCGCGGGCGTCGTTGGGCGGGCGCGCACAAGGCGGAATCGGCCGCGGGAACGGCGCCTTGTGGCGGAAGCCCCCGGGGCGGTCGATCGTGCCCAGCAGCGACATCAGGATGCCCAGGGCGCGGATGGTCTGGAAACCGTTGCTGTGCGCGGCCAGCCCGCGCATGGCGTGAAAGGCCACCGGGTTGCCGGTGACGGTGTCGTGCTCCTTGCCCCAGGCGTCGGTCCAGGCGATGGGCAGCTCGATGCGCTGGTCGCGCGCGGTGATGCCCATCTCGTGGGCCAGGCGCCGGATGGTGTCGGCCGGGATGCCGGTGATCTGTGCCGCCCACTCGGGCGTGTAGTCCTTGACGCGTTCCTGCAGCAGCTGGAATGCCGGCTTCACGGGCGTGCCGTCGCCGAGCTTGAAGTCGCCGAGCAGGAAGGGGTCGGCCCCCGGTGCGTGGCTGAGCACGGGGCCGTTGGTGTGGCGGTCCCACCAGAGCTTGTTCTGCGGGTCGTAGCAGGCTTCTTCCTGCGGGATCTCGGTGCGCACGAACATGCCGAATTCGTCGTGCGCGGCGTCGAGGTTCACGAGTTCGCCGCCGTTGGTGTACTGCACGACGAAGTCGCGGTCGTACAGCCCCTTGGCGATGAGTTCGTGGATCACCGCCAGCAGGAACGCACCGTCGGTGCCGGGGCGGATCGGCACCCACTCGTCGGCGATGGCCGAATAGCCGGTGCGCACCGGGTTGATCGAGACGAAGCGCCCGCCGTCACGCTTGAACTTGGCTATGGCGATCTTCAGCGGGTTGCTGTGGTGGTCTTCGGCGGTGCCGATCATGACGAACAGCTTGGCGCGGTCCAGGTCCGGCCCGCCGAACTCCCAGAACGAGCCACCGATGGTGTAGATCAGCCCGGCGGCCATGTTGACCGAGCAGAAGCCGCCGTGCGCGGCGTAGTTGGGCGTGCCGAACTGCCGCGCGAACAGGCCCGTGAGCGCCTGCATCTGGTCGCGCCCGGTGAAGAGTGCAAATTTCTTCGGATCGGTGGCGCGGATCCTGGCGAGCCGCTCGGTCAGCGTGGCGAAGGCCTCTTCCCACTCGATCTCGACGAAGTCGCCGTCGCCGCGCGCCGCGCCCTCGCGGCGCTTGAGCGGCTTGGTCAGCCGGGCCGGCGAGTATTGCTTCATGATGCCCGAGCTGCCCTTGGCGCAGATGACACCCTGGTTCAGCGGGTGGTCGGGGTTGCCGTCGATGTAGCGCACCTTGCCGTCGCGCAGGTGCACGCGGATGCCGCAGCGGCACGCGCACATGTAGCACGTGGTGTTGTGGGTGCTCGTGGAAGCCGCGGGCAGCGGCGAGGCGGTGGGGTCGTGCAGCGGGGTGGCCGGCATCGGGTGTCGTTTTCTGCCCGGCCGCGTTGCGCAGCCTCGGTTGTCTCTGGCGGCATTAGGCGCAGCGCCGTCCGGCATCGTCTATTCCCGGTACGGGTAATGCCCCCGTAGCCCAAATGGGGGATGGCCGGCTGCCGCCTCACCGCCCCCGCCATCGGTCGCCGAGGATGGGAAACTCCCCTAGCGTAAGCCGCGGAGAAAGGTTCAAATATGCGCATTGACGAACGCAACGAGCAAGCCGGCTCGTGAAGGCCGCCGAGACATGCCCTTGCACATCGCCGAAACGGCACCTGAGACGCCGTCCACGGCGGGCCGCGCGCCGGCGGCCGACCGCGCCCTGCTCGCGGAGATCGCCGCCGGCCTCGTCGCCGAGAACGACCTGGCGGCGCTGCTGCAGCGCTTTCTCGACCCCATCGTGCGGCTGGCGGGGGCCCAGGCCGGGGCGGTGCGCGTGCTCAACGATGACGGTGACCGCCTCGAATTCCTCTCCGCGCTCGGGCTGCCGGCCGGCGCCTGCGGCAGCGAGCAATCGGTAGACCGCCATTGCGGCCATTGTGGCGCCGCCGCGGACAGCCGCACCGTGGTCTGGGCCGCCGACCTCGAGGTCTGTGCCAGGCGCTCACGTACGCCCTTCTTCGGCCAGGACTGCCAACGCCTGTTGGCCGTGCCGCTGCAGCACCGCGGGCGCTTGCTGGGTGTCTACAACCTGTTCTTCGCCGGCTCCGAGGAGCCGGGGGCCGAGATCCTGGCCATCCTGCGCTCGGTTGGCGACCTGCTGGGCCTGGCCCTGAACAACGCCCGCCTCGAGCAGGAGAACCTGAGCACCCGGCTGGCCAGCGAACGCCAGATGATGGCCGCCGAGGTGCACGACTCGCTGGCACAGTCGCTGGCCTTCGTGAAGATGCGCCTGCCGCTGCTGCAGGACGCACTGTCGGCGCACGACGAGGCGCGCGCCCGCCAGTATTGCGAAGACCTGCGTTGCGCGGTGACGCAGGCCCATGCCAGCCTGCGCAGCATCATCACCCACCTGCGCTCGCCGATGGACCCCAAGGGGCTGCTGCACGCGCTGGAAGCGGCCGCCGACAACTTCCGCCGCGGCACCGGCGCGTCGCTGGTCATCCACAATCGGTTGCCCGGGCTGGCGCTGACGCCCGAGGGCGAATCACAGGTCTTTCACATCGTGCAAGAGGCACTCACCAACATCGCCCGCCACGCCGCGGCGCGCCACGCCTGGCTGCACCTCGCCGCGCGTGACGACGGCCTCGTGGAGTGCGTCGTCGAGGACGACGGCGCCGGCCTGCCGGCGCCGGCAGCCTGCGCGGGCGCACACTACGGCATGGACATCATGCGCGAGCGCGCGCGCCGCATCGCCGGCACGCTGGAGGTCGGCCCCCGCGTCGGCGGTGGCACCCGCGTGCGACTGGTGTTCCCGGCGGCAGGCGGCGCAGCCCCGGCACCGGGAGGGCATTGATGGCCGGGCCCCGCATCGTGCTCGTCGACGACCATGCGCTGTGTCGCACGGGATTGTCAGACCTGCTCAGCCACCGCGGTGGCATGGAGGTGCTGGCCGCGCTGTCCGACCCGGACGAAGTGCTCGCCGTGCTGCGCGAACGCAAGCCCGACCTGGTGGTGCTCGACCTGCGCATGCCGGCCACCGACGGCCTGTCGCTGCTGCGGCGCATGCGCGCCGAGGGCCTGGACACGCCGGCGGTCATCCTGACCATGAGCGACTCCGAGGTCGACCTCTCGGCGGCGCTGCGTGCCGGCGTCTGCGGTTACCTGCTCAAGGACATGGAGCCCGAGGACGTCATCACCGCGATCGGCAACGCGGCTCGCGGCGAGCTGACGGTGGCGCCAGCCATGACCCTGAAGCTGGCGCAGTTGCTGCAAAGCGGCCACAAGGGCACCGACCGGCGCGGCCTGATGGCCTCGCTGACGCAGCGCGAGCGCGAGATTCTCGAACACCTGGCGCGCGGCCAGAGCAACAAGACCATCGCCCGTGCGCTCGACATCAGCCACGACACGGTGAAGCTGCACGTGCGTCACATCCTGTCGAAGCTGAACCTGAGTTCCCGCGTCGAGGCCGCGGTCTTCGCCGTCGAGGAACGCGCCGCCAACCAGCGCTGAGCCTGAGGGCTGCGCCGGCGCCTTCGCCTGCACAGACAAGCGTCGCCGAGACCAAGTCTTCCGCCACGGAACCGGCTCTGCCGGGCCGTTGGCGGACGGCCCCCACGGGGGGTAGCGAGCGCTAGCGAGCTTGGGGGCTCACTTTATGGGCAGGTGGCCCAGTCCCCGGGCACCTTGCCCACCAGCAGCAGGAAACCACCGAAGGGCCCCATGTTGCCCATGGCCTCCATCTTCGGGCCCTGGAAGTTGAGGCTGCCGAACATCATCGCGCGCATCGGGCCCAGCTGGCCGCTGCCCATCTCGCGCCACTTCGGCGTTTCGGCCCACATCAGGTAGTCGACGCTGTCGTTGAGCGCCGGCGTCTTGGCCACGCCGCCGTAGACGCACATGGCCTTGCGCTCCTTGAGCGCGATCTGCATCTCGATGCGCGGGCTCTTGGGGCAGTCGGTGCGGTAGATCTGCATCGCCTTGAAGCCGCGGCCGGCGTCGTTGGCAGCCCAGCCCGATTCGGCCAGGCCGTCGGTCAGCGAGGCGTCGGCGTTCCAGGCGCTGCACATGGCCTCGGCCCAGGGCGCCGACATGGCGGTCGAAGAGGCCGCGGCGGGGGCGGGCGCGGCAGCGACGAGCAGCGCGGCCAGCGCCGCGGCAAGGGGAGTGTGGTTCATGTGTCAGGCCTCGACGGTGGACAGTGGGACGGTGGCGGGTTCGCCGGCCGTGGTGGCGTGGAACCAGGCGAGTTCGTCGCGCAGCCGCACGACCTCGCCGACGATGGTCAGCGCGGGTGACTGCAGGCCCACGCGGGCCACCGCCTCGGCCAGCGTGCCCAGCGTGGCGCAGACCACACGCTGCCCGGGCAGCGTGCCCTGGGCCACCACGGCGGCGGGCCAGCTCTCGGGCAGGCCGTTTTCGACGAGGCGTTCGCAGATCGTGGCCAGACCCGACAGGCCCATGTAGATCACCACCGTCTGGCGCGCGCGCGCCAGCGCGGGCCAGTCGAGGTCGCAGCTGCCGTCCTTGAGGTGGCCGGTCACGAAGGTGCAGCTCTGGGCGTAGTCGCGATGCGTGAGCGGGATGCCCGCGTAGCTGGCCACGCCGCAGGCCGCGGTGATGCCGGGCACGACCTCGAACGGGATGCCTTCGGCGGCCAGCACCTGCAGCTCTTCGCCGCCACGGCCGAAGACGAAGGGGTCGCCGCCCTTCAGCCGCACCACCGTGCGGCCTTCACGGGCCAGTCGCACCAGCAGCTCGTTGATGCCCTCTTGCGGCAGGCTGTGGTGGCTGCGCTCCTTGCCGACATAGAGCCGGCTGGCGGCCGGGCCGATGAGCGCCAGCACGTCGGCACCCACCAGATGGTCGTAGACGACGACGTCGGCCTGCGCCAGCAGGCGCGCGGCGCGCAGCGTCAGCAGTTCGGCGTCGCCGGGGCCGGCGCCGACGAGATAGACCTTGCCCTGCACGGCGCGGCAGGCCGCCATCATGGCGGGGATGTCGACGAATGAGTTCATGGCGTTCTCCATGGCGCAGGGTTGCGCGGATCAGCCGCCGCAGTTGCCGCAGCCGCCGCTGCCGCAGCTGCGCGCGGCCTTGGGGGCGTCGTCGCCATCGGCCGGCGCGGCGTCGGGCGGGACGAAGACGAAGTCGAAGCGCCCGGGTTCGATCTCGACGTAGTCGAGCACGGTGTCCTGCAGCAGCGGCCGGCTGGGCGAGCCCAGCAGCACCTTGAGGCCGTCAAAGGCCACCGGCTCGTCGTCCTCGCGCTCGTCGTCGAAGCCCATGCCGTACTCGATGGAGCCGTCGGCGACCTGGCGTGCGGCCACGCGCAGGCCCATGCCGGCGGCGTCGCTGCGTGCGGCGGCGGCCAGGAGTTCCTGGGTGGCGGAGGGGGTGATGCTGAACATGTCGTATCGGTCTTCAGTGTTCGCCTTTGGTCCGCAGCAGGCCGGCAAGGCGGTTGCCCTGCTTCTGTGGCCCGCCGACGGGAAAGAGGTCGTGCAGGTGGTGGTTGCTGCCGCGCCGTACATCCCAGGCCTGCGTGAAGTGGCGCACCATCACGCGCACCTGGGCCTGCACGCCGTGCTGCTGGTAGTACTCGCGCAGGAAACGGATGACTTCCCAGTGCTCGGGCGTCAGCTCGAGGCCTTCTTCGCGTGCCAGCGCGCGCGCGAAGTCTTCGCTCCACTCGTCGCGGTTTTCGAGATAGCCCTCGCTGTCGGTGCGCAGCGCACGGTCGCCCACCCGTACGGTGCGGCTGAAGCTGGCGATGGTCGTCATCGGGCGCCTGGCGTCTCAGGGGGCGAGGGCGGCAGCACGCGGCGCAGCAGCAGCGGCAGCGCCGCGCAGCGCACGCTCGCTGCGTACATGGGCCACGAAGCGCGGCGCCCAGTTCGAGCCGGCAGCGCTGCGCAGGTGGGTGTACGAGGCCAGCAGCTTGTGCACCACGACGCCGTCGTGCCGGCCGTCGATGCCGTGGCCGCGCGTCACGCGGTAGGCGAAGCCGACCCCGGCGCCGAGGTTCTCGAGGCCGGAATGGTGGAACTCGTGGCCGCGCAAGGCGCCGCTGGTGTTGCCGGACGTGCCGCCCCAGGGCATTGCCGCGGTCTCCTGCAGGTGCACGTAGCCGCGGCCCTGCGGGCGTGCGTGCATCACGGCGTCGCCGGGGATCGCGCCCACCATGCGCGCCGTGCGGCCCTGCCAGGTGATGCTGCGCGACAGGTACATCAGGCCGCCGCACTCGGCGTAGGTGGGCAGGCCGGCCTCGATGGCGCTGCGCAGCGCGGCGCGCATCGCGGTGTTGGCCTCCAGCTCGGCCATGCTGGCCTCGGGGAAGCCGCCACCGATGAACAGGCCGTCGACCGCCGGCAGGCGCTGGTCGCGCAGGGTGTCGACGAACACCAGTTCGGCGCCCGCGGCCTCGAGCGCCGCGAGGTCGTCGGGGTAGTGGAAGCCGAAGGCACGGTCGCGCGCGACGGCGATGCGCACGTCGGCGCGGCGGCGGGCTGCCGGTGCCGGCGGCGACGGCGCGTCGAAGCCCGGCGCGGCCATCGCGGCCATCGCGCGCACGCGGGCCAGGTCGACCTGCGCGCCGACGATGCGGCCGATGCCGCGCACGCGCTCGCGGGCATCTTGCACCTCGGCACAGGGCTTGAGGCCGAGATGGCGTTCGTCCACCGCCAGCCGTGCGTCTTCGGCCACGGCGCCGAGCACGGGCAGGTCGGTGTAGTGCTCGATGACGGCGCGCAGCTTGGCCTCGTGGCGGCTGCCGCCGACGCGGTTGAGGATGACGCCGGCGATGCGAATGTTCCTGTCGAAGGCCTGGTAGCCGAGCAGCAAAGGCGCGATGCCGCGTGTCATGCCGCGGGCGTCGATCACCAGCAGCACCGGCAGCCCGAACCGCGCCGCCATCGCCGCGTTGCTGTTGCTGCCGTCCAGCGCCAGGCCGTCGTAAAGGCCCTTGTTGCCTTCGACGACGGCGATGTCGGCGCCACGCGAGTTGTCGACGAAGCAGCGCTCGAGCGCGGCGTCGTCCATCAGGTAGGCGTCGAGGTTGAAGCAGGGCCGGCCGGCGGCGCGCGCCAGCCACATCGGGTCGATGTAGTCGGGGCCTTTCTTGAACGGTTGCACCACGGTGCCGGCATCGGCCAGCGCCGCGCACAGGCCGAGCGAGACCGTGGTCTTGCCCGAGGACTTGTGGGCAGCGGAGACCAGCAGCCTATGCATCGTCAGGCCTTGGAGGCGGCGTCGCGCGGCAGGAAGTCGAGCACGCGCACGCCGATCACCGTCATCAGGAAGGCCGCGCCCAGCCCGCCGATGCCGAGCACGAACTCGGGCAGCGAGGGCAGGTAGTGCTCGATGGCGCCGTCGGCGAAGCTGCTGCTGACGACGTGCCCCGGGAAGATCTCCAGCGGGAAGGCCTGGCCGCCGATGATGAACACGAACAGCCAGGCAAAGGCGCCGGCGATCACCAGTGCCGCGGCGGCCAGCGTACTGCGCGTGCCGCCGAAACGCGGGTGGAAGAGCAGCAGCAGCGGCAGCAGCGAACCGACGAGCACGTAGCCGCCCCAGAACAGCGCCGGGAACGCGCCGCCGCCGCCACGGCCCAGCAGGATGAAGGCCTCGAAGTCGCCCTGGCGCGCGAAGTAGAGGTTGGTCATGTGGTACACGGCCACGAGGTAGAGCGAGGCGGCCACGAAGATGCCGAGCAGCCGCGCCAGCCGGCGCCGGTTCTCGGCCGCCAGCTGCAGGTCGTTCCAGCCGTACATCACCGCCTGCACGACGAGAAAGACCGCCAGCCCCCAGCCGAAGGACAGCACGATGAACAGCGGCGCCAACAGCGCCGACTGGTAGGCCTGGCGCGCGACGAGGAAACCGAAGATCGAACCCGTGCCGGTGGTCAGCACGAAACGCCACACCAGCACGGCCACGCCCGCGGCCTGGGTGTAGCCGTTCAGCCGCCGCTCGAACATCGTCCACAGGTACACGGCGACGAGGCCCACCATGCCCGAGTAGAGGATGACGTTCCACGCGAAAACCGACTTGAAGTTGTAGTGCGTGGCGGCTATCACCAGCCGATCGGGCCGGCCCAGGTCGAGCATCAGCACCATCAGCCCGCCGGCCAGCAGCGCCACGCACAGCAGCCCCGAGAGTGGGGCGCGCGGCTTGTACATGCCCTGGCCGAACACGCTGCCGATGGAGGCCACGTTGAGCACGCCCGAGGCCGCCACGACCATGAAGATGGCGAAGACGTGGGGCAGGCCCCACACCACCTGGTTGGTCATGCCGGTGACGACGTGGCCGTGCACTTCCATGTAGTGCGCCGCGCCCAGGCCGGCGGCCGTGACCAGGCCGCCCAGCAGCACGAGCAGCCAGAAGTTGCGCGAGTCTTTCGAGTTATGCATCGTCTCAGTCTCCACCGGAGCCGGATCGATCAAGCTTCCCGCCACGGAACCGGCTCTGCCGGGCCGTAGGCGGACGGCCCCCTTGGGGGGTAGCGAGCGCCAGCGAGCTTGGGGGCTTCATAGACCGTGGTAACGGACGCCGGGGTCGAGCTTCAGGTCGGCGCGCAGCTGCGTCGTCTGGATCTCGCGCACGCGGCGCGAGATCTCGCTGTCGGGGTCGTTGAGGTCGCCGAAGACGATGGCGCCGTGGCCGGCCTTGCTGCAGGCCTCGGCGCAGGCCGTGGTCTTCTCGCCCTTGTCGATGCGATGCACGCACATCGTGCAGCTCTCGACGCAGCCCTTGCCGCGCGGCACGTCGGGGGTCTGCTCGGTGAGCGGCTCGTGCACGAAGCTGCGCGCCTTGTAGGGGCAGGCCATGACGCAGTAGCGGCAGCCGATGCAGGTGTGGCGGTCGACGAGCACGATGCCGTCGGCGCGCTTGAACGACGCGCCGGTGGGGCACACATCGACGCACGGCGGCTCGGCGCAGTGCTGGCACATCACCGGCACCGAGGCCGTGCGGCCGGTCTTGATCTCCTTGATCTCGACCTTGCGTATCCACTGCGCCGAGGTCGGCGTCGGCTTGGGGTCGAGGCCGTTCTCGGTGTTGCAGGCGGTGACGCAGTCGTTGCAGCCGGGCGCGCACTTGGTGGTGTCGACGAGCATGCCCCAGCGCACCTTGGGGCTGGCGCCCGGCGTCGGGCCGCTGCCGGCCGCGGCCTGCGCGATCTCGATCAGCTGGATGCCGGGCGCGAGCATCACACCGCCGATGGCCGCGGCAGCGACGCCGAGGAAGCCGCGGCGGCTCACTTCGGCGCCCCCTGGGCCACGGTGCGCGCCTTCGCGGTGTGGCACTCGAAGCAGTCGATCTTCACCGCCGCGTAGCTGTGGCAGCTGACGCAGAAGTTGCTCTCGTCCTTGGCCACGCTCTGCGTCTTCTGGTTGGCGTGGCAATCGATGCAGGCCTTGAGGCTGAACTTCGCGCCGCGGATGCCGCCGTGCACGGTGTCGTCGCGCTGGTGCTTGAGGAAGTCCATGTGATCGCGCCGCATCACCTCGGGCGGCGCCACGCACTGCGTGCCCGCCGTGGCCGCTTCGACCACGGGCTTGGGCGTGCGGCCCTCGCCCGCAGCGGCGGCCTGCAGCGAAACCCCGACGACCAGCCAAAGCAGCGCACGACGCGACCAAGCGGACGCCGCGGATCCGGCTCTGCCGGTCCGCTGGGGTCGCCCCCCTGGGGGGGAGGCGCCGAAGGCGCTCCGGGGGGGGGCCACTTATTCCCCGAGGCCCATCTGGATGTAGCCCGTCGGGCAGACATCCTTGCAGATATGGCAGCCGATGCACTTGGCGTAGTCGGTGTCGACGTAGCGGCCGATGGTCGACTTCGACTTCGGCACCTTGAAAACGGCCGTCTGCGGGCAGTAGACGACGCAGTTGTCGCACTCGAAGCACTGGCCGCAGCTCATGCAGCGCTTGGCCTCGGCCTGGGCCTGCGCCTCGAGCAGCGGGATCAGCCGCTCTTCGAAGTTGTTCAGCGCCTCTTCGGCCGTGAGCTGGACGATGTTGCGCCGGTTGCGCGGCGTGTAGCTGAAGTGGCCGAGGAAGAGCTCGTCGTGCGGGATGACGTAGCGGTCGGAGCGGTTGTCGTAGTTGTGCACGGCGCCGGTGCTGCGGTCGGTGCCGCGCAGCGGCTCCTCGATCTGCGTCACGGGCAGGCCCTTCTCGATCAGCTTGCGCGTCAGGTCGAAGCTGTGCACGTCGATCTTGGGCCGCTTGTCCAGCGCCTCGCTGCGCAGGTGGCGGTCGATGCCGTCGGCGGCGATGGCGCCGTGGCCGATGGCGGTGGTCAGCAGGTGCGGGCGCACCACGTCGCCGCCGACGAACATGCCCGGCTGGCCCTGCACCTGGTAGTTCTTGTCGCTGGCGATCGCGCCCTTGCCGTTGTTCAGAGACTCCAGCCCGGTGAAATCGACCGCCTGGCCGATGGCCGAGACGATGAGGTCGGCCTCGATGTCCTCCTCGGTGCCCGGCACGACCTTGACGTCGAGCCGGCCGCCGATCATCCTGGCCTCGCACTGCGCCACGCGCAGCGCCGTGGCGCGGCCGCCGGCATCGCGGATCACGGCCACCGGCGCCAGCCCGCCGCGGATGGCGATGCCTTCGCCCAAGGCGTGCTCGACCTCGGACTTGCTCGCCTGCATCTTCTCGATCGCGAAGATCGAGGTCAGCGTGACCTCGGCACCGCGGCGCGCCGACAGGGAGGCCACGTCGTGCGCGGCGTAGCCGGCGATGGCGTTCTCGGGGCGGTCGGACTCGTGCACCTGGTCGATATGGCCCAGGCGCCGCGCCACGGTGGCGACGTCGATGGAGGTGTCGCCGCCGCCCACCACCACCACGCGCTTGCCCACGTGCAGCATGCGGCCGTCGTTGAAGGCCTTCAGGAAGGCCGTGGCGGTGACGACGTTGGGTGCGTCGCTGCCTTCCACCGGCAGCGGGCGGCCGCTCTGCGCGCCCAGGCCCAGGAACACGGCGTCGTGGTCGGCCTTGATCTGGTCGAGCGTGATGTCGGTGCCGATGCGGCAGGCCGTGCGCACCTCGACGCCGAGGTCGATGATGCGCTGGATCTCGGCGTCGAGCACCTCGCGCGGGGTGCGGAAGCCGGGGATGCCGTAGCGCATCATGCCGCCGAGCTCGGGCCGCTCGTCGAAGAGCGTGACCGCGTGGCCCTTCTTGACCAGCTGGTAGGCCGCCGACAGGCCGGCCGGGCCGCCGCCGATGACCGCGACCTTCTTGCCGGTTTGTGTCGCGGGCTTGGGGAAGGCCAGCTTCTTCTCGATCGCGTACTCGCCCAGGAAGTGCTCGACCGAGTTGATGCCGACGTAGTCCTCGACCTGGTTGCGGTTGCAGCCCGATTCACAAGGCGCCGGGCACACGCGGCCCATCACCGAGGGCAGCGGGTTGGCCTCGGTCAGGCGGCGCCAGGCGTACTCTTGCCAGGGCATGCCGGCGGGCGGCTTCTCGACGCCGCGCACGATGTTGAGGTAGCCGCGAATGTCCTCGCCCGAGGGGCAACTGCCCTGGCACGGCGGGGTGCTCTGGATGTAGGTGGGGCACTTGTGCGAGTGGTCGGCGTCGAAGATCTCTTCCTGCCACGGGAGCGGCTTGCTGTCGCCGTCCTTGTAACGGCGGAAGGTCAGCGGCTGGGCCGTCACGTTGCCTGGGGTGGTGGACATCGGGTGTCTCCTTGAATCTCAGTCCGGCTGCTTCAGCCGTATCGCCCTGCTGACGAGCTGGTGCACGCCGCCGACCATGCTCATGTCGAAGCCGTAGTAGGGCAGCACCTTGCTGAACTGCGCCTTGCAGATGGCGCAGATGCAGGCCATGAAATTGACGCCGTCGCCGTCTGCCGATTGCTTGAGCGATTCCATGCGCGGCAGCGCGCCCTTGACGCGGAGCTCGAGCAGGTCGTCGGTGAGCAGGCCGCCGCCGCCGCCGCAGCAGAAGGTGGCTTCGTGCGTGGTGCCCGGCGCCATGTCGTGGAAGTGGTTGGCCACCGCCTTGATGATCTCGCGCGGGATCACGAACTGCCCGCCGGGCATGTTGCCCATGCGCGAGGCACGCGCGACGTTGCAGCTGTCGTGGAAGGTGACGACGCGGTCGTCGTTCTTTTCCTTGTCGAACTGCAGCGCGCCGCGCTGGATCAGGTCGTAGGTGAGCTCGCAGATGTGCTGCGGCACCGGGTAACGCTGATCGAGCCAGTCGAAGGGGCCGATGAGCGTGTTCCAGTAGCTGTAGGCCACACGCCAGGCGTGCCCGCACTCGCCGATGACGATGCGCCTGACGCCCAGGCGCTGGGCCTCTTCCTTCACGCGCAGAGAGACCTTCTTCATCTGCTCGTAGTTGCCGATGAAGAGCGCGAAGTTGGCGGCCTCGCTGGCCTTGGAGCTCAGCGTCCAGCTGATGCCCGCGGCGTGGAAGACCTTGGCGTAGCCGATCAGGCTTTCGACGTGCGGCTCGGAGAAGAAGTCGGCCGACGGCGTGATCAGCAGCACCTCGGCGCCCTCGACGTCGAGCGGGAACTTGACGTCGACACCGGTCTCTTCCTTGGTGTCTTCCTCCAGGCCCAGCAGCGTGTCGGCCAGCGCCGGCTCGGGGATGCCCAGGTTGTTGCCGATGCGGTGCACCTTGCCCAGGATCTCGTTGGTGTACTTGCTGCCCAGGCCGACCGAATTCATGATCTCGCGCGCCGCCATCGTGACCTCGGCGGTGTCGATGCCGTAGGGACAGAAGACGCTGCAGCGGCGGCACTCGCTGCACTGGTTGTAGTAGCTCCACCAGCCGTCGAGCACTTCCTTGGTCATGTCGACCGCGCCGACGAGCTTGGGGAAGTGCTTGCCGGCGAAGGTGAAGTAGCGCCGGTAGACGGCGCGCATCAGGTCCTGGCGTGCCACGGGCATGTTCTTGGGGTCGCCGGTGCCCAGGAAGTAGTGGCACTTGTCGCTGCAGGCGCCGCAGTGCACGCAGGCGTCCATGTAGACGCGCAGGCTGCGGTACTTGTCGAGCAGCTCGCCCATCTTGGCGATGGCGCGCTGCTCCCAGCCCTCGGCCAGCTCACCGGGGAAGCCGAGGTTGCCCTGCAGTGCCGGCGCGGCAACGAAGGGCTTCAGGTGCGCCGTCGCGCCCTCGGCCACCAGTGGGATCACCGGGTAGGGCTTGAGCTTGGGCGTGGTGAAAGCGGCGGTGGCCATGGCTTGCGGCGTCTGTTAGGGCTTGCGCTCGAGGGCCGAAGCCCAGGCCGCGAGGTGCCGCCCTTCGCGCGGCGTGTCGGCCTGGTTGCGCGTGGGGCTGAAGAACAGGCCCGGTGCGTGCAGCAGCTTGCTGATCGGGAACACGATCATCAGCAGCGCCACCAGCGCCAGGTGCAGCAGCAGCAGCGGGTCGCCGGGCAGCGGCTGGATGTCCAGGCGCATCAGGCCCAGCATGAAGGCCTTCACGGCCACGATGTCGGTGTGGCTTACGAAGCGCATGCCCAGACCGGACAGGCCGATGGCGATGAGCAGCGCCAGGTGCAGGTGGTCCGACGGCGTGCTGATGTAGCGTACGCGGTCGACCAGGAAACGCCGCGCCCACAGGCCCGCGAGGCCGGCCACCATCGCGAAGCCGGCGTACATGCCGAAGGGCTGCACGAAGGCGATGACGTCCCACACCGGCTGCTGGAAGTAGCGCACGTGGCGCAGCAGCACCAGCAGCAGCGCGGCATGGAACAACCAGCCGAACAGCCAGGTCCACTTGCTGGCCTTGAACAGGCTTTCGAAGAACACCACCTCGCGCGTCAGGCGCAACGCCACGCCGGATGTCGTCGTCGGCGCCGGCGTGGTGGGTATCTTCAGCGGCGCGGGCGTGCGCGCATAGCTGCGGATCTTCAGCGTCAGGCCAACCACGAAGATCGTGGTGGCGACGTAGAAGAGCGCGGCGTAGGCGATGGACAGCGCGGACATGGGGTGTGTTTCAGCAAGGCTCGCGCCCCGCGTGCATCAGGCACGCGGCAGGCGCGGGGCGCCTCTAGGGAATCAGACGCAACCGGTCGGCTTGGGCAGGCCGGCGATCTTGCAGGCCTGCTTGGCCGGGCCATAGGGGAAGAGCTCGTACAGGTATTTGCTGTTGCCCTTCTCGGGGCCGAGCTGCTTGCCGATGGCCTTGGTGAGCACGCGCACCGCGGGGGCGATCTGGTACTCGTTGTAGTAGTCACGCAGGAAGTTGACGACTTCCCAGTGGCTGGGCGTCATCTCGACGTTCTCGCCGGCGGCCAGGACCTTGCCGATGTCCTCCGTCCACTCGGACAGGTTGAGCAGATAACCTTCTTCGTCGGTTTCGTAGGTGGTGCCGTTGACTTCGATGCCCATGTGTCTTGTCTCCTTCGGGAACGGATGCGGCTGGCTGCTCAGAGCCAGGACTGGTTGTTGGGGTGCTCGGCGACGAGGTCGACGAAGCCGGCGTAGTCGACGGCGGTGATGCCGTCGACCAGCTTGCCGGCCATGCCGCGGGCCTCGACGTCGGGCTGCAGCGTGTAGACCCTGAGCCGGGCCATCGCATCGGCGATGCCCGACGACGCGGCGGCGGCCGTGGTCGCGGCGTAGACGGCGTCTTCGGTGAGCAGCAGGGCGTGGCCGGGCTTGGCCAGGCGCAGGCAGCTGGCCAGCGCCGTGGTCTGCGTGAACGATTTGTTGACGATGTGCAGCATGGGCAGCTCAGAAGGAAAGAACGACGTCCTGCTCGGCCATCAGGTCGGCCATCTCGGCGCTGGACAGCACCTCCACGGGCACCAGCAGATCCTGCTCGCTCAGGCCGCGCGCTTGCATCGACTCACGTTCGACGTAGAGCTTCTCGACATCGTAGCCGTCGAGCGCGCGGTAGGTGGGCGAGTGGTTCTTGATGCCTATGCCCTTGGGGTTCTGGCCCTTCACCAGCTCGTACACGCCGTCGTCGATGAAGACGAGGCTGACGTCCTGGTCGAAGGTGGCGGTGATGAGCACGACCTCGAGGCTCTCCAGCGCGTAGATGGTGCCGAAGGGGGCCTTGCGGTTGACGAACATGAATTTCTTCGTGGTCGCCATCTCAATCTCCGAAAGTGACGAGCCGGTCGGCCTTGATGCCCGAATCCACCAGCTGGCCCAGGCCCGAGATGCGGAAGCCCGGGGCCAGCACCTCGTCCTTGATGCCGCGGCGCAGCGCCGCGGCCACGCAGACCACGAGGTCGACGTTGTGCTCGGTCTTCAGCGCCGCCCAGCGGTTGACGATGTGCCGGTCGTCCTGCGGCGGCTCGGTCAGGCGCGTCGCGTTGTAGACACCGTCGTGATAGAAGAACACGCGCTGAATCTCGTGGCCCTTGGCGATCGCGGCCACGGCGAACTGGTAGGCCGTGTCACTGGCCTGGTGCGTGTAGGGGCCTTCGCTGACGAGCAAGCCGAATTTCATGTCGAAGCGTCGTGTTCAGAAGCGGATGTGCGTCGACGCGTTCAGGTTGGCCCGCGAGCCGCGCCAGTCGTCGATGAGGTACTTGGTAAAGGGCAGGTCGCACTTCTCGAAGAAACGCGGCCAGCCGATGCGCTCGATCCAGTCCGACACGCGCTCCCACGAACGTGCGTCGCCCTTGTAGGTGTAGAGGATCTTCTTCACGATGGCCGAGACCTCGGGCCAGCGCGGTGGGTTGTTGGGCAGGCCAGACGCCACCATCTTCATGAACACCGGCTTGCCGCGCGCGTTCGAGTTCTTGCCGCCCACCCAGATGGCCAGCTTGGTGTGCTCGGGGTCGTTGATCTGCATCGGCGGGCACGGGGGGTAGCAGGCGCCGCAGCACATGCACTTCTTCTCGTCGATCTCGAGCGAGGGCTTGCCGTTGACCAGCGCCGGGCGGATGGCCGCCACCGGGCAGCGCGCGACCACGGCCGGGCGCTCGCAGACGTTGGCCACGAGGTCGTGGTTGATCTTCGGCGGCTTGGTGTGCTGCACGATGATGGCGATGTCGGCCTGGCCGCCGCAGTTGATCTCGCAGCAGCTGGTCGACAGGTGCACGCGGTTGGGCATGTCCTCCTTGATGAACTCCTCGTAGAGGTCGTCCATCAGCGCCTTCACGGCGCCCGA
>PNKD01000093.1 GCA_013822265.1 Leptothrix sp. (in: b-proteobacteria)
CAAGGCCGCCGCCGGCATGAAGGCCTGGCTGGGCCTGCGCGACACCGAGTGGGTCTACACCCCGCCCGGCGACGACCCGGTCTCGCGCCTGTTCGGCATCCCCCGCCGCGAGCGCGGCTACGCCCATCTGCACATCGCCTGAGAAGCCACCATGAATCAAACCGTCGTGCTCGAACGCCCGGCCAGCGCCACGCCGCGCCCCGCCGTGACGATCAGCGAACACATCGTCGAGGTCATCAGCGACTCGGGCGAAGGCGCGCAGCGCTGCGGCCAGAGCCTGGCCGCCATCGCCGCGCGCATGGGCAACGGCATCTGGACGACCGAGATCATCCCCGCCGAGATCCAGCCGCCGGCGCGCAGCGTGGCCGGGGCCAGCGGCATCCGCATCCGCATCGGCGCCGAACGCATCACCAACGGCGGCGACCAGACCGACCTCGTGGTGGCCTTCAACGAGCAGGTGCTGATCGGCCGCGTGCAGGCCGGCGAGCTGAAGCCCGGCGCCACCATCCTGCTCGAGAGCATGTGGGCCGACTACCGCGACCCGGCGGTCGTCACCAGCTACGTCGAGACCTTGCGGGCCCTGCGCAAGGACGGCTATCGCGTCATCGAGGTGCCCTTCGAGGCGCGCTGCAAGGAGCTGGTGTCCGACCCGCGCAAGGGCAAGAACATGTTCGTGCTGGGCGTGCTGTGCAACCTGTACGGGCTGGACGCCGACCTCGCGCACGAGCAGATCGCGCGCGTCTTCGGCAAGAAGGACGAGAAGGTCATCAAGGGCAACATCGCGCTCTATGACGCCGGCGCCGCCTGGGGCGAGACCCACCTCGACATCAAGTACCGCATCCCGGCACACAAGTCGACCGAGGCCCAGGTCGTCATCAACGGCAACACTGCCGTCGCCCTGGGCGTGATGGCCTCGGGCATGGACATCTGCGCGATGTACCCGATCACGCCCGCCACCTCGGCCTCGCACTACCTGAGCGAGGTGTTCGAGAAGGTCGGCGGCCTCGTGCACCAGGCCGAGGACGAGATCGCGGCCTGCGCCTTCGCCATCGGCGCCAGCTACGCCGGCAAGTGCGCCGTCACCATCACCTCGGGCCCGGGCTATTCGCTCAAGCAGGAGGCCATAGGCCTGGCGGTGATGGCCGAGATCCCGCTCGTCGTCGTCAACGTGCAGCGCGGCGGGCCCAGCACCGGCCAGCCGACCAAGGTCGAGCAGGGCGACGCGCTGGCCGCCATCTTCGGCAGCCACGGCGACGCGCCCAAGGTCGTGCTGGCGCCGTGCAGCATCGAGGACTGTTTCTACTCGGTGATCACGGCGCGCAAGATCGCCGAGACCTTCGGCATGGTGGTGGTCGTGCTGTCCGACGCCAGCCTGTCCACCGCGCAGCAGCCCTTCCCGCGGCCGGTGTTCAGCGAGGACTGGCTGGCGCCGCCCGTCGACCAGACGCCGGTGCCGACCGGCGCCAGGCCCTACGACTGGGACCCGGTGACGGGCCTGTCGCGCCGCTTCCAGCCCGGCCAGCCGGGCGGCATGCACACCCTCACCGGGCTGGCGCACGACCGCAACAGCAAGGTCGCCTACGACCCCAAGATCAACGAGGAAGGCCTGCGCCACCGCAGCCTCAAGCTGGCCGCGCTGCAAAAGACGCTGACGCCGCCGCCGGTGTTCGGCGACGCCGACGGCGACATGCTGCTGGTGGGCTGGGGCAGCACCATGGGCGCCATCGAAGAGGCCGTCACGAGGCTGCGCGACGAGGGCCTGGCCGTGAGCTCGATGCACCTGCGCTTCCTGCAGCCCATGCCCTCGGGCATCCGCGAGATCCTGGCGCGCTTCAAGCGCGTGATGACGATCGAGGGCAACTGGTCCGACAAGCTCGACGACGAGCTCATCGACGAGGACAACCGCCGCTACTCGGCGCTGGCCATGATGCTGCGCGCACGCTTCCTGGTCGACATCGACTGCTGGAGCGAGGCCCGCGGCCAACCCATCAAGCCGGGCGACATCTGCCGCGTCGTGCGCCAGGCCATGCTAACCACGGGACAAGCCACATGAGCCGCTCTTTCACCCCCTCGCTCAGCCGCTGCGTCATCAAGCTGCACGAGGAACACCACGCGCTCGAGGACTACCAGGGCGGCGTGCCGCGCTGGTGCAACGGCTGCGGCGACAACGCCATCCTGGCCGCCATGCAGCGCCTGTGCAGCGAAGAAGACCTGGCGCCCGAGAACACGGTGTTCGTCTCGGGCATAGGCTGCAGCAGCCGGCTGCCGCACTACATGAAGACCTACGGCTTCCACGGCATCCACGGCCGCGCATTCCCGGTGGCCGAGGGCATCAAGATGGCCCGGCCCGATCTGAATGTGTTCGTGAGCACCGGCGACGGCGACTGCTGCAGCATCGGCGCGGCGCACTGGATCCATGCGCTGCGCTACAACATGAACATCACCGTCATCCTGCACGACAACCACGTCTACGGGCTGACCAAGAAGCAGGCCTCGCCGACCAGCCCCAAGGGCTTCAAGAGCAACACCACGCCCTACGGCGCCACGCTCGAGCCCATGAACCCGCTGACGGTGTCGCTGGGCGTGCAGGGCGCGTCGTTCATCGCCCAGGGCGTGGACTGGGTGCCCGAGGTGCTGTACGACATCGTACGTGCCGCGTTCAGGCACCGCGGCTTCTCGTTCGTGCGCATCCTGCAGCGCTGCCCGGAGTTCATGCCCAAGGCCTTCGACCCCTGGCTGCACGACCCGCAGCGCACGATGCTGCTGACGCACAAGGACGGCCTGCAGCTCAGCCCCAGCCTGTCCAGCACCTACCGCAACCAGCGCGAGCACGACCCGCTGGACATCGACCGCGCGCGCGAGATCGCCTCGATGGACGACCCCATCCCGGTGGGCATCCTGTACCGCAACCCCGACGCGCCGTGCTACGAAGACCTGCGCCACGCCGGGCAGCTGCGCTCGCCGGCCGGCATCCGCGCCGGTCTCGACCGCGAGTTCGACAAGTACACCGTGTGGCCCGACGAAGGCCCCGCGGCACAAGCCGCGGCATGAACGAGGCGCCGTGATGGACATGCAAGCAAGACACCAGGACCAGCGCGTCTTCCACGTCACCGGCAAACGCCAGGGCGACGGCCTCTGGCCGGTCGACGGCCGCGGCCTGCGCCCGGCCCTGCTGGCGCCCTACCGCGAGCTGCACGCGCTGCGCCACGACTTCCCGCTGGTGCTCGAGACGCGGCGCGGCGCGCCCGAGTTCGTGCACACGCTGTCGGGGCTGGTCGACGGCGTGCTGAAGGACGTGGCGCCGCGCGGCATCGAGGGCGAACGCCTGCGCCGCCACGCGCTGCAGCTCGAGCGCGAGATCCGCATCGACGTGGCCGCAGGCGCCAGCGGCAGCCTGGCCGAGCTCTGGCAGGCCGCCGCGGCGCGGCTGGGCGCACGCGAGGACGAGACGCTCGAGCAGGTGCTGACGCAGACCGGTGGCGCGCTGCAGGCCGACGGCACCGTGCTCGGCTGCACGCGCGAGATGCCGGCGCGGCTGATCAGGCACGCCTGGCAGGCCGAGCAGGCACGCAAGTCGCGCCAGTTCCACGCCGACCTGAGCCGGCTCGTGCACAAGCTCTCCGACATCCTGCGCGCCGCGCACAGCCACTCGCAGGCCGGCCGCCAGCCGCAGAGCCTGCGCGCCGCGGTGGGCGGGCCGCACCAGTCGCAGTTCGACTTCGACGCACTGTCGCGATTCGTCGGCAAGGGCGCGCCCGCCGACGAGTTGCCGCCCAAGCGGCGCCAGCGCCTGCAGCACACGCTGGCGGTGCTGGAGTCGCAGCGCTTCCACGCCGCGCCCGCGCTCGAGGGCACGGCCGAGGCTGAAGCCTGCCACCAGTTCGTGTTCGACAACTGCGCCGCGGCGGCGCAGGCCTTTCGCGACCGCCTCGACGAGCTGGCCGCGCTGGTCAAGGCGATGGCGATCGCCGAGCTCGAGGCGCAGGGCCACTACGTCGAGGCCGAGCACGACCTCGGCTTCGAGGCGCTGGACGCGCACTCGCTCTCGCCCGACGACCTGGCGCGTTTTCCCGACTACCTGGTGTGCATCCCGCCCGGGCGCAACGAGGCGCCCGAGAACGCCATGCTGATGGGCCTGCTGTCCGCGGGCCTGCCGGTCAAGGTGCTGGTACTCACCGACGACCTGCTGGACGAGTCCGCCATCGGCACCGGCCACTATGCCTTCGGCGTGCGCAGCGCGCGGCTGGCGACCACGGCGATGGGCCTGGGCGGCATGTTCGTGCTGCAGGCGCCCAGCGCCAACCTGTACGCGCTGCGCGGCCGCATCGCGCAGGGCCTGGCCTGCCGCGGCCCGGCGCTGTTCAGCGTTTTCGCGCGCGACGAGGGCACCACCGACACGCTGCCGGCCTACCTCTACGCCGCCGCGGCGATGCAGTCGCGCGCCTTCCCGGCCTTCAGCTACGACGCCGCCGCCGGCGGCAACTGGGCCGAGCGCTTCTCGCTCGACAACAACCCCCAGCCCGACGACGACTGGCCCGTGGAGGAAGTGGCCTACGCCGACACGGCACTGCAGCGCACGAGCGAGCGCGTGGCCTTCACCTTCGCCGACTTCATGCTCTGCGACCCGCGCCAGGCGGCCCACTTCGCGGTGGTGCCGCGCGAGCGCTGGAGCGCGGCCATGCTGCCGTCGGCCGATTGGCTGGCGCTCGACGAGGCCGACGCCGGTCGCCACGTGCCCTACGTGCTGGCCGTGGACGCCGACGACACGCTGCAGCGCGTGCTGGTGGACGCGCGGCTGATGCAGGCCGCGCGGCGCTGCCTGCTGCTGTGGCACAGGCTGCAGGAACACGGCGGCGTGCACGACTCGCACGCCGAACGCCTGCTGGCGCGCGAACGCGCGGCGTGGGCCGTGGCGCAGGGCGCCACGCAGGCCGCTGCACAGAGCGCCGCGTCCGCCGCCGCACCCGCCGGCGGCACCGGCAGTGCGGCCCCGGCCGGCGCCGCCCCGGCCGACGCGGCGCCGCCACCAACCCCCGAACACTCGCGCGACGAAGCCTGGATAGACACCGCGCGCTGCCCCAGCTGCAACGAATGCCAGCTCATCAACGACCGCATGTTCGGCTACGACGAGCGCAAGCAGGCCTACATCAAGGATCTCGGCGCCGGCACCTACCGCCAGCTCGTGGAGGCCGCCGAGAGCTGCCAGGTGGCCATCATCCACCCCGGCAAGCCGCGCGACGAGAACGAGCCCGGGCTGGCCGACCTGCTGGTGCGCGCCGAGCCCTTCCGCTAGCGGCAAGGCCGGCCGCGCTGCCGTGCGCGCTGGTCGCCGGGGCGAGCCTCGGCGCCGAGGCCTCACTTCGCGTGGCAGCCGTCGAGGTAGCGCTCGTGGTCGTAGCGCAGTTGCGTCTTTGCCGCCCGGCTGAGGCCGGGGTCGACATAGGGCAGGCCGCGGACGGTGATGTTCACCTTCATGACCGCACGCGGCGCGATGCGCTCGATGCGGATGCGCACCGAACGCGCCTGCGTGTCGGTGGTGACGACGAGCCGGCCCTTGTCGCGGTTGAACGCCCCGTCGGCGGCGGCGCTGAAGCGGCCTGCGCCGCCGATGCGAAGCACGATGTCGGGGCTGGACGAGCGGGCGCCATCGGACGCCAGCACGCGCAGCTTGGCGCTCAGGTCCAGGTGCGTGAAGGTGTCGCCCAGGCGGTTGACGATGAAGAAGTCGCCGCCCGGCGCATCGCGGCGGGGTGCGGCCACGGCGGCCCTTCAGCGGTCGCCCGAGAGGGCGTCCACGCGGTCGAGCTGGATCTGCATCTGCCGCCACAGGGCGTCGATCTCGCCGCGCACGGCCCGCAGGTCGGCCTGCTCCGCGGCGTCGGCCTTGCCGCCACCAGCGCCCGGTTTGCCCACGAGCGGCACCGGCGACAACCCGGGCCGGCGCGGGGCGTCGGCGGCCGGGAACGCGCGGCCACCGGCATCGCGGATGAAGGCCTGACCGTTGCTTTCAACCTAGCGTGAGCCCGGGCTTGCCGTCGGCGCCGGCCAGATGCACCAGCGCCGGCCCGCGCGCGTCGACGCGGAGTTCGCCGCGATAGCGGCCTGCGCTGTCGACCAGGATGAACTGGCGCGCACGCACGCTGTCGAACTGCAGGTGCTGCGCCGCGGCCTCGCTGGGCCCCAACACGACCCAGGCCGCGATGGCGGCGGGCAACCCCGTGTGCGCAAACACCAGCAGGTGGATGCAGGCTTGTCTGGCTTTCATGGCAGGCCCTGTTTCGGTTCGACGGCCCGCGGTGCGGGCAGCGGCCGGCGGGGTCGAAGTCGGAAGATGTGCCACTCTTGGCGCAATCCGGTGACCCGCGCCTTCCTGAACGTCCCGCACAGGCCGGCGGTGCGATGATGCGACACCCCCTGCCGGTACCGCCGCTGGCGCCGGACAGACATCGCAGCCGCCATTGACCGCGGGGCCCATGCCCTGCCCCCCATGAGACAGCACCGGCCCGTATGACACTCACAGGCATGCCGTTGCGCTGGTGGCGCCGCGCCTTGACGGCCGGCCTGGCGGCACTGGCGCTGCCGCTGTCTGCCGCGCCCGGCAACGCCGACCCGCCGCTGCGCCTGGGCGTCTTCCCCTACATGGCGCCGCGCCAGACGGTCGACTTCTTCGGCCCCGTGGCTGCGGCGATGGGGGCTGCGCTCGGCCGGGCCGTGCGGCTGGAGAGCGCGGCCTCGTTTCCCGACTTCACGCGCGCGATGGACGACCGCCGCTACGACATCGCACTGGTGCAGCCCTTCGACGTGCTGGACACCGTCGAGCGGCTGGGCTACCTGCCGCTGGCACAGCTCGGGGTACCGCTGGTCTCGCAGCTCTACGTGCGCGACGACAGCCGTTACCGCAGCCTCGACGACCTGCACGGCACCACGGTGGCCATGCCGCCGCCGCAGACGGCCAACGCACGCCTGACCGTGCGCGCGCTGTTCGATCACCGGCTCGTGCCCGGGCGCGACCTGCAGGTGCGCCACTTCAACTCGCACGACTCGTGCATCCAGCAGGTGTGGGCCGGGACCACCAGCGCCTGTGGCACCTCGCCCGCGCCGGTGCAGGTCTTCGAGAGGCGCATGCAGGCCAGGCTGCGCGCGATCCACGACACCCCGCCGGTGCCGCACGTCATGTTCGTCGCGCATGCCCAGCGCCTGTCGGCGGCGCAGCGCGCGGCGCTGCAGGCGCTGCTCGTCGGGTGGAAGGACAGCGAGGCCGGGCGCGCGCTGCTGAAGAACCTGGGCTTCCCGGCTTTTGCAGCGCCGCGTCTGGCGGACTACGAGGTGATGCGGAACTACGACCCGATTTCGGCGCCGGTGGTCACCGACCCGACATTGGGCGGCATGCTGCGGCTGGGTGTGATGCCCTTCCTGGCCGCCCGCCAGCTGGCCGAGCAGTTCGGCCCCGCGCTGCCGAAATTGACGCGCGGCGCGGGGCGACCGGTGCAGCTGCGCACGGCCAGCAGCTACGGCAGTTTTGCCGAGGCCATCGAACGCCACGACTACGAGCTGATCCTCATCCAGCCTTTCGACTACGCCTTCGCTGCGCGCCATGGATATCGGCCGCTGGTCGGCATGGTCAACCGTTTGCAGGGCAGCTTCTTCGTCAGCGAAGGCGGTCCGGTCCGAGCGGTCACCGACTTGCGCGGCAAGACCGTGGCGATGCCCCCCGCCGGCTCGGCACTTGGGCGCCTCGGGCTGCAGGCGCTGCGCGACGCGGGGCTGGATCCCGACGCCGACGTGCGTGTCGACCACCGCCACACCCACGACGGCTGCCTGCAGCAGGTCAAGAGCGGGCAGGCTGCGGCCTGCGTGACCACGCCGATCACCCTGGCCATCGTGCACCCGTCGCTGTCCGCGGGGCTGCGGCCCGTCGGCCAGACCAGCAGCGTGCCCGGCGTGCTGTTCATGGTGCATGCACGCGTGCCGGCCGACATGGCCGACCGGTTGTCCGCCGAGATCATCGGCTGGAAGGACAGCAGCGAAGGGCAGGCCGTGCTGCGTGCGATGCGGCTCGGCCGTTTCGGCCCCGTGGTCGAGCAGGACTACCTGCGGCTGACACTGAACGCCGGGCCCCGCTGATGCTGAACCGCCTTTCGCTTCGCTACCGCATCGCGCTCGTCATCTTCGTGCTCGAGGCGCTGATGCTGGCCGGCGTGCTCGGCCTGGCGCTGACGCAGTCGCGCGCCACCGCCATCGAGTTCAACCATGCCAGCCAGCAGGCCAGCTTCGAGCTGTTGTCCAACCTCAGCGTGACGGCGCTGCTGACGGGCGAATACTCGGACTTCCAGCTCTATCTCGACGACGTGAAGAGGCAACCGTCGGTCAGCCGCATCGTGCTCGCCGATGTCGCCGGCCGTGTCGTGGCCGCCAGCCGCGTCACCGATGTCGGCTTGCAGCTCGCGGCGGTGCTGCCCGAGCAGAGGGAGGGCTGGCGCGTTGAGCCGGTAGCATCGGCGGCCGGCCCGCTGGGAACGATGGCCGTCGAGTTCTCCGATGCCGCGCTGGCGGCGGCCTTCAAGAGGACGCGCAACCTCGCGCTGGCGGCGGCCCTGGTGGGCGTGATCACGATCGCCCTCGTCGGCCTGCTCACCGGCATCGCGCTGACACGGCGCCTCGAGCGCGTCACCGACGCCGTGCGGCGCTTCGCCGACGGCGACCGCGACGTGCGTGCCGCCGTGCCGGGCGTCGACGAGATCGCCCTGCTGGCCGGCAGCTTCGACCGCATGGCCGATGCCGTGGCCGAGCAGCAGCGCCACATGGAGGACCAGCGCACCTACATCGAACTGTTGCTGAACTCGACCTCCGAGGCCATCTACGGCACCGACACGCAAGGCCTGTGCACCTTCGTCAATGCGGCCTGCGTGCGCATGCTGGGCTACGGCGGCGAACACGAGCTGATCGGCCGCAACATGCACGAGCTGATCCACCACACCCGGCCCGACGGCCGCCCCTATCCGAAGGCGCAATGCCGCATCTGGCTGGCCAGCCAGCAGGGCCAGGCGGCGCACGTAGACGACGAGGTGCACTGGCGTGCCGACGGCAGCAGCTTTCCGGTCGAGTACTGGTCGCACCCGATGGTGCGCGACGGCAGGCACGTGGGCACGGTCGTGGCCTTCATCGACATCACCGAGCGCCGGCGCGCGCAGGCCGAGCTGCGGCAGTTCAAGACCACGCTGGACCTGACGCAGGACTGCGTCTTCATGTTCCACCCGGACACGCTGCGCTTCTTCTACGTCAACGAAGGCGCAACACGCCAGGTCGGCCACACGGCCGACGAGTTGCTGGCCATGACGCCGGTCGACATCAAGCCCGACTTCGACGAAGCCTCCTTCCGCGCGCTGATCGCGCCGCTGCGGGCTGGCGGGCAGACGTCGATGGGTTTCGAGACACGGCACCGGCACCGCGACGGCCACGACATCGACGTCGAGATCGTGCTGCAGTACATCGCGCCGCCGGGCGAGCAGCCGCGCTTCATCGCCATCGTGCGCGACATCACCAAGCGCACGATGGCCGAAGCGGCGCTGCGCCAGCTCAACGAGGAACTCGAACAGCGCGTGCTGGTGCGCACCGCCGAACTGCAGGGCGCAAAGGACGAGGCCGACCGCGCCAACCATGCGAAGAGCGAGTTCCTGTCGCGCATGAGCCACGAGCTGCGCACGCCGCTGAACGCCATCCTGGGCTTCGGGCAGCTGCTGGGCCTCAAGATCGCCGATCCCGGGCAGTCCGGCCATGTGCGCGAGATCCTGAACGCCGGGCGGCACCTGCTGACGCTGATCGACGAGGTGCTGGACCTGGCGCGCGTCGAATCCGGCAACCTGACCATCAGCCCCGAGCCCGTGGCGCTGCTGCCGCTGGCGCAGGATTGCCTGAACCTCATCCGGCCCCAGGCCCAGGCCCGCGGCATCCGGCTGCTCGAACCGTCACCGGGCTGCGAGGTGTATGTGCGCGCCGACCGCACGCGGTTGAAGCAGGTGCTGCTGAACCTGCTGTCCAACGCCGTCAAGTACAACCGGCCGGAGGGCACCGTCAGCGTGGCCTGCGTGCCCGCCCCAGGGGGCAAGCTGCGGGTGCGCGTGCACGACACCGGCGAAGGCCTGAACGACGAGCAGATCGCGCGCCTTTTTGTGCCCTTCGAGCGCCTGGACGCCGAGGTGCGGCAGATCCAGGGCACGGGCATCGGGCTGGCGCTGAGCCGCCGGCTGGTCGAACTGATGCACGGGCAGATCGGAGTCGAAAGCACCCCCGGCACCGGCAGCACGTTCTGGGTCGAGCTGACGGTGGCCCAGCCACATGCCGAGCCAGCGCCCGCACCGACACCGGCGAGCGCCCTGCCCGGACTGTCAACGGCCCGGCGGCGCGACATCCTGTGCATCGAGGACAACCCGGCCAACCTGCGCCTGATCGAGTGCCTGTACGTCGACCGCCGCGACATCCGCCTGCTGACCGCGATCGCCCCGGGCCTGGGCCTGGAACTGGCGCGCACCCACCTGCCGGCGCTGATCCTGCTCGACATCAACCTGCCCGACATGGACGGCTACGCCGTGCTGCGCATCCTGCGCGAGAACGCGGCCACGCGCCACATCCCCGTGATCGCGGTGTCGGCCAGCGCGATGGAGCGCGACGTCGAGCGCGGCAAGGCCGCCGGCTTCGATGCCTACCTGACCAAGCCGCTGGACATCCCGGTCCTCGTTCGCTTGGTCGAGCAGTTCCTGGCCTCACCCCGCGATTGAGATTCCGCGCCGCGAAAGCCCCACGGCGGTGCGAGCTGCGCCCCTTCCAGGCGCTCAACGCACCACTTAGCAGCATGATGCAGGCGAAAACAGGTACCGCCGCAGGCCCGTCAATTGCTTATCCTGGTGCATCGACGCCGGCCGTGGTGCACTTGCCCACCGAGACTGGGCGAACCACTGCCGGAGACACCCCATGGATCAGGTCAAGCAGGGCACCGACGCCCTGTTCATCTTGCTCGGCGCCATCATGGTGCTGGCGATGCACGCGGGCTTCGCGTTCCTCGAACTCGGCACCGTACGCAAGAAGAATCAGGTCAACGCGCTGGTCAAGATCCTGGTCGACTTCTCGGTCTCGACCATCGCCTACTTTTTCATCGGCTTCAGCGTCGCCTACGGCGTCAGCTTCTTCAGCGGCGCCGAGACGCTGGCGGCGAAGAACGGCTTCGAGCTCGTCAAGTTCTTCTTCCTGCTGACCTTCGCGGCGGCCATCCCGGCCATCGTCTCGGGCGGCATCGCCGAGCGCGCGCGCTTCGGCCCGCAGCTCGTGGCCACGGCGGTGCTGGTGGGGCTGATCTACCCGTTCTTCGAGGGCATCACCTGGAACCAGGCCTTCGGCATCCAGGCCTGGATCAAGGCGGCGACGGGCCACGAGTTCCACGACTTCGCCGGCAGCGTGGTGGTGCACGCGGTGGGCGGCTGGATAGGCCTGGCCGCCGTGCTGCTGCTGGG
The DNA here is from genome assembly GCA_013822265.1 of Leptothrix sp. (in: b-proteobacteria). Lineage (GTDB taxonomy): Bacteria > Pseudomonadota > Gammaproteobacteria > Burkholderiales > Burkholderiaceae_C > Rubrivivax. The sequence goes on from PNKD01000093.1 coordinate 11,505, forward strand.
CGCGCGTGCCAACCGCTACCGCAAGGACGGCGCCATCAGCGCACACCCGCCTTCGAGCATCCCCTTCCTGGCGCTGGGCGCCTGGATACTGGCCGTGGGCTGGTTCGGCTTCAACGTCATGAGCGCGCAGACCATCGACAAGATTTCGGGCCTGGTGGCCGTGAACTCGCTGATGGCCATGGTGGGCGGCACGCTGGTGGCCGCGCTGATGGGCAAGAACGACCCCGGCTTCGCCTACAACGGCCCGCTGGCCGGGCTGGTGGCGGTGTGCGCCGGCTCCGACGTCATGCACCCCCTGGGCGCGCTGGTCACCGGTGGCCTGGCCGGCGCCATCTTCGTGGCCATGTTCACGCTGACGCAGAACCGCTGGAAGATCGACGACGTGCTGGGCGTGTGGCCGCTGCACGGCCTGTGCGGCGCCTGGGGCGGCATCGCCTGCGGCATCTTCGGGCTCGAGTCGCTGGGCGGCATGGGCGGTGTGAATCTCGGCGCACAGCTCATCGGTACGGGCCTCGGCGTGGCCTGGGCGCTGGCCGGCGGTTTCGTCGTCTACGGCACGCTCAAGGTCACGATGGGGTTGCGGCTGACGCAGGAAGAGGAGTACGAAGGCGCCGACCTCTCGATCCACAAGATCGGCGCCACGCCCGAGCGCGAGGTGAGTTGGTAGCCCACGCCGCGGCGCTTCAGGGCCGCGCGGCGGGCCGGGCCGGGTCGTAGCCCGGCGGCAGCACGCGGCGGATCTCCGGGTGCCCGGGCGCACGCTCGCGCAAGCCCTGCACCTCAGGGTGCAGCTGCTCGATCATCGGGCCCACCGAGGCCTCGAACGACGGCGTGCGCGCCGCGCGCGACCGTTTGGCAAACCGACCCCGCTGGCCTCGCCCTTGACGCTGGACGTGCCCGAGGCACGCATCGGCATGCGGCGGTTCTTGATGTCGGAGACCGCGGTCTCCACCGCCATCAGCACGTCTTACCGGTCGCCTTCGACCAGGCAGGCGCCGAGGCCCTTCTTCCAGCACAAGAAGTTCTACTTGTTGGCGCCCGAGAACTGCACCTGGTCGCAGGAGATGAGCGCGATCACGTCGGGCCGCGGCAGCTTGGCGACGCGGTCGAGGTTGTCGAAGCCGCCGCCGGGCTCGAGGTACAGCGCGGGCACGGCCTCGATGGCGTGCCCGAGAGCGTAATTGGCCAAGGCGTTGCGCACCTGCCCGGCCAGGCGCGGGCGGTCGGTCTCGGCGAGGCGGAACGCGGCCTTGCCGCTGTTGCCGGGCACGAAGGCCACGCCGATGCGCAAGGGCACGTCGATCAACGCCGCCTCGCCGGACGCGACGGGCGCCTCCTTGCCCGGGAACGGGAAGCCCGGCATCGACGCCACCTGGCGCTGCCTGGTGTTGCCCTCCATCGACGCACAGCCGGCCATGGCGCCGAAGACGAGCAAGAGCAGCAGCAGGGCCAGCAGCAGGCGGCCCCACCAGCGGCGGCCGTGGCGGTGCGCACGAGAGGCAAGATCAGGCATCACGATCTCCTCGACCATCGAAAGCCCACGGTGGAACGCCACGGGGGCGCCGGGCTCGACACGCCACGAGAGGCCGGCGGCCCGGGCCCGCCGGCCGCGGCGAGACGGCCGCCGCTACTTCGCCTTCGTCATCTCCAGCACCGTGATCTTGCCGTTCTCGCTGGTGGCCCTGAACTTCACCTTGTCGCCCACCTGCACGGCGTCGAGCAGGGCCTTGTCCTTGACGCCGAAGACCATGGTCATGCCCGGCATGTCCAGGTTCTTGATCGGGCCGTGCTTGAGCGTGACCTTGCCCTGCTCCTTGTCGATCTTCCGCACTTCGGCGTCGCTCATCTCCTCGGCGTCGCCGGCCTTCATGCCGGGCATGTTGCTGTGATCCATCGGGGCCTGGGCCCAAGCGGGCGCAGCGGCGGCACACAGCACCACCGATGCGGTGGCAAACAGGGTCTTGATCGTGTTCATGGGCTTGTCCTTTGTGAGTGGGTCGGGTGAACAGAAACGGGAGGGAGGGGCGTTCACGGGCCCATGCTAAGCGCTTGCGGGCCGGCGCCCCCCCACCTTGCCCGACATGCCGGCCTGGTAGTGGCCGGCGATCAGGCACGCGAAGTCGAACTTGCCTTCGCGGTTGAAGGCCCAGGCGATCTCGCCCGACATGCCCGCCGGCCCCTGGGCCGTGTCGGGCTCGTCGTGTTCCGTGTTCGGGAACTTGATCATCAGCACCCCACGCTCGTCGTTCTCGGCCACGCCGGCCATGCCGCGCTCCCCCAGTCACCTTGTCGTCGCGCACCAGCTCGGTGATTTGCAAGGCCCCCTGGGCGTCGGCCCGCCGTCGGTGCCGGCGACGGTGAACTCGTGGCCGTACAGGTGGATGCGGTGGTCGGTCGGGCCCGGACTCTGGCCGTTGATGCCCCACGGGGTCACCTCGAAAGCGGGCGTCGTCTCGCGCACCACGGGCTCGGCGGCGCGGTTCGGCGCCTGCATGCACGCCGCCTCGGTGATGCCGAGTTCGGCAGACGAAGCCTGCAGGCCGCGGTTGTCGAGCAGCAGCACCAGCATGTCGTCGTCAGCGGTCAGCGGCCGGGCCCGCAGTTCGCTGACGCGGCGCGCCATGGCCTCGCGGTCGGCCTCGGTGCGCCCGGCCTGCCGCCGGAACAGTGGCCTGGATGTTCAGCGTCGGCCCTCGGTGCGTCTTGTGGCCGCCGTGGCCGACGGGCGGGCACATCGGCGGGGCGCAAGCGGCCGCTGCACTGGGCGAGGCCGCGTCGGCGGCCTCGCGCGCATGGCTGCGCCAGCCGCCGGTGCGCCCCACGGTCTCGTGGGCCCGCGCCAGGGCACGGGCTTGTCGCCGGTGAGGCGGCGGTAGCCCGCCGGCGACGCGTGGTGGACGAGCGGTAGGCGAGCGCCGTCACGCTGGCCTGGGCGGCAGGTCAGAATGCCCGGATGCTCTCCGACACCGAATACACCGCCCACGACGGCCTGGGCCTGGCCGCGCTGGTGCGCGGCGGCCAGGTCAGCGCGGGCGAACTGCTGGCCACCGCCATGCAGCGCATCGAGGCCCTCAACCCGGCGCTGAACGCCGTCGTGCGCACGCGTTTCGACGCCGCACGCGCCGAGGCCGCGCGCGCCGACGCGCAGGCGCCGTTTGCGGGCGTGCCCTTCCTGCTCAAGGACCTGTGCAGCACGCTGGCGGGCGAGCCCACCGGCAGCGGCAACCGCGTGCTGGCGCAGGTGCCGATGCCGGTGGACAGCGAGATGGTGCGCCGCTTTCGCGCCTCGGGCGTGAGCATCGCCGGGCGCACCAACACGCCCGAGTTCGGCCTCACGCCGTACACCGAGTCGCTGGCCAGCGGGCCGGCGCGCAACCCGTGGTCGAAGGCGCACTCGCCGGGCGGCTCCAGCGGCGGCTCGGCCGCCGCGGTGGCCGCAGGCATGGTGCCGCTGGCCAGCGCCGGCGATGGCGGCGGCTCGATCCGCATCCCGGCCTCGTGTTGCGGCCTCTTCGGCTTCAAGCCCAGCCGCGGCAGCACGCCCACGGGGCCGATCTACGGCGAGCTGTGGCACGGCCTGGTGATCGAGCACGTGATCAGCCGCTCGGTGCGCGACAGCGCTGCGATGCTCGACGTCACCTACGGCGCCGACGCCGGCGCGCCCTACGCCGCGCCGGCCCGCGTGCGGCCCTTCCTCGACGAGGTGGGGGCCGACCCGTCACCGCTGCGCATTGCCTTCACGGCGCAGCCGCTGTTCGGCCGGGCCACCGTGCATGCCGACTGCCTGACTGCGCTGCACGACACGGCGCGGCTGCTCGAGTCGCTGGGCCACCATGTCGAAGAGGCCACGCCGCCGCTCGATGCCGAGGCCGATGCGCTGGCCTTCGTCACGCTGCTGGCCGGCGAGACGCGGGCCGAGATGGAGACCATGGCGCGCCAGTTGCAGCGCCCGCTGCGCGCCGCCGACTTCGAGCCCGCCACCTACACGCTGGGCTTGCTGGGCAAGGCGATGAGCGCCGGCCGTTACGCCGTCGCGGCGAGCCGGCTGCAGACCATCGCGCGGCGCCAGACGGCGTTCTTCGAGCGGTACGACGTGCTGCTGACACCCACGCTGGCCACACCACCGGCGGCCATAGGCGCGCTGCAGCCGAGCACGGCCGAGTCGCGCCTGATGCGCGCCGTGAACGCGCTGAACGCGGGCTGGCTGCTCGAGGCGCTGGGCGCGGCCGAGCCCATCGCCGCCCGCACCTTCGGCTACATCCCCTTCACGCCGATGTTCAACGCCACCGGGCAGCCGGCGATGTCGGTGCCGCTGCACTGGAACGCCGAGGGCCTGCCCATCGGCGTGCAGTGCGTGGCCGGGCTGGGCGGCGATGCGCTGCTGTTCCGCCTGGCCGGGCAGCTGGAGCGGACGCGGCCCTGGTTCGCGCGGCGGCCGCCGGGTTTCTGAAGCGGCAGCGCGGCGGCAGTCAGGCCGGTGAGGCGGCAGCAGGTGCGTAGTCGAGCCGATGACGCATCACTTCGCATTCGAGCGCATGCAGCAGATCGAGAGCCGCCGGCAGCGGCGCCTGCAGCAGTGCGTCGATGCGCTCGTCCAGCCATGGCGGCGCGGTGGCCTTCCAGGGCGTGAGCGCGGCGAACCGGTGCTTCACCATCGCTGCGCCCCGCGCAGGCGGGAACTGTGCGAGACGCGCCCCCGGCGCGTGAAGCGTGTCGCAGCCGCCGGATTTCGGGGGCCTCGTCGTCGAAGCGTTTACGCGTGCGGTCGGCGATCTGCGTCTCGATGTCCCGCACGTGAAGGGCGACGACGAGGCCCCCTCGGCGAGTTCGCCCGCGCTCCAGAACCAGGGCGTGCCACCGGCCCCTGCGCAGGCCGCCTGCAGCACCTCGCGCCCGGGCGGTGCGGGCAGCACCATAGCGGCCGGCAGGCCATGCCCGGTGCGAGCGCTGCATGGCCGCGCGGCTCGCAGGCGGCTCAGTTCACGAGCCGCACACGCACCTGCGCCACCGGGTTGCGCCAGTCGCGCATGCTCGACTTGAAGTCGCCCGTGCCGTGCATGCCGCGGTGCACATGCACGAAGCCTTCGCCACCGCCGGGACGGGCGCCGCCGCCCGAGCCGCCGCACTCGGCGAAGAAGGGGCCCGGGATGGGGACGCACAGCTCGTCGTTGACCTCGCTGCCGGCGTCGTACGCCACCGCGGTGTAGTGCTGCGCCGGCCAGTTCGGGTCAGCCTAAAAACAGCAGTTACCCGGGCGCCGCGAGCGTCGGCGGTGGGGTTGGCAGGCCGATCTGACCGACGATGCGCTGGCAGATGTAGGCCATCAGGGCCCGCCAGCGGTCTAGCTT
>PNKD01000094.1 GCA_013822265.1 Leptothrix sp. (in: b-proteobacteria)
ATCCAGCGCACCGAGACCGAGCTGCTGAAGACGCCCAACCTGGGCCGCAAGAGCCTGAACGAGATCAAGGAAGTGCTGGCTTCGCGCGGGCTCACGCTCGGCGCGCGGCTGGAGAACTGGCCCCCCCAGGGCCTCGACAAGCGCTGAGCTTTCAGCGTGCCATGTGCACATCCCGGTACCTGACACGGCCGGGATTCAATAAAGACAGGAAACAAGCACCATGCGCCACCGCAACGGCCCCCGTAAACTGAACCGCACCACCTCGCACCGCCTGGCGATGCTGAGGAACATGTGCAACTCGCTCATCAAGCACGAGGCCATCAAGACCACCGTGCCCAAGGCCAAGGAACTGCGCAGCGTCGTCGAGCCGCTGATCACGCTGGGCAAGACGCCCACGCTGGCCAATCGCCGCCTGGCCTTCAACCGCACGCGTGACCGCGACGTCGTTGCCAAGCTCTTCAACGAGCTGGGCCCGCGTTACCAGGCTCGCCCGGGCGGCTATACGCGCATCCTGAAGATGGGCTTCCGTGTCGGCGACAACGCGCCCATGGCTTACGTCGAGTTCGTCGACCGCCCCGAGCCCGCAGCCGCCGAAGAAGCTGCCTCGGCCGAAAAGGCCGAGTGACCAGGGTGCCGGCCTGAGCCGGCACGCCTTGCCCAACGATCGCCGGCCCTGTGCCGGCGATCTGCCTTTCGGCGCCGCCCATCTGGCGGCGCGGCGGGCTTACTTGGCCGTAGCCGCCTTTGCCGACCGCTTCGAAGCAGGCTTGGCGGCCTGCTTCGCAGCGGCCTGTTTCGCCGGCGCTGCGGCGGCCTTCTTGGCGGCGGGTTTCTTCGCCGCCGGCCTCTTGGCGACAACAGCCTTCGCGGCCGCCTTCTTGGGTGCCGCGGCCTTGACCTTGAGCTTGCCGCTCGCGGCCTTCTTGACGGCCGCGGCCTCCTTCTCGACCGCCTTACGCAGCGCCTTGGCCTTGCGCTCGGCGCTGGTCTGCAGCGAGGCGAGCTTCTTGCCTGTGCTGCGCCGCGTGGCTTCGAGCTTCTTCTCGGCCGCCATCACCGACTTCTGCGCCGCGTCACTGGCCTTCTTCAGTTTCGCCTGAGCCTTCTGGACCTGCGCCTCGGCGATCTTCACCAGCCGGCCGACCTTGAGCCTGGCAGCGGCGGTCTGCTTTTCGACCTTCTTGCGCGCCTTCGTCATGCTCGCGGACATCGCATCACCCATGGCCTCGACCTTGTGGGTCAGGGCCGTGCCGACTTCCTTGGCGGCGGTGCTCAGGTGCTCGCCTGCCTGGGCGAGTTCGGACTTCTTCGCGGTCTTGCGTGTGGCCATGACTTTCCTTCTTGAAGTGAACGGTTGCTCGCGACTTCTTGCGCAGCCCCGCTAATCTAATCGCTAGGATGGCAGCGATCGAGTTCGGCACGCCGGAATGGGGCCTTGCAGGCCCGTGAGATGTGGCGCGATGACGACGCTGCATCGAGATCAAGGGCCCGCGCAAGCAGTTGGCTGACGCCGACCGCGCGTCGAACCTGTGGAAACCCTCTCACGCTGCAGCGCGCCCGATGCAATCCTGTGGGCCGTGCCTGAGAGCGACGAGGAGATGCTCTTGAATCGAACCTGTGGCTGGTTCATGGCGCTGCTGCTGCCGCTGGCTGTCACCGCGCAGACGATAGAGAAGGCCAGCGTCCGCCATGGCAACACCGATGTGCCCGTGGAAATCGCGCGCCCGGCCGGTGCCGGGCCCTGGCCGCCGGTGCTCTACATCCACGCCAAGCGGGGCTACGAGGATGTCGACCGCGCACACATCCGCGGCCTGGCGCGCGACGGCTTCCTCGTCGTGGCACCAGACTGGCTGGCCGCCAACATGGTCGAGCGCTGGCCCGACCGCCACCTGCCCGAAACCGAGGACGACGTCGAGGCCGCACTTGACGCGCTGCTGCGCCACCCGCAGGCCTGCCGGCAGCCGGTGGGCATCGTCGCCAAGTCGCGCGGCCCCTATTTCGCGCTGCGCCTGGCGGCCAAGCGCGGGCGCGACATCGGCGCGCTCGTCGCCTGGTACGGCCACTTCCAGAACCCCAACGCGCCAGAGCCGCAGCAGCTGTTTTCAGTGGCGTCAGAGTTGAGCCGGCTCGAGGCACCGACGCTGATGCTGATCGGCGACGCCGACTACGAACTGCGCCGCATGGTCAACGGCCGCGCCTTCTACGCGCTGTGGGAGCGCGGCGTGCCGGTGGCGCTGCAGATGTACCCGATGGCGCGGCGCGCCTTCGACTTCCGCGCCGACCAGTCGCCCGAGGAGAAGACCGCCACGCGGCACGCGCTGCAGCGCGAACGCAGCTGGCTGCGCGAGCACTTGAAGCTGGACGGCAACGGCCGCTGCCGCTGAGGGGCCGCTGCCCGGGCCTGCCGGCAGGGGCGCTCAGCCGCCGAGCAAGCTCTTCTTCAGATTGCCGTCGACCGGCTTTTCGCCGAGCCAGATGCGCAGCAGCGCGGTGTAGAAGTCCTCGCCGGCTATGGCCGTGCCGCGGGGCTGGCCGTTGACGACGACGCGCGTGCCCGACTCGGGAGCGAATTCGAGCTGTATGACATCGCGCTTCTTGGCTTCGCCGGCGGCTTTGAGGTTGGCGTTCAGCGTCTCGATCTGCGTCTTCCAGCCGGCCAGCTGCGCCTCGGTGTGGTTCTTGCGCAGGCCGTCGTTGAGGGCCTCGGCAAACGTGTCGGCGTCGACGTTGCGCAGCATCGTGATCGTGATGCGGCGCGCACCCTTGTGCGCCAGCAGCGCCGCGGCGTCGGGGGACTTCTGCGGCACATACAGTGCGGCGACGTAGACGTCGAAGATGGCGCGCGTGCGCACGCCTGCGCCGTTGAGCTGCAGTGTCGTCGCGCCCACCTGGGTCGTCGGCTCGACCTTCACGCCCGCCACTTCGGCTGGTTGCGCACACACCGTGCCGGCAGCCATGGCCAGCACCGCAGCGGCCATCAGCCGCGCCATCGTTTGAATCATGTCCTGTCTCCTGGTCGTTTTGTGGAAGCTGCCCGGCCGGCACGCGTCAACCGTCGTGCCAGATCACCTGCCGACCCGAGGCCTCCCAGCGCTCGTAGTTTGCCGCATACAGATCTTCGATGCGGTTGCGCTTGACCTTGAAGGTCGGCGTGATAACGTCATTGTCGACCGTCCAGGCCGTCGTGACTACCACGATGCACTGCAGCTGCTCGTGCGGGTCGAGCGTGGCATTCACGCCGCGCAGGTGCGCGGCCAGCGAGTCGGCGATCTCGGCCTTGGCCGACGCATCCGGGATGCGTGCCACGGCTTCCGCGTTCAGCATCACGATACCGAGAGGCTGCCCCATGTTGGCGCCGGCCACGACGCAGGCCTCCACCGTGTCGTGCATCACCAGCTTGTCCTCGATGGGTGCCGGTGCCACGTACTTGCCCTTGCTCGTCTTGAAGAGATCCTTCACGCGGCCGGTGATCTTCAGCTTGCCCTCGGCGTCGATCTGCCCCTTGTCGCCCGTGCGCAGCCAGCCGTCGGCGGTGAAGGACTCGCGCGTGGCGTCGGGCGCCTTGTAGTAGCCGAGCATCAGGGCCTGGCTGCGCATCTGCACCTCGCCGCTGGCCGGGTCGATGCGCGCCTCGACGCCCTCGTAGCACGGGCCCACCGTGCCCTCCTGGTTGCGGCCCGGCACCGTCAGGTGCGACACGGCCAGGTTCTCGGTCATGCCGTAGCCCTCGTTGACGGGCAGGCCGAGGCGGCGGTACCAGGCCAGCAGGGCCACCGGCATCGGCGCCGCGCCGCCGGCCGCGAAGCGGCATTGATCCAGCCCCAGTGCCTTCAGCACCTTGCGCCGCACCAGGCCGCCGACGATGGGAATCGACAACAAGCGGTCGAGCTTGGCCGGCGGCAGCTTGTGGTGCACGCCGTGCTGGAACTTGACCCACAACCGCGGCACCGAGAAGAAGATGGTCGGTCGCGCGCGCTGCACGTCGGTGGTGAAGGTCTCCAGCGACTCGGCGAAGTAGATGTGCATGCCCTCGGTCAACCAGCCGTGCTCGACCAGCACGCGCTCGACGACGTGGGCCAGCGGCAGGTACGACAGCATGCGGTCGTCGGCACTCATCGGGATGCGCTTGAGGCCGGCGTTCAGCGCCCAGGCGAAGTTGCCGAAGTTGTGCATCACCCCCTTGGGCTGGCCCGTGGTGCCCGAGGTGTAGATCAGCGTCGCCAGATCGTCGGCGGCGCGCAGCGGCTGGCCCTGCAGCGGCGCCGTCCGCTCACAGATCGAAGCCCAGCCCTCGAAGCGCTGAATGGCGCTGGGCGGCGACAGCGGGTAGCTGATGCACGGCAGGCCTTCGGGCACGCCGGCCTTCATGGCGTCCCAGCCGTCCAGCTTGCCGACGAAACAGGCCTTGGAGTCGCTGTGCGCCAGGATCTGGCGGATGGTGTCGGCAGCCAGCGTGGGATACAGCGGCACCGACACATACCCGGCCATCCAGATCGCCAGGTCGCTCATCAGCCACCAGGCGCAGTTTTTCGACAGGATGGCCACCTTGGCGCCCGGCTCCCAGCCCTGGGCCTGCAGATGCGCGGCCATGCGCCGCACTTCGTCGGCCACCTGGCCCCAGGTGAAGTCGCGGACCTCGCCGCCGCCCATAGGCTGGGTCAGCGTGACGCGGTCGCGCGCGGTCGATTCCCAGTGGTACAGGCGCTGCAGGGCCAGCTTGTCGGGGGTGACGTTGCTCATGGCAAGGCTCTCCAAGTCGAACAGATGCGTGGGAGTCGGACGGTACGCCAGCGGCACCCATCCGTCATCCCGCCTGGGGCTGCAGCTGATCGTCTCGAGCCACCCGTGCCAGGGCGGCGCCAAGGCGCACCGCTCACCCCAACAGACAAGCCTAGTGGCCGCGACGCTGCAAACCTTGAGGCAGGTCAAGCGCTCTGGGCGACCGCGGCTGCCGCGCTGCAGGCCGGCGCCGACGACTACGTGGTCGAGCCAGCCAAGCCGCTCGATTTGCCGGCCCGCGTGGCAGCGCTGGGCCAGCGCGTGCGCTCGGGCGGCCTGCCGGTGCGGCGGCGGGGTGCCTTGGAGTTTGACATCCAGCGCCAGTGCCCTACCTGCTGTTCATCGTCGCCCCGGTGGCCGTGGCGCGGCGCGCCGCGTACCCGCAGGCGCTGATGAAGCCCTATCGCAAGGGCGAACGCTGGTTCGGAGGGTGAAGCGCGGTTGCGGCGGCGCGCGGCCCGCGACTGCGCATGGACGCGAGCGCGGCGCCGCGCTCAAAAACTCAGCACGAACGCCGCACCGCCTTCGATGGGGCGCACGTGGCGGGCGCGGCCGCCCATGCCGTGAACCAGCTGGCGCACCACCGTCAAGCCTATGCCCTGCCCGCCTTCACGCGCGCTGAAGAAAGGCAGGAAGATCTTGTGCTCCAAGCCCGCCGGCACCCCGGGGCCGTTGTCGCGGACGCTGATCTGCAAGCGCCCGCCGCGCGTCAGGCGCGCGCCGACCCACAGCCGCGGTTCGCGCAGCCCCTGGGTGGCTTGTTCGGCATTGCTCAGCAAAGCCAGCAGGGCTTGCTCGAGTTGTGCCGCGTCGGCGTTCAAGCGCAGGCTGGGCGTGGCAAGCTCGAACTGCGCCTGCCCGCCGCGCGCCGCCCAGGCCGGTGCCACCGCCTGGCTCAGGCGCAGAAACAGGGCACGCAGGTCGACCGCTTCGAGTTGCGGCGCAGGCCACTGGCTGACGCGGCGGAAGGTGCGCACGAAAGCGCCCAAGCCCTGCGCACGCTCGGCGATGGCGGTCAAGGCCGTGCGCAGCTCGTCGGGGCCGCGCGCTGTTTCGTCGAGCAGCGTCAGGGCGGTCTGGCTGAGGCTCTTGATGGGCGTCAGCGAGCCCATGATCTCGTGCGTCAGCACGTTGACCAACTGCTGCCAGGCGAGCATGGACTCCTGTTCGAGCTCGCTCTCCAGGGGCACCAGCACAAGCAGGGCCTGCGCCTTGCCGTCTAGCGACAAGGGCTGGCGCTGCAGCTGCCAACGCTCGCTGCCGCGCTCGGTCTCCAGCAGCACGGGCCCGCTCGCCTTTGCTGTGCGCAGCAAGCGCAGCAGGGTTTCGCGCTCGCGCACGCCACCCGGCGCGGCCAGCCGCCGCGCCCGGCTGGTGAGCGCCAGGGCGCGACCGTCGACCAAGGACCACGCGGCCACGGGCAGGTGCTCCAGCTGGGCCTGAACCAGGTTGGCGCACGACACGTCACGGGGCAGGATCTCGGGCGGCAGGGGCTGCACGCCAGCGCGGCTTGCGAGCGCGTGCCGCAGCGGCCAGGCCACGGCAATGCCCAAGCCAACGAGCGCCAGCACACCCACCCAGCCGCGCGCGCCCCAAGCGGCGCCCTGCGCCAGGGCACCCGCCACGAACCACGCCAGCGCTGCGACGGGCAGCCGCCACATCTCAGCGGCGCCGCGCCAGCCCAGGCACGCGCGGGCGCCTAGAGGCCATGTTTGTCCAACCGGCGGTACAGCGCGGCCCGCGACAAACCCAGGCTGCGCGCGGCGGCGCTGAGATTGCCCTCGGCCTCGGCCATCGCGGCCAGCACCGCGGCGCGCTCCTGCGTGGCCAGCGAACGCAGGGGCCGCGTTGCGGCCGGCGCTGCCCGGTCAGCGGGCAGAGGGCGGGCATGCTCCAGCGCTTCGCGGCAGGTGCCGAGCAAACGAACGTTGTCCCAAGGCTTGGCGACGAAATCGAAAGCGCCGCGTTTGATCGCCTGCACCGCCAGGCCGATGTCGGCGTAGGCCGTCATCACCACGACCACCGGTGCGCCGGGCCTGGCCAGCACCTCGACCAACAGCTGCAGGCCTTGTGTGCCCTCGGTCCGGCCGGGGCCGTAGTTCAGGTCCAGCAACAACAGGCTGGGGCTCAGCCGGTCCAAAGCCGCATGCAGCTCGGCCGGCCGGCGCAGGCAGCTGACCGGCGCCACGCGCCGCTGCAGCAAGAGCTGCGCCGCCAGGCCCACGTCGGGGTCGTCGTCCAGGACAAGGATGGTGTGGGCCTCGGGCACGGCCGGATCTTCGCAGCTTGGCGCGCCTGCCCACCAGAGGGGTGTGCGAAAGCGGACACGGGGCTTGGCCTGCGCCCGGGCGGGCCCGATGCTGCGCATGCCGATGAACACAGCTCTTGCATCCGAAACCCGGGCCAGTGCCGCCCCCAGTGGGGCTGCCATGGACCGCCTGCTGCGCCCAGCGCCGCGCTGGCAGCGGCGCGCAATCGGGGCGGCCTTTGCCGCGCCGGGCCTGCTCGCACTGGCCCTGTGGGCCTGGCCCCGCGCGCCGCAAATGCTGACCGTGGACTCACCTCAACTCGCCGCCGTAACAGCAGCCGAGTTCCGCGACGAGCTGCTGCTGCGCGCGCGTGTCGAGCCGCTGCGCTCGGTGCAGCTCGACGCGGCCGAAGCCGGCCGCGTCGAGACGGTGCTGGTGCGCGACGGCGACCGTGTGGCGGCCGGCGCGCCGCTGTACCGCCTGCACAGCGCCGAGCAAGAACAGCTGTTGATGCAGCGCGGCGCCGAAGTGGCGCAGCAGATGGCCAACGTCTCGGTTCAGCGCAGTGCCCAAGCCACCAGCCTGGCGCAGAACCGGCGTGAGCTGGCCCAGCTGCAGGCGAGGCAGCAGCAAATGCTGTCGGAGTACGAAAGACAAAGTCAGCTGGCGGCCGCGGGCTTCGTTTCCCAAGCCTCGCTGGAGCAAGCCGAGCGGCAAAAAGGGCTGGCCACCCAAGTGCTGCAGCAGGCACGCGAAGACCTGCGTCTGCAAGACCTGACGCGCCAGCAGTCCCTTGCCGACATGGCGCGCGCGGTGCAGGGCTTGCAGCGCGGCCTGCAGCTGCTGCAACGCGCACAAGCGCGGCGGCTGCAACGGGCGCCGATCGCGGGCCAGCTCAGCGGTTTTCAGCTGCAGGTGGGTGGCATCGTTCGCCCCGGCGATCGCCTGGGCCGCATCGACGACCCTGCCGGCGGCGTACAGCTCGTGGCCGACGTGGAAGAGTTCTACTTGCCGCGCCTGCATGTCGGCCAACTCGCCACCAGTGCCGTGGGCAGCCTGCGCCTGGCCCAGACCCTGCCGCTGGTGCAGGGCGGCAAGGTGCGCGTGCAGCTGCGCTGGAGCGAGGGCGAGCCGCCGGCCGCGCTGCGTCCCGGCCAGGCCGTCGACCTGCGCCTGCAGCTGAGCCGCCCCACCCCCGCCCTGCTGCTGCCCGAGGGCCCGGGCGTGCAGACCCAGCTCTACGTGCGCCAGGGCCGTGAACTGCGGCGGCGCACGGTGCAACTGGGCCGGCGCGCCGCCGGTCAGGTGGAAGTGCTGGCCGGTCTGCAGGCCGGCGAGCAGGTCTTGATCTCCCAACCCCCAACCGACGCCGAAAGGCTGGCCTTGCCATGATCGAACTACAGCAATTGAGCAAACGTTACCGCGCCGGCAACGTGGAGACCACGGCGCTGGACGCACTGGACCTGCAGATCGAGGCCGGTGAGTACGTCGCCATCACCGGCCCCTCGGGCTGCGGCAAGACCAGCCTGCTGGCGCTGCTGGGCTTGTTGGACAGTCCCAGCAGCGGGCTCTACCGGCTGCAGGGCGAGGACGTGGCGGGCAAGTCCGCGCGCGAGCTGGCCGCGATCCGCCGCGGCCGCATCGGCTTCGTGTTTCAGAGCTTCAACCTGATCGACGAGCTGACGGTGCACGACAACGTGCAGCTTGCCTTGCGCTACGGCAGCATGCCGCCAAAGGCCCAGCGCGCCCGCGTGGCCGAGGTGCTGCAGCGGCTTGGCCTGGAACACCGGGCGGCGCACCATCCCAGCCAGCTCAGCGGTGGCCAACAGCAGCGCGTGGCGATTGCCCGCGCCATTGCCGCGCGGCCCGCCCTGCTGCTGGCCGACGAGCCCACCGGCAACCTCGACAGCGCGCACGGCCAACAGGTGATGCGGCTGCTGCGCGAGCTCAACGACGAAGGCACGACGCTGGTGATGGTGACGCACAGCGCCGAGCATGCGGCGCTGGCCTCACGCACGGTGCGCCTGCTCGACGGCCGCGTGCTGGTCGACGCGCACGCGGAGCACGCGGCGTGAGGGCCCTGCTGCTCGACGCCTTGCGCGGCTTGCGCCAGCGCCGCGGCACCACCTTGGTGGCGGCGGCGGGGCTGACGCTGGCGCTGGCCGCTTGCCTGCTGGTGGCGCTGCTGGCGCTGGCGCTGGCGGAAGTCGACCCTGCCATTCCCGACCCCGAACGCGTGGTGCTGCTCGACTTCAAGGGCAATGTCCCCGGGCAGCCGCGCCCCTGGTTCACGGCGTCGCCCGTGGCCTTGGGCAGCCTGCTCAAAGAGCGCCAGGTGCCGCTGGACCTGATCAGCCGCGTCGCCACCCACGGCATCGACATCGGCATCGAGGGCCGCCTGCAGCCGGCGCTGCTGTTGATGGCCGACCCCTCGGTCGTGCCCCTGCTCGGCCTCAAGGCCGTGCAGGGCGACCTGGGCGCGGCGCTGAGCCGGCATGACGGCATTGCCATCACCACGGGCTTGCTGCGCAAGCTCTGGGGCGAACTGCCGCCGGAGCAGGCGCTGGGCCGCTTGCTGGTGTCGCGCGGCAGCAGCTACACGGTCGCCGCAGTCATCCCCAATACCGACCCGCGCGCGCCCTTCGGGGGCGCCAACCCCATGGTCGGCGACGCCATGGCGATGGTGGGCTTTGACTCGCAGGGCAACGGCTGGTCCGAGCAAGACCGCGCGGCGATCTATCTCGTCAACGGCCGGGTCTTTGCGCGGCTGCGGCCGGGCGTCTCGGTCGACCAGATCGGCGGCTGGATGCGCGAGGCCTTCGTGGCCAGCCCCCGCTACGCCGAGCTGCCGGCCGAGTGGAAGGCCGGCCGCGAGGCGGCCTACTTTCGCGGTCTGACGCTGACCCAGCTGCCCTTCGAAGGCGAAGCGGCTGAATTGCGCTGGCGCGTGCTCGGCGCCGTGGCCGCCGCCACCGCGCTGCTGCTGCTGATGGCGGCCTTGAACCACATGAACCTGCAGGCCGCGGGCCTGCTGCGGCGCCAGCGCGAAACGGCGCTGCGGCGCAGCCTGGGCGCCCACGACGGCCACCTGCTGCAGCTCTGGGCCGTGGAGGGGCTGCTGCCGCTGTTGCTCAGCGCCGGCGGCGCGTTGCTGCTGGCCTGGTGGGTGGCGCCCTCGGTGGCCAACGGTTTGGGTCTGCCGCCGGCGCTGGCAGTGGCCGACCCGGTGCCCACGCTCGCCCTGGCCGGCCTGGCGCTCAGCGTGCTGTTGCTCGCGCCGCTGACGCTGGCGTGGCCGGCGTGGCTGGCGCTGCGCGCCGCGCCGGCCCCGGCGCTGCAGGGCCGCACGGCCAGCGAAGGGCCCTGGGGCCGGCGCGTGCGCCAGGGCTTGCTCACGCTGCAACTGGCCAGCGCCTTGCTGTTGCTGGCGCTGGCCGGCGTGCTGGCCGTGCAGCAGCAGCATCTGCTGCGCGCCGACCGCGGCTTCGAGACCCACAACCGGCTGTGGCTGGGCATGATGCTCAACCCCGAGCAGATACCGCCCCTGGACGAGCTGGTGGCGGCGCTCAAGCAACATCCGGCGATCAAGCACTGGGCCTTCAGCAGCATCATGCCGGCGCGCGAGACCCGGGGTCGAACCGAACTGCACGTCGGCCCCGCCCAGCACAAGGCGGTGCTGCGCCTGACCACGGTCTCGAGCGGTTTCTTCGACACCTACGGCATGACGCTGCTGGCCGGCAACGCGCATGAAGGCTCAGGCGAGCAGCGCCTGGTGATCGACGCCAAGGCCGCCCAGTTGCTGGGCTTTGCCAGCCCGCAAGCCGCCGTCGGGGCCTTGCTGCGCGGCGGCGGTGGGTTCTTGCAGGAGGGCACCGAGCTGCGCCGCGTGGTGGCCGTGGTCAAGGACGTGAAGCTGGAGTCGGCGCGTGACCCCGGGCTGCCGCAGGGTTTCTTGGTCAGCGAGGCGCCGCAGTGGGACCTGAGCGTGTACGGGCCCGACCTGCCGGCGCTGCGCCAAGCCCTGGACGCCCTCTGGAAAGCCCACGGCCCGCGCGTGCCGCACCAGATCCAGTCGGCCGACGAGCAGCGCGCCGACACCTACCGCCAGGAAGAGCAGCTGACGGCGATGCTGGCCGCCACCAGTTTGCTGGCGATGGGCGTGGCCATGCTCGGCGCCTACGCCCTGGTCGCCGACACACTGCGCCGCCGGCGCACCGAGCTGGTGTTGCGGCGCCTGCATGGGGCCAGCGCCGCTGCCGTGGCGCGCGAGGTGGCGGCCGAGTTCGCGCTGCCGCTGGCGGCCGCAGCGCTGGTCGGCCTGCCGCTGGCCGCCTGGCTGGGTGAGAACTACCTCGCCGGCTTCGTCGACCGCGTGGGCATCGAAGCCGGCCTGGCTTGGCCCTTGGCGCTGGCCAGCGTGCTGACGCTGCTCGTCACGGGCCTGGCCGCGGCGCGGCATATGCGTCAAGCCCTGGCGCTCGCGCCCGCCCTGGCCCTGCAATGATCTTAAGAACAGCGGTTACCCAGGTGCCGGAAGGGTCGGTGCAGCGCCTCGCGCCGGGCCTGCGGGTTGGCTGCGCACATGACGACCATGAAGAGTCGGTCACGACCGGCAGCTTGCCGGAAGCGCAACGGCTTCCCCGCCATCTCGGGCGCGGCGACCCCGGCGCCGCCACAAGGCCGCAAGAGGCGCTCTCGAACGCAATGCCCGTCGTCCCACAACCAAGTGGACCGCGGCGTTCCGCGTCGCCCACAGTGCTGCGGCTGGGCGCATGCGTACGCCGATCTGGACCTGCAGGCCACCCCAATGCTTGCCCAGGGCTTTCGGGTCCTTGCCGCGCAGCAGGAGGTTCCTCCACTCCTGCACCTGAGTCTTTGACGCCGACTCCACCTCTTTCGCGCCGTATGCGCCGTCACCGGCGGTCCGCACCGTTGTGGCACACCTGGCGATCGATTGATTCAAGCAAAGGGCCAGGACGCTTGGCCGACGCGCGCGCCGAGCCCGTCGCGCAGGAGCCGAGGAATGGACGAGAGCGGGCGCCACGGGTAGGCGCCGCCCTGCAGCGGCTCGGAGTCAGGCGCCCAGGAAGTCGAGGATGGCGCCCGCCGTGCCTCGCGCGTCCTCGATCTGTGGCCAATGGCCTATGCCTTCCAGGCTGACGACGTCCGTGTGCGGAGCCAGGGCGAGCCAGCGAGCGACCATGTGGCGCCCCGAGTTGGGATCGGCAGCGCCGTTGATGATCCGAAGCGCCACGCGGCTTCGCAACAACGCGCCCACGAGGCGGTCGCGCATCGCCAGATGGGGTTGCCAGAAGCGCCCCACCGCATGCGTGACACGGCGTCCTTCGCCGAGTTCGACCAGAGACCAGAAGTCGTCGAGCAGGTCCAGAGGCGGCGGGGTCTGCTTGCCGAACAGTTCCCGCAAGGCGCGGTCGAACGCGGCGCGTGGGATGCGCGGGCCCAACCACGCGCCCATGGGTGAGGCCAGCAGGCGCTGGATCATGCGCGGACGGTACGCCTCCGGGCACATCGCCCCGTTGAGCAGCACCAGGCTCTTCACCGCACACGACGCTTGCTGCGCTTCCCGCGTGGCGAGCATCTCTTGCGCCACGCGAACACCCAGGTCATGAGCCACCACGCGCACGTCCGCAAGTCCGAGCGAAGCCAGCAGATCGTCAACCGCCTCGGCGTGGTTGGACAGCGTGTAGTCGTGCTGCGGAGGCTTGTCTGAGAACCCCAGCCCGAGAAAGTCGGGCGCGATCAGGCGGAAGTGCGGCACCAACATCGGCCACTGCGCATGCCAGTCGAAGGAGCCCGTCGGGTAGCCGTGCAAGAGCAATACGGCCGGCCCGCTGCCTTCGTCTTTGAAGAACAGCCGGTGTCCGCGCCAGATGAACTCGCGGCCGCCTTGCCGCCAGCACTTCAACCGGGGACTCACTGCAACACGGCCCACAGGATCGTCAGGGCCAACACCACGTGAACGAGTGTGCTCGTGGCGTGAGCCGCCTGTCGAAGGCTCAGCCGCCGGCTGAAGATCGCCGCGGCGTGGACCAACCTCGCCAGGGTGAAGACCGCGGCGCAGGCGGTCAGCGAGCCGCCGGGAACGGTGGGCAGCGCCAGGCAGCTCAGCGCCAGCACTGAGAACAGTGTGGTCTGCTCGATTGCGTTGCCGTGCGCCCGCACCGCGACGAGCAGGTCCTTGTGACCCGCATCGCCGAAGCTGACGCGATGCCGCAGTCGCAACCGCGACACGTGAATGGACATGCCCGTGATCAGCAGGGCCAGCAAGGCAATGCTGGTGGTGACGGCTTGCGCGCTGCTCATGGCTTCAGCGCAGCAACGGGTTGCGTGTGGGTTCGCCCTTCTTGCTGCAAATCGCCTCCGACACGGATGAACCCAGCACGTTGATCGAGCCGCCGACGAAGCAGTTGTACTCCTGTCCAGACTTGGTTCGCACGCTGTAGCGCGTGGTCGTCCCTTCGTTCTGGCGGTTGCTGACTGTGAACTCGCCCTTGTTGAGGCCGAGCGCGAAAGCCGTGCGGTCGACGATGGCCTGGTCTGTGACGGCCAACGACGCGCAACCCGTGGCCGCGAGCGTGGTGACGAGGATTCCCTGTCTGGCAAGGACTTTCGACATGGTGACTCCTGAAGTGGCTGTGAAGCAATGGCCGCTCTTCAGCGGCCCAAGACGAAACCGCGGCCGGTCCGGGCGCGGGTGGTGGGGGGAATAGGCTCCAGACTTACGCTGTAAGTATAGCCACAAGGCTTACACTGTAAATACCGAACTCAGCGAAGGCACGCGAAGCGTGAATAAGCGACGATCACCGCCCCGGCCGGCACTGACGCGTGAGCGCATCGAGCTCGAGGCGCTGGCCTTGATCTCGCGCGACGGCATGGAGGCTTTCAGCACGCGCCGCCTGGGTGAGGCGCTGGGCTGCGAGGCGATGAGCCTCTACAACCACTTTCCGAGCAAGGCTCATGTGCTTGACGCGTTGGTCGACCGCGTGCTGTCGGGCATTCCCATCCCCGATCGCAGCCTGGCCGCAGGCCTTCGGTTGCGGCAGTTGGCGCATCAGTGGCGCGAGATGGCGCGGCGGCACGCCCGCTTTTATCCCTGGTTGGCCCTGCATCGCTGGAACTCGCCGACGGGTATCGCTTTCCTGGGCGAGATCCTCGACTGCTTTCGTGCTGCTGGTCTGTCCGACGAAGCCGCCGCGCGCGGCTTTCGCGTGCTCGGCTACTACATGCTCGGCGCCACGCTCGACGAGATCAGTGGCTACGCGCAAGGACCTTCGTCGCTGAACCCGATGACCGAGCAGGACCTGAAGGTCAAGCACCCGCACGTGGCGCAGGCGGGCCGCTACTTCATCCCAGAGCACTTCGAGAACACATTCGAGGTCGGCCTGCGCTCGATCTTGCAGGGCCTGGGCGTCGAGTCAGTGGCGCCACGACCGACTCGACGGGCGAAGCAGCGTTGAGCGACGAGAGCGATTGGTTGGGTGGGGTCGGGCTTCAGGAGACTTGGTTAGGCTCAATAGAGCGAACAGGTGGATCGGGTGAAGCAGAAGCGCCAGTCTCGTCAGTTAGAAGTTCATTGAACTAATTCAGTCGAGGCCACGCCGTGGTGTAGCGTGTGAACACGACGAGGCGGCGATGCGAGGAAGACCGAAGTCTGAACTGGTGCTCACCGAGCCTGAGCGCGACGAACTTGTTGCGCTGACGCTCAGGCGCAAGACGGCGCAGGCGCTGGCCTTGCGGGCCCGCATCGTACTGGCCTGTGCCGATGGGCAGGACAGCAAGGCGGTTGCCGTGCGGCAGCGGGTGACACCGCAGACGGTCGGCAAGTGGCGCGCGCGCTACGTGGAGCATCGACTGGATGGCCTGCTGGATGCCCAGCGTTCGGGAGCTCCGCGAACGATTGACGATGCGAAGGTGGATGCCGTGATCGCCAAGACGCTGGAGTCCGTGCCAGACGGCGCCACGCTCTGGAGCACCCGCACGATGGCGCGCGAGGCCGGGCTGACGCAGACGGCGGTTTCGCGCATCTGGCGGGCGTTCGGTCTGCAACCGCACCGGCAGGAGACCTTCAAGCTGTCCACGGACCCGATGTTCGTGGACAAGGTGCGCGACATCGTGGGGCTGAACATGGCTCCGCAGGTGATGGCCATGGTCCTGTGCGTCGACGAGAAGTGCCAGATCCAGGCGGACTTGCCGCCGACGCTAGTGTAGTGTTGCGTTCTGTTTGGAACTTAAGCGCGCATTGGCCCGAATTACCTTCTGCAGGATATCGGCAGCACTTTTGGTCCAAATGAACGGCTTGGGTTTGATGTTGTGATGGGCGACGTACTCGTCAATGGCGCTGATCAACTCGGGCACGCTGGTGAACACGCCGCGGCGCAGCCGATTGACGGTGATGTCGCGGAAGAATCGCTCCACCATGTTCAGCCACGACGCCGAGGTCGGCGTGAAGTGCATGTTGAAGCGCGGGTGCTTGGCCAGCCATCCCTGCACCGCCGGATGCTTGTGGGTGGCGTAGTTGTCGGCGATCAAGTGCAGCGTCTTGCCCTTGGGCGTTTCGCGGTCGATCTTGCGCAGGAACTTCAGCCACTCTGCGTGAGTGTGGCGCTGTTGGCATTGGCCGATAACGGTGCCGTCCAGCACGTTGAGCGCCGCGAACAGCGTGGTCGTGCCATTGCGCTTGTAGTCATGCGTCATCGTCCGCGCGCGCCCTTTCTTCATTGGCAGACCCGGCTGCGTGCGGTCCAGCGCCTGCACTTGGCTCTTCTCGTCGCAGCACAGCACCAGCGCGTGCTCGGGCGGCGACATGTACAGGCCTACGATGTCTTCGAGCTTTTCGACGAACTTCGGATCGCGCGAGACCTTGAAGCCGCGCACCAAGTGCGGCTTCAGACCGTTGGCCTGCCAGTGGCGCATCACGGTGCTGGGGCTGATCTCCAGCACCGCAGCCATCTTGCGCGTACTCCAGTGCGTGGCCGCCTCGGGCGTGCTCTGCGTGGTCAGTTCCACCAGCTTCGCAACGTCCACCTTCACCGGCGGCGCACCGCGCGGCAGGTCCCGTTCAATGCCTTGAAGTCCCGACTCCAGGTAGCGCGCGCGCCAGCGCGCTACCTGCACGCGCCCGACGCCCAGTTGCTCGGCGATATCCTTGTTCTGAAGGCCCTGTGCGGCCAGCAGGACGATCCGCGCGCGCTGGGCCAGCCTGACGCTGGTGCGCTTGGAGCGCGCAAGTCTCGTCAGCTCGACTTCCTGCTCATCCGTCAACTCTATCCCTGGGGCAACTCGCAATTGCTCGCTCCAATGCAAACCGAAGTAGAGTATTGGAAGCACGTAACTCAAATAAGTTCCCGCAAGAGTCGAACACTACACTAG
>PNKD01000095.1 GCA_013822265.1 Leptothrix sp. (in: b-proteobacteria)
GTCATTGCACACAGAGGCGGCAAGTGCTTCGAAGGATCCCGGGCCGCCCATGCGATCCAGGATGCGGGGGCGTCCACGCGCGTCGCAGTACTGCGGGTCGTTCGACCAACGGGCAAAGACCTCCATGACGGCGCCAAACGTCTTGGCCTGCGGAAGCGGCCGCCCAACGGCGCGCCATGCGCGAACGTCCTTGCGATGGACGCCGGTCAACGCGCTGACGCTCGAGTCATTGAGCTTGGTCGAACTCGATTCGAGGACACACGGAGCGGCGTCGAGGAAGGTCTGCTTGAGCGCGTGGGCAAATTGGGGGTATGTCACGCCCTCGCGCAACAGCCATCGCACGAGTGGTGCCATCAGGCGCAGGGCGGCGCCAAGCGAAAGGTCGGAACGGGATTCACGCATGTCCATCACGGTACAAAGCATGACATGGGAAATCTTCCCATGCATTGATCTGACGCAATGACTCCGATCGTCAGCCGCCGATGGGTGCCGTCAGGAGATCCGCGCGGGTGCGCAATGCCTTGCGCCTGACACCGGACACGCCGCGCGCGCACCGCGTTCCGGTCTGCGCCAAGTCTGCGAGCACCGTGGCGTCGACGTCATAGCCACCTGCTTCGCCTGCATTGACCGCGCTTCGGCCAGTGCAGCCTGGGTCAGTCAGCCGCCACGACCGTGGCCCGGACGCCCCTTCGACCGCATCAGGTACACGCCAACCGCCAGCAAGGCCGCGTAGTTGAGTACCAGGAACCATGGCGTGATCCATGCGATGCCATCGAAGCCGCGCTCCGTGAACGGGTACAGCACCGGCACCGCGTAGTAGTCGGCCGAATGCGTGAACACATCGATCACGATGTGCGACCACCAGCCCAGAAGCGGTACCCAGAGTGTTCGCCGCCCCGCCCACAGAACAAGCGTGACAAGAGCGGCGATCGGAGCGCTGTGCATCACGCAATGCAGGTGATGCGACAACAACCCGACCAGTGGCGGCAAAACGGGTTCCTGTCCGGGAACGGCCACCGCGTAACCAAGAAGGGCAGCAAAGGATCCGTCGGCGAAGAGCCACCAGCCCGCGATAGGCAGAAGATGGCCCACATCGGGCAAGGCCGCCAGCACCAGCGCGGCCACCACAGTGCCCCGCGACAGCGGTCGCCGACGATGAATCACCGCAGCGCCCGCGGCGGCCCACAGTGTGTGTGCAACGATGTCCATCGCCCTACCTGCGGTCAGTCGCGATTCAATTTCGCACGGCGCAGGCGCAGCGCATTGCCGATCACCGACGCCGAACTCAGGCTCATCGCCAGCGCCGCGACCATTGGCGACAACAGCCAGCCGTTGAACGGGAACAGCAAGCCCGCTGCCAAGGGCACGCCCAGCGCGTTGTAGACGAAGGCAAAAGCCAGGTTCTGCTTCATATTGGCCACCGTGGCGACCGACAGTGCACGTGCGGTGGCAATGCCGCGCAGGTCACCTTTGACGAGCGTGAGCTGGGCGCTGTTCATGGCGACATCGGTGCCGGTGCCCATTGCGATGCCGACATCGGCCCGCGCCAGCGCGGGCGCATCGTTGATGCCGTCGCCGGCCATCGCGACGCGCCGGCCCTCGGCCTGCAGCTCCTCGACCAGCTCGAGCTTGTCGGCGGGCTTCACTTCCCCGTGGACCTCGGTGATGCCCAGGCGCTGGCCGACGGCGCGCGCGGTGGTCAGGCCATCGCCGGTCGCCATCACGACGCGCAGGCCGGCCGCACGCAGCATGGCCAGGGCCTCGGGTGTCGTGGCCTTGATCGGGTCGGACACTGCCAGCAGGCCGACAAGGGTCAAGTCGACCGCCAGGTGCATCACGCTCGCACCCTGCGCGCGCAGGGCCTCGGCCTGCACGGCAAGGGGCGCCACGTCGACACCGAGCTGCGCCATCAGTGCCGTGTTGCCCAGCGCAAGGGACTTCTCCCCGACGGTGCCGCGCACGCCGATGCCCGACCCGGAGTCGAACTGTTCGGGTCTCTGCAACGTCAGACCGCGCTCGCGGGCCGCGTTGACGATGGCGGCGGCCAGCGGGTGTTCGCTGCCCTGGTCCAGGCTGGCGGCCAGTTGCAGAACCTCGTCCTCGGTGTGGCCGGCTGTCGCTACCGCGCGTTCGAAGCTCGGTCGGCCCTCGGTCAGCGTCCCGGTCTTGTCGACGATCAAGGTGTCGATCCTGCGCAGATTCTCGATCGCGGCGGCGTCTCGGAACAGCACGCCGCTGGTCGCACCGCGACCGGTGGCGACCATGATGGACATCGGCGTGGCCAGACCCAGCGCACAGGGACAGGCAATGATCAACACGGCCACGGCGTTGATCAGGCCGTAGACCCAGCTCGGCTCCGGGCCAAAGAGGCCCCAGCCGAAGAAGCTCAGCAGCGAGATGCCGACCACCACCATGACGAAGTAGCCCGCGACGGTATCGGCCATGCGCTGCATCGGCGCACGTGAGCGCTGCGCCATCGCGACCATCTGCACGATCTGCGACAACACCGTGGCCGAACCGACGTGCTCGGAGCGCATGACAAGCGCGCCGCTGGTGTTCATCGTCGCCCCGATGAGCTTGTCCCCCACGCGTTTGCTGACGGGCAAGGGCTCGCCGGTCAGCATCGACTCGTCCAGCGCACTGCTGCCCTCGACCACCACGCCGTCGACAGGAACCTTCTCGCCTGGCCGCACGCGCAGCAGATCGCCGACGTGCACTAGTGCAAGCGGGACGTCGGACTCGCTGCCGTCGGGCGCGACCCGCCGCGCGGTCTTCGGTGCGAGGCCGAGCAGCGACTTGATGGCCGCCGACGTCTGGGAGCGCGCCTTCAATTCAAGGATCTGGCCGAGCAACGTCAGTGAGATGATGACGGCGGCAGCCTCGAAGTAGACCGCCACCCTGCCCATGGAGACGAACGAGGCCGGGAAGACCTGTGGCGCGACGGTGGCCACGACGCTGTAGACGAAGGCCGCGCCCGTGCCCAGGCCGATCAGCGTCCACATGTTCGGGCTGCGATTGACTATCGACTGCGCCCCGCGCACGAAAAACGGTGCACCGGCCCACAGCACGATCGGCAGCGTCAGCACCAGTTCGATCCAGCTCTGGCGGGCCATGTCGAACCAGCCAAAGCGGTGGCCGAACATGGCCAGCACGGTGACGACCAAGGTCAGGGGCAAGGTCCACCAGAACCGGCGCTTGAAGTCGACGAGTTCCGGGTTCTCGGTCTCGTCGAGATCAGGCAGGACCGGCTCGAGCGTCATGCCGCACTTGGGGCAGTTGCCCGGATGGTCCTGCTGGATCTCGGGGTGCATCGGGCAGGTGTAGACCGATCCTGCGGGGGCCTCGGAGGCCGCCGGGGCCAGTGGCGCAGGCTGCATGTACCGGGACGGTTGGGCGCTGAACTTCGCCAGACACTTCGTGCTGCAGAAGTAGTACGGCCGGTCTTCGTGCACCGTGCGATGTTCCGACATCTCCGTGACCGACATGCCGCAGACAGGGTCCTTCGGTGACCCGGCGCCCGCGACCGGTGCAACTTGCGAGTGCCGATGTGCATGTCCATCCCCGTGCGCGTGGTCGCGGTCAGGTGCATGCGCACCTGGAACCCCGTGAGAGTGGCCGGTGTGGGCGTGTTGCGACTTCATGTCCATGTATCTAAGCCTCCCGATTCGACGCGCGTCCATGGCCCGTTCCGTGGGCGCCGTACCGGCCGTGGCCTCCGTGGCCGTGGAACAGGTGCATCAACGGACAGGCAAGCAGCAGCAGATAGGGCCAGAAGCCGGCGACATGACCCCAATGCTCGCGCAGCAGGAAGAAAGCGCCGATCAGCGCCGTCATCGCCGCAGCGACCCACAGCGTGCGTGGGGGCTTGCTTGGCTCGGGGGCTGTGCTGTCCTGGGGGAGGTGGTCGGTCGCCATGGTGGACTCCTTGTGGATTCCCGCGAACGCGCGCTTGCGTTGTCTTGGGGTTCAGAGCCGCAAGACTAGACCTTCCTATGATGTGAAGGTCAAGCCAACTTCGGCGGCTGCGCGCAAACCGGGACGAGGCGCCGTATCGGCCCGGACTGCCGCCTCATCGACAGAATTGTGGCGCGTCATTGCGGCAGGCGCGGACTTTCGTCGCGCCAACCGCCCTGACTGCCACCGCCTCACTTGCCCCCGGCAGGCATGAGGGACATGCGTTGCATCATCATTTCCATCATGGTCTGCATCATCTCCATGCGCGCTTCCATCATCTGATGGTGCTTGGCCATGTCGGCGGGCATGGCGTTGGCACCGGCCATTGCGCCCGTAACGGGTTTTGCACCCGGGGCGCCCATGCCGCCCATGCCGCCCATGCCGCCCATGCCGGACATGCCGGACATGCCGGACATGCCGGACATGTCTTTCATCATCTGCATGCCTTCACCCATGGCCTTCATGTGGGCCGCCATCAGCGCCTGACGTTCTTCCGGCGTCTTCGCGGCAGCCATCCTGTCGCGCATGTCGCGCATCGCCTTCATGCGCGCCTCCTGTGCCGGCATGGGCGTCGGCGCCGCGCCTGCCGCATGGTGGGCCGCGTGTTCATCGGCCTTGGCAGGCTGGGCGGCGAGTTGGCCGACTGGAGCCACCAGGACGATGGCGACAGAAAGAACGATGGCTTTGTGGAGCGAGGTCATGTTGATCTCCTGATCAGTGAGAAGGGTGCGCCAAAGGGCGCGTGCGGGGTTATGGGCTGGCGACCTGCCCGGCGAAGGCGGGCGAGGCGATGGTGCGGTCGGCCGCACACGGGAGCAAGTCCCGGGGGCTGGCCGGCAGGAATCTAGAGCGTCAGGCGCTGCAAGCGGATGACCAGGGGCGGACCCTGCGCGGCAGTCTGCCAACGCAACCACAGCGCAGCAGCTGAGACGCCCAGTACGTCGAGCGGCCAGTCAATGAACGCCACCACCAAGGACGCCGGCAGGTCGGCGGGCGAGGACAGGCTCTTAGGCAGCGCAGAGGTCTTGTCGTCGCAGAACTTCCGGCAGCTGTCCGATGTGGCGGAGCGGTCGTGCGGTGATGACGCCGCGGCAGCGTGGCCGGTGTCGCTCACGTGCGCGTCGCGCGCCGCTTTGCCAACTGAAATCTGCTGGGCGAGCCCGCTGCGCGGTGTCGGTTCGGGTGCCGACAGGCAGGCATTGACCACCCCGGAAGCGAGCGCGAACACCCAACCCACGAGCGTCAACCCCACGATGCGCTGCAGGCGCCGACGGTGAAAGCTCAGGGCATGCATGAGGCGAGTGTCACTCTGCGCACCGTATTGCGTCTGTTCGCTGGCGTATTCGCGTGATCTCATGCCGCTCACCACTTGTTCGGTCAACGCTGCGGCGTCACCGTCAGCACGTGGCGAGTTTGCGTCAGTTCGCAGACGCTGATGGCCTACTGTTGCTTCTTGACCATTGTGCACATAACCGGCTGCGGCTTTCAGGTCCACCGAAGCCGCGGCGACGTCGCCATGATGCTTAGGACTACAGAACGCCATTGTCGGGGCCGCAACACCCTGAGCGGGAATTGCGAGCATCAGCCACCAGATCAACACTCGGATCGCAGATCAACAAGTACGAGCCGTAGGGGCGCGAGATCCACGTCATCTGCGTCAACGTCAGTAGCCACAAGACCGAGTTGGTCCAGACCCTCGTGGCCCAGCGCACCAGTGTGCAGGTCCATTGCACGCCGACCTGCTCGTCGTGGCTGAACCAGGTCGAGAGCTGGTTCTCGCGCATCCGGCGCGACGTGATCGGCCGCGGCATCTTCACTTCCGTCAAGAACCTGGACAAGAAGCTCATGCGCTGCATCCGCCAGTACAACAAGTGCGCCGGGCCGCTGAAGCGAAAGTGCGACAACCCGAACCGTCGACACCACCCCTCCTTCTGACTCAGTGGACCGGCCGGCCGGAGATCCCGATCCTCGTCGGGCCATCGCAGAACAGCTCGACACACCACGGACGAAGCGTCTGCCTGGGTACTTTGCCGAAACCAGCGGGTGTCCCATGCCGAACCTGATGACTGCTCACGAGGCGCTGGAGGGCAACGCGACCGCCGTGCCCGTGAATCGCGGCGACACGCCGCAGCCACCATTCAATGCGATCTCTCGGGCGCCGCGTTGCAGTGGTGCTTGGTCCCGGAGGCGCGCAACGGCCGTTCCCGACGCCTGGGTATTCGGTTGCAGCCACGGCTGCAGTTGCTCGACATAGGTCGGCGGCAGCAGGTGGCCTCCGGGAAAGGTCAAGTGCTTCTTGGCGTGGCTGCGCAGCGTCGCGAACAGGGCCAAGTTGTCCGGTTGTGACGCGTATTCGTCGTCGTCGGCCGTCAGCAGCCAGACCTCGACGTTCCCCAGCCATGCCCCGACGCTGACGGGTGCGACGACCGCCACCCGGCAGTCCACATGCGGTGGCACCATTGCGGCGACACTGCCCACCCGCGTGTCGGTGGCCGCCAGCAGCAGCGCCATTTGCGCGCCCATGCTGTAGCCAGCCGCGCGAATCCGGCCGGCATCCAATAGCGGCTGCTGCTCGACCCAGTCCAGCAGCACGCGGTAGTCCTTGACCGTGTCGACGATCAGCCGCTCGTAGGGCTCGCGCTCGCCCCACACATGAAGATTTCGCATCAGCTCGCTCGCCATGAGCGGCCGGTGGGGGTCCTTGCGGTCGCCGTGCAGTCGGGCATCGAGCGCCACGACGACATGGCCGGCCTGCAGCGCGCGCTCGGCCAGCAGGTGCGTGCTCTCGATGGTAGGGCGCCCCTTGTACTCACTCTGCCACCAGCGCCACTGCGTGCGGCCCATGCCATGCAGGGCCAGCAGCACCGAGCGCCGGGGATGCGTGGTGTCGGGCCGCGCCGGATCCTCGGGGTGGACTATGCGTCCGCGCACCAGGGCCCCGTCGAAGCTGGTGTAACGCAGCGATTGGGCCCACGCGGCCGTGGTGCCCACGGTCACCGGCTCTACCGCGCCAAGCTGCACCTGTGGTGCCGGCGCCGACGCACGGGTGTGCGCGTAGCGCGCCTGCAGCTGCTCGGGCGAGATCTCGTAGGCCTTCAGGGCGAAGATCGCCCACCACAAGGCGCCGATGGCACCAGCCAGGCCGAACACGGTCAGCAGGATTTTCAGGGTCATCCTGCGGTTGAGGAAGTTGTGCATTGCCGCGCTTTCGATCAAGTGGTTGGAGTGGCAAAGACCGCCACGCACCGCACCTTAGGGGCCCGAGCGTGAAGCGCTCGCGAAGCGCCTCTTGCTTGCAGGGCCGAACCAGCGCCGCCCACTCAGGCGCGCAGGCCAGCCTGCGCAGCCGCGCCAGCGCTGCGCACGATCGCGTTGGTCTGCCCGTCGCAGGGGCGCAGCTCCAGGGCCAGGCGGCGCCGCTCCGCCAGCCGGCGCAGGATGAAAAGACCCCGGCCCTGTGCGGTGCTGTCTGCGCCCTTGACGCCACGGGCACGACCGGCGGCGTCGGCACCCCGCAGTGCAGCCGCGGGCGGCCGGCTGGAATGGCTCAGGCGCAGCTCGGTCGCGTCGGTCTCAATCACGACCCGGGGCGCTTGCGTGTGGGCAATGGCGTTGGCCGACATGCCGACCAGGCGCTGCGTCAACGCGGGCGACCCGTGGCGTGTCAGTGAGACCGGCACCTGGAGATCAACCTCGACGCCCTCGCGGTCGAGCAAGGGAGCGTGCGCGAGCTCCCGTTGCTCCAGCGTCGGTAGCAGCGGCCTTTCCGGTGCGGTGGTCGCGTCGGTTGGCGCTTTCCGCGCCGGTGCCAGCAACAGGTCGATGGTCTGTTGCAGCCGCCAGCCAGCCGCGGGGATGGACCGCACGAGCGGTCGCTGTTCGGCCGTGGCCGGCGTCCGCAGCCGGTCGGCGGCCAGGCCGGGCACGGTCAGCGGCGTTCGCAGTTCGTGGCTGGCATCGGCGGTGAAGGCCTGCTCGCGGGCGAGCAGGTCACACGTGCGGGCATGCCAATGGTCCAGGTGGCGGGCCAATTCGCCGCCCTCATCGTGCACCAGGTCGCGAGCGAGGTCGCCGGGCCGGGCATCGGGTGCGCGGCGGGCAATGCGAGCGGCGAGCGTGGTCAGCGGCGTGCCGATCCGCCGCGCCAGCGCGCCACCCAGCAGCAGCGCCAGCAGCGGCAGCCCGCCCCCGGCAGCCATCAGCCAACGCCGCAGCTCGTTGCGCATGGGACTCACCTCCAGCAGGGCGCTGACCTCGGCCACCAGCAGCGTGCCGTCCCCACCGAGCGGGCGCAGGGGGCAGTGGCACCAGCCAGCGCAGGGCGTGGCCGGAGACCTCGACCGGGCGCTCGTGGCAGCGCACCTGGCCGTTGCGGCGGTCGATGCGCAGTGGGCCGCGTTCGAGCGCTTGGCCGCGGCCCAATTCGCCGCGGCGAGCCAGGGCTTGGCAGCGCCACAGCAGTTCGTCACTGGCAAAGGGCTTGAGCGCGTAGTCATCAGCGCCCGCAGCAAAGCCGAGCCCCTTGTCCGAGAGCGTGTCGCGGGCCGTCAGCATGAGTACCGGCACGTGGCGGCCGTCGCTGGCATCCTCCACGCGCCAGCCGTCAGCCACGAGCACGGCAACGATCGGCGCGCGCAGTCCGGCCTGGTCTTCGACGACGAGGATTCGCGAGCCTCGGCGTTCTTCCATCCGCTATGGTTTTCGATGTCGGCAAGATGCGACAAGCTGAGCCTTCTCAAGTACCACCGCAGGGTGGATCACAAAGGTGCGGCGACCACGCATGAACTGGCGCCGCTGATGAAGTCGATCTACAGCCTGATCGACCTGCGCGAGAATTTGCTGGGCTGCAACCAGCGCTGCCTGGCGTTTCTGTCCAGCTTGGACGACCCCAGCGCTGGCGAGCGCGATCTGCAGCGGCTGCGTCAGCCTCGTGCGGAAGCAGACCCTTCGGTCAAGGGCCTGAACTCCTTGAACGCTGCCGACCCGGCCGTGCTGCAAACCTTGCAGCACGGCGAGTTCAACATCCATGGCTGGCGGCGGACCTGCTTGCCAAGCTGCACCTCGCACCGGCAGCAATGACGCGCGTCAACTCAGGCGCCTGCGCGGGCTCGGCCTGAACAAGCAGGTCACGAGCACCTATCGCTGCTACCTCACCCGAACGGGCCGCGCAGTCATAGCCGCGGCTTGCTCGCTCACGAGATTCAACATCATCCCGGCAATGGCTGCTGCGCATTGAAGTCTTGGCAGGTTCTGTCAAGACTGGTTTGGCTGGAGACCCATGGCACTCGGGCATGGCGGCGCGGGGCATGATGAGCAAGTGCCTCGAAAGCGAGAACGTCGACGGCAAGGACGTGCTTTGAGTACGAGAGGTTTCCCATGAAGGTCGCATTCGTTCCCCGTTATGGCCCGCCGGAGGTGGTCGAGTTTCGCGAGCAGCTCAGGCCCGCGCCCGCGCCAGGTCATGTACGCATACAGGTGTTGGCCGCCGCAGTGACGACGGCCGACTCTCGGCTGCGCAGCGGCGTGCTGCCACGCGGCTTCGGTGTGTTGCGCGGGATCGCGCTGGGTTTCGGCGGGCCACGCAAGGGCGTGCTGGGGACCGACGCCGCGGGCGTGGTGGACGCACTGGGCCCGGGCGTCACGCGCTTCGCCATCGGTGACCCGGTGCTCGCGTTTCCCGGCAGCGCGATGGGCTGCCACGCCGAGTACCTCGTCATGCCGGCGGATGGGCGGCTGGTTCGCAAGCCGGCAAACCTCAGCTTCGAGGAGGCGGCCTCGCTTCCCTTCGGTGGCGTGACAGCTCTCGACTACCTCCGCCGCGGCGAAGTCAAGGGCGCGGAACGGGTGCTCGTGAACGGCGCGTCGGGCAGCGTCGGCTCGGCAGCCGTCCAGCTCGCGAAGCACCTCGGCGCCCATGTCACGGCGGTGTGCAGCGCCGCCAACGCTGACCTTGCGCGCGCGCTCGGCGCCGAGCAAGTCATCGACTACGCCAGCACCGACTTCGCCGCAGGCTCCGCGCGCTACGACGCGATCGTAGACTGCGTCGGCAACGCCCCCTATGCCCGCGTCCGATCGGTGCTCACCCGCGGCGGCCGCCTGCTCGCTGTCCTCTCCGATCTCCCCGCCACCCTCGGCGCCCCGTTCATCCGCGGTGAACACATGCACCGCGTTGTCGCGGGCCCCGCCGCCGAGAAGGTCGAAGACCTCGCGACGCTCGCCGAGCTTGCTGAGCAGCGCGTGTTCAAGCCCCTTGTCGACCAGCGCTTCCCCTTCGCGCAGATCGTCGACGCCTATCGCGTGGTGGACTCCGGGCGAAAGAAGGGCAGCGTGGTCGTTACGCTCAACGCGCGCGCAGCAACGCGGTGAGCGTCGGGGCGGCCGGGGCGCAGACCTGACCGACGCCGAGTGGGCGTTGGTGGCCGACGTGCTCGAGCGCGACGATCAAAGCGCGGCGTACCGACGCGCTTTGATCGTCGCCTCATGGCACACCGCGACCGTTCAAACTGGGCTCCGCTCGCTTGGGTCTGGTTGGCCGTAGCGCGTAACATCGCGACCAGGCTGGCCTGGCAGATCATCTCGTTTACGCCCTCTGAGACCGAACCAGAACAGAACGAAGGCGAGGCAGCAGGCGATCACCCGGGAGGGCCTGCGCGCAATTGCGGCCCGCCGGGAGTTTTGCCGTGGTCGGCGGCCCGCGAGCCTACGCTGCACGATTTGAAGCCGCTGGTACGTTCTGAGTAATGTCTGTTTCATCGTGAGTAGCGTATGCTTCGATCATGTGGAGCGTACTCTTCCTCACCTTGCCCACGCAGCCCAGTGCCGTTCGCCTGCGCGTCTGGCGCGGGCTGAAGACGCTGGGCTGCGGATCGCTGCGCGACGGTGTCTATGTCCTGCCGCAAGCCCAGGCAGCATTGTTCGATCTGCTGGTGACCGAGGTGCGAGCACACGCTGGGCAGGCCAGCGTGCTCGAACTGTCGGCGCGCGACGAGGCGCAGCGTGCCGAGGTGCTGTCGCTGTTCGACCGCGCCGACGCCTACCGCCAGTGGCGCAGGGAAGCGCAGGCAGTGGCCGCCGCCCTGCCTGAACTGGAAGAGGCCGAGGCCCGGCGACGCTGGCGCGGCATCGCTGAGGCGCTGCAAGCGCTGCGCCGCATCGACTACTACCCGGGTGCCGCCGCGGAGCAAGCGCAGTCCGAGCTCGATGCGCTGGGCCAGGCGCTTGATTCGCGCTTCTCGCGAGGTGAGCCGGTGGCGCGGGCGCCGCGCGGCATCCCTAGCCTGGACCGACGCAAGTTCCAGGGCAAGCGCTGGGCGACGCGCGCGCGGCCCTGGGTCGACCGCCTGGCCTGCGCCTGGTTGATCCGCCGCTTCATAGATCGCGAGGCGCGTTTCATCTGGTTGACCGACCCGGCGGGGGCCACGCCCGCACCGCGCGGTGTTCTGGGTTTCGACTACGACGGCGCGCGTTTCACGCACGTCGGCTCACGCGTGAGCTTCGAGGTGCTGGCGGCCAGCTTCGGACTGGATGCCGATCCGCGGCTGCAACGACTCGCGCGCACCGTGCACTTCCTCGACATCGGCGGCATCCCGGTGCCGGAAGCGGCCGGGCTGGAGGCCGTGCTGTCCGGCCTGCGCGAGGTCCATGCCGACGATGACCACCTGACATTGGCGGCTGCCGCGGTGTTCGACGCGTTGTACGCCGCACCTGGACAACCAACATGAGCACTGCCACCACGCCCATCGCCGAGATGCCGGCCGTCCCCGTTGCCGCACCGGCCGCGGTGGGCTTTGCCGAGGCCTTGCGTTTCTGGCTCAAGCTCGGCTTCATCAGCTTCGGTGGGCCGGCCGGGCAGATCGCGATCATGCACACCGAGCTCGTCGAGCGGCGGCGCTGGATCAGCGAGCAGCGTTTCCTGCACGCGCTGAACTACTGCATGCTGCTGCCCGGCCCCGAGGCGCAGCAGCTGGCCATCTACATCGGCTGGCTGATGCACCGCACGTGGGGCGGCATCGTGGCCGGTGCGCTGTTCGTGCTGCCGTCGCTCTTCATCCTGATCGCGCTGAGCTGGATCTATCTGCGTTTCGGCGACGTCCCGGTGGTGGCCGGCATCTTCTTCGGGCTCAAGCCGGCGGTGACCGCGCTCGTGCTGCACGCGGCGCATCGCATCGGCACGCGGGCGCTGAAGAACCGCTGGATGTGGGGCATCGCGGCGGCCTCGTTCATCGCTATCTTCGCCTTCGACACGCCGTTCCCGGCGATCGTGCTGGCGGCCGGCCTGGTCGGGCATTTCGGCGCGCGGCGCTGGCCGCAGGTGTTTGCCCTCGGGGGTGGACACGGCAGCGCCAAGGCCGGCTACGGGCCGGCGCTGATCGACGACCACACCGCGACGCCACCGCATGCGCGTTTCTCTCGCCGCCACCTGGCCAAGGTGCTTGGGGCTGGCCTCGGCCTGTGGTTGCTGGCGATGGCGGCACTGGTCGCGACAAACGGCCTGCAGGGCACGTTGACGCAGATGGGCTGGTTCTTCACCAAGGCGGCGCTGCTCACCTTCGGCGGCGCCTATGCCGTGCTGCCCTACGTCTACCAGGGCGCGGTCGAGACCCACCAGTGGATCAGTGGCCCGCAGATGATCGACGGCCTGGCCTTGGGCGAGACGACGCCCGGGCCGCTGATCATGGTGGTGGCCTTCGTCGGCTTCGTCGGCGGCTGGCTGAAGCAGGCCCTGGGGCCCGATGCGCTGTTCATGGGCGGCGCGCTGGCGGCCACCGTGGTGACCTTCTTCACCTTCCTGCCGTCGTTCATCTTCATCCTCGCCGGTGGCCCGGTGGTCGAGGCCACGCACGGCAAGCTGGGGTTCACCGCCCCGCTGTCGGCGATCACGGCTGCCGTGGTCGGTGTGATCCTCAACCTCGCGATGTTCTTTGCGTACCACGTGCTCTGGCCGCAAGGCTTCGGTGGGCGCTTCGACGCGGTGTCGGCCGCGATTGCCGTGGCGGCGGCCATCGCCTTGTTCCGCTTCAAGGTCGGCGTATTGCCCCTGCTCGGTGCCTGCGCGGCGGCCGGGCTGGGCTTCAGCTGGCTGCTTCCGTTGTGGGGTTGAGAGACTTGCCATCGACGCCCGCTTCCAGGACCTGGCATTCGATCCGGCGGCGCTGCAGCGCCTGTCGCCCGGGCTGATCGACAGACACTCCCAGAGCAACTACGGCGGCGCGGTGACGCGCCACAACGCGATCCGCGCCCAGCTCGCGTCGATGGCGTTCGCGACGGCGGCCGGATTTCCGCTCAACGGCCTCGAGCGCGAGGAACCGATCGCCACCAACTCGATGCCGCTGCACGAGCTGTGCTTCGGCGGCCTGGGTGGGGACGGCGGGACGATGGAGCCGGCAATGAAGCAGGCGCTGGACATGAACGAACACGCCTTTCACAGGGATTTCGGCGCCGCGGCCGGCACGTGCGTCGACGCGCTCATGGCTCGCACACCGGCCGCCGCTGCGCCCTCGAGGCCATGCCACCGGCCATCACAACCACGGTGGCGGTGCGGGCCGCCAGGCCGAAGATCAGCCACGGCGGTACGCCCCAGCCGGGGATGTCGCGGTCGAAGAGCAGCGGGCTGTCGGCCACGCAGGCGACCACGCCGCTGACGCAGCTGACGTCGAAGACGCCGAAGACGCCGAAGATGCCGAAGCTCGGCGTCAGCAACTCGGCATTCAGCGGCACCAGCCCGAGCAGGATCCGCCCGAGACCGGCGAAGTTGACCGGCAGCATCTGCAGCGCAACCAGCGCAACCAGGGCCAGAAGCAGGCAGATCGCGCCCGTGACGCCGGCCCCGCCGACGCCCGGCGAGCTGAACTCGATGATCAACGCGTAGACGCCGATCATCATCAGCACCAGCGCGAAGCCGGGGTTGGCCACCACCGAGAGCAGGCACTGGCGCCAGTCGGGAGCCCGGCGCTCGGTGGCCGGCCCGCGCGTGGCCAGCGTGACGTCGCGGTCCTGGACATGCACACGGCGGCCACCGGCTCGAGGCCTGCAGGTCGGGCAGGTCGTCGGCCACGATGTCAATCACGCGCTCGGGCAGGGCCTCGCTGGCCGTCAGCTTGACCGCCGCGCGCGCGGCTCGCTCGGCCCAATCGGCGTTGCGGCCGCGCGTAGGCCCGGAATCGACAGCACACCAGGCGTGGCGCGTCGACGAACCCCGGGACCGAGATCCTGGAGGGCCCAGTCAGCGCGCCTGCTTGCCCGGGTGATTGATGGCGCTCGACCGCGAGCGCGGCCCGGCTTCAATGCACGTGGCGGTGGTGCTCGTCGGGGAAGTGCTGGTGCGCGTGCGACAGCGCTTCGTGGCGGTGGCGGTGCGAGTGCCGCGCCGCGGCCTCGCCGGGGCCATGCGTGTGCTGGTGGTGGGTGTCGTGCTCGTGCGGGTGCTCGTGCTCGATTTCGTGGTGTTGGTGTTCGTGCCCATGACCTTCCGTCAGGTGCAGCCAGACACCCAAACCCATGAGGCCGCCGGCCAGCAGCAGCGGCATCGTCACGGCATCGCCGAGCCAGGCCACCGAGAGCAAGGCACCGAAAAACGGCGCCACCGAGAAGTAGGCGCCGGTGCGTGCCGTGCCCAGGTGGCGCAGACCGACGACGAACAGCGCCAGGCTCACACCGTAGGCCGCGAAGCCCAGGGCGCCGGCCCCGGCGATCACCGGCCAGGCGGGCCATGCGGCGCCTGCGGCAAGTCCCAGCGCCAGGTTCACGGTGCCGGCCGCGCTGCCCTTCACGCAGGCGATCCAGGTGGCGTCGTTGAGCGCCACCTTGCGCGTCAGGTTATTGTCCACGGCCCAGGCCAGGCAGGCACCCAGCACGGCGAGCGCGGGCCAGACCTCGGTCAGGCGCGCCTCGCCGGGCCAGCTCAGCACCAGGGCGCCGGCGACGATGGCCGCCATGCCCAGTGCGATGCGGCGGTCGAAGCTCTCCTTGAAGGCGAACCAGGCCAGCAGCGCCGTGAACACGGCCTCGGCGTTGAGCAGCAACGAAGCCGATGAAGCCGGCAGCCGCGACAAGCCGAACATCAGCAGTACCGGCCCCACCACGCCGCCTGCCACGATGGCGCCGCCCAGCCAGCGCCACTGCCCGGCAGGCAGCCGCACCGGCGCGGCCCGCGTCAAGGTACGCCACAGCGCCAGCCCGGTGCCCGAACCCAGGTACAGCAGGCCAGCGAGCAGCCAGGGATCGGTGGTGCCGAGCAGGCTCTTGGCCAGCGGGGTGCCGGCGCCGAACAGGCCCGCCGCCGTCAGGGCGGCCCACACGCCCGGATGCACCAGGGCGAGTCGTTTCGGCGCGGTTGGGGGGTCGGTCATCATCGTGTCGATGGTGCGTGATTCTGACCGTTGCCGGTCGGATGTTGCATCGGCACGGACCGTGCAATGCTAGAGGCATGTCGCAGGCCATCTCCCCCGACCTCATCGTTCGCGATCCCGCCGCTGCGCTGCGGCAGCTGCGCCGGCAATGGCAGGGCAGCGCCGACTGGTGGGTGTTCGGCTATGCGTCGCTGATCTGGCGCCCCGAGTTCGATGCGGCGGAACACCGCCCGGCGCTGGTGCGTGGCTGGCACCGCGCGCTGCGCATGCGTTCGCGCGTCAACCGGGGCACGCCGCAGCAACCCGGCCTGGTGTTTGCGTTGTTGCCCGGCGGTGCTTGCCGGGGTGTGGTCTACCGTCTGCGCCGCGAGAGCGCCGAAGCCGAACTCGATAGGCTCTGGGCCCGCGAGCAGCCCACGGGCGTCTACGATGCCCGGTTGCTGCCCTGCCGCACGCCACAAGGCGTGATGCCGGCGCTGGCCTTCACGCTGGCCCGGCAGAGTGCGTCGTGTGTGCCGAAGCTGCCCGATGCCGAGATGCTGCACGTGCTGCGCCACGCCAGCGGGCGCTATGGAAGCACGCTGGAATACCTGGCGCGCACCGCCGCCGCGTTGCACGAGCGCGGCCTGCGTGACCGCGAGATCGAACGGCTGGTCGCCCTGGCCCGCCACCACGGGCTGCTGTAGGCGCAGTGTCCGCCAGCCGCCGTGCGCTGCCAGGATGTGCGGCGAGCGCGGGCGCGGGCGACAGCGCGCCCAGTGCGCCTAGTGCGCGACCGATGCCTCGGCGGCCGGTGCCTGGGCTTCGTCGCCCGTGGCCACGGGGCGGATGTTCTGCGCCAGGTCGCCCTTGGGGCCTTGAACCAGTTCGTAGGTCACGCGCCCGCCTTGCTTCAGGGTGCGGAACCCATCCATCTGAACCGCCGAGAAGTGCGCGAAGACGTCGGCGCCACCCCCTTCGGGTTCAATGAATCCGAAGCCCTTGGCGTCGTTGAACCACTTCACCGTACCGTACGCCATGGTGCACTCCTCAGGATAACAACACGAAAATTTTCCTCCTTGGCAAGTTTGAGTGTCAAGCCGGAGTCTTGT
>PNKD01000096.1 GCA_013822265.1 Leptothrix sp. (in: b-proteobacteria)
GGACCGCCTGCTCGAGCAGTTTCCCGATGCCGACATCGTCTTCATCGAATCGGGCGGCGACAACCTGGCCGCCACCTTCAGCCCCGAGCTGTCCGACCTGACGATCTACGTCATCGACGTCGCCGCGGGCGAGAAGATCCCGCGCAAGGGCGGGCCCGGCATCACCAAGAGCGACCTCTTCGTCATCAACAAGACCGACCTCGCACCCCACGTCGGCGCCAGCCTCGAGGTGATGGAGGCCGACACGCAGCGCATGCGCCCCGACCACGCCGGCGAGCGCGCACGCCGCCCCTACGTGATGACCAACCTGCGCACCCGGCAGGGCCTGGCCGACGTGGTGCGTTTCATCGAGAGGCGCGGACTGCTCGTCGAATAGCCGCAGGTACAGTGGCGGCGTGAGCAAACTCTACTTCCGCTACGCCGCGATGAACGCCGGCAAGAGCACCGCGCTGCTGCAGGCGGCGCACAACTACGAAGAGCGCGGCATGAAGGTGCGGCTGTTCACGGCCGCGCACGACGACCGCGCCGGCCACGGCATCATCGGCTCGCGGCTGGGCCTGCAGCGCCAGGTCGAGACCTTCGGCCCGCAGACGGTGTTCGACGCCGGGTGGCTGGGCGCGGGCTGGGCCTGCCTGCTCATCGACGAGGCGCAGTTCCTGCAGCCCCTGCAGGTGCGTCAGCTGCACCGGCTGGCCCACACGGCGCGCCTGCCGGTGATCTGCTACGGCCTGCGCAGCGACTTCCGCGGCGACGCCTTCCCCGGCGCCGCCGCGCTGCTGACGCTGGCCGACGACCTGGAGGAGATGAAGACCATCTGCGCCTGCGCGCGCAAGGCCAGCCTGAACATGCGCATCGACGACCAGGGCCGCCGCGTCAAGGAAGGCGAGCAGGTGGTGATCGGTGGCAACGAGCGCTACCGCGCCGTCTGCCCCAAGTGCTTCTATGCCGAGGACAACGACGCCGCGCGCGCGCCCGGCTTGTTTGGCTGAACACGCACGGGTGGCCCTTCAGCGCCGCGTCACCAGCCAGATGCTGGGCAGGATCAGCGCCGCGCCAACCGCGTGGTAGGCCTGCGGCACCTCGCCCAGCAGCAGCCAGGCCAGCACCGCCGCATAGACCGGCGACAGGTAGAGCATCAGCGCCGTGCGCGAAGCCCCCAGCTCGCGCTGGATGTAGGCATGTGCAGCGTAGGACAGCGCGCCCGGCAGCACGGCCGCCACCACCACCAGCGCGATCGCGTTTGCGCCCAACGGCGGCCCGGACGCCAGCCAGGCCTCGAGCAGCGTGAACGGCAGCAGCACGATCAGCCCGCCGGCGATGATGCCCAGCAGCCGCTGCCCCGGGCCCAGGCGCGAAGGCCAGTACTTCAGCAACACCGAGTAGGCCGTCCACGACACCGCACAGGCGACGATCCAGCCGTCGCCGACGGTGAGCCGCACCGCCAGCAAGTCGGCCGGCCGGCCCTTGGCGACGACGAAGAGCACGCCGGCCAGGGCCAGCGCGGCGCCCAGCTTCTGCAGCCCGCTCATGCGCTCGTGCAGCAGCCTGGCGCTCACCACGACGATGGCCACCGGCGTGGCGGCGTAGATCAGCGCGATGTTGGTCGAGGTCGTGGTCTGCCCGCCCAGGTAGACCCAGGCGCCGCAGATCCACATGCCCAGCGCGCCCAGCGCCAGCAGGTGTTTCCACTCGCTGCGCCAGACCTCGGGCTGGCGTGCCAGCCCGCGCCCGACGAAGGGCAGCAGGATCAGCCCGGCGAGCAGCCAGCGCCCGCTGGCCAGCAGGTGCGGCGCGATCACGCCCTCGGCGGCGCGGGCGATGATGTAGTTGGACGACCAGAACGCCGGCACCACCCACAGCAGCACCGGCGCCCAGCGGGCGCTGGATGTCGTCATCGCCCAGCGGGCGCTGGATGTCGTCATCGCCCAGCGCGCGGCACGGTTCACCGGCGCTGTGCCATCGCCTGCCCCAGGCGAACAGCGACGCCCGGCGCCCATGCCGGCTCGAAGCGCAGCGGGCCGCGCGTAAACAGCAGCACCACCGTCGAGCCGAGCAGGAAGCGCCCCATCTCGGCGCCCTGCGCAAGGCGGATGTCCCGGTCGTCGTAGCGCCAGTCGCGCACGACGCCCGGCCGCGGCGGGTTCACCACGCCATGCCATGTGGTGGCCATGCTGCCGACGATGGTGGCGCCCACCAGCACCTGGGCCCACACGCCGTGCGGGCCGTCGAACACGCACACCACGCGCTCGTTGCGCGCAAACAGCCCCGGCACGCCGCGCACCGTGGCCGGGTTCACCGAGAACAGGTCGCCGGGCACGTGCGTCATGCGCAGCAGCCGGCCTTCGCAGGGCATGTGGATGCGGTGGTAGTCGCGCGGGCTGAGGTAGATGGTGGCGAAGTGGCCGCCGTGGAAGTGCGCGGCCAGCGCGCTGTCGCCGCCCAGCAGCGCGGCGGCGCTGTAGTGATGGCCCTTGGCCTGGAAGATGCGTTCGCCCTCGATGGCGCCGAACTGGCTGATGGCGCCGTCCACCGGGCACACCAGGTCGGCGCTGGCCAGCGGGCGCACGCCGGCCTTGAGCTCACGCGTGAAGAAGTCGTTGAAGGTGGCGTAGGCGCCGGGGTCGTCGTTCGCGGCCTCGGCCATGTCGACGCCGTAGCGGCCTATGAACCAGCGGATGTTCAGCGTCGTCCACGCGCCCAGCCGTGCCCCGGCCACGACGCCGGCAAAGCGGGTCAGCGCCTGCTTGGGCAGCAGGTGCTGGGCCAGCACCTTCAAACGCTCGGCCAGCGGCCTTGACGTGGCATCGGCGGCGCGGCTCATCGCAACGGCGCCAGTTCTCGCAGCGCCTTCACGGCGCCCGCGCCGACACCGGCGCCGAAACGCTTGGCCAGCCGTTCGGCGACGTTGGGGTGCGGCGTGTAGTCGATGACTTCCTCGGCCTTGATGACCTCGCGGGCGACGAAATCGAGGTTGCCCAGCGCATCGGCCAGGCCCTGCTTCACGGCTTCTTCGCCGTTCCAGAACAGCCCCGAGAAGGTGTCGGGCGATTCCTTCAATCGTGCGCCGCGGCCCTGCTTGACGACGGCGATGAACTGGCGGTGCACCTGGTCGATCATGGCCCTGGCCAGCGCCGTCTGCTGCGCGTCGGCGGGGCTGAAGGGGTCGAGCATGGCCTTGTTGCGGCCGGCGGTGACGAGCCGGCGCTCGACGCCCAGCTTGTCCATCAGACCGGTGAAGCCGAAGCCGTCCATCAGCACACCGATGCTGCCGACGATGCTGGCCTTGTCGACATAGATCTCGTCGGCGGCCACGGCGATGTAGTAGGCGCCCGAGGCGCACGCCTCCTCGACCACCGCGTAGACCTTCTTGCCGTGCTTGGCCTTCAGGCGCAATACCTCGTCGTGCACGATGCCGGCCTGCACCGGGCTGCCGCCGGGCGAGTTGAAGCGCAGCACCACGGCCTGCGCGCCCTTGTCCTCGAAGGCCTGCTTCAGCGCGCCGACGAGGTCTTCGGCGTTGGCCTCGGCCTCCAGGCCGATTTCGCCGCGCACCTCCACCAGCGCGGTGTGCGGCACGCTGGGCGCCGCGCCCGGGCCGCGCTGTGAAAACGCCGCCCACATCACCGCGGCCACCAGCCCCAGCCAGGCCAGGCGGAAGAACAGGCGCCAGCGGCGGTCGCTCTTGTGCTGGCGCAGCAACTCCGTCGCCACGCGTTCCAGCGTGGACTCCATGCCGCGGGGTACGGCCTGCGGCCCGGAGGCCGCGATTGCCGCAGGCGCGGCCGGCGCAGAGGCGTCGAGGGGCGGGTTCGCCGGCGCGGCGGACGGCGTTTCTGGGTTGCTCATGCGGGGCTTTCGGAAGCCGGTGCCTCCAAGGGCACCGGCTGGATGTCGCGGGAAGGATACCAATGCACCCAGCCGTCACGCTCGGCGACGGCCACCGGCGTCAGGCGGCCGCGGCCGCAGGGGCCGCCGACGCAGCGGCCGTCGCGCGGCTCGTAGGCCGCACCGTGGATGCTGCAGAGGATCACGCGTTTATCGATGTCGAGAAACTCACCCGGCTGCCAGTCCATCTCGGTGGGCACGTGCACGCAGCGGTTCATGTAGGCGCGCAGCTGGCCGTCGAAACGCAGCACGAAGGCGCGCGCCGGGCGGCCGTACTCCAGCACGTCCCAGACCCAGGCGCGGCCGCGCTCTTCGAGATCGGCAGCCGCACAAAGCCGCAGCGACGGCAAAGACAGGGCTTGGGTCGCGGTGCGGTCACCGCCGCTCATGCATGTTCCATCAGCCAGTCGTGCAGCTCGCGCGTGCTGTGGGCGACGAACAGAGGCTCGTGGGCGTCGAAGCTTTCCTTGTCGTGCGCGCCGTAGCTCACGGCCACGCGCGGCGTGCCGGCGTTGGCGGCCAGCATCAGGTCGTGCGTGGTGTCGCCGACCATCAGTGTGCGCTCGGGTGCCACGCCCAGTTCGGCCATCAGCTCCTGCAGCATCAGCGGGTGCGGCTTGCTCGCGGTCTCGTCGGCGGTGCGCGTGGCGTCGAACATGCCGCTGAGCTGCGCATGCGCCAGCGCGTCGTCCAGGCCGCGGCGGTTCTTGCCGGTGGCCACGGCCAGCAAGTGCTGCCGGCCCTTCAGCGCCTGCAGCATCTCCAGCGTGCCCGGGAACAGCACCAAGGCGTCGCGGCTGGCCATGTAGTGGTGGCGGTAGCGCAGGCCGAGCTCGGTCACGCGCTCAGGCGGCAGCTCGGGCACGGCATGGCGCAGCGCGTCGTGCAGGCCCAGGCCGATGACGTAGGCAGCGGCCTCGTCGCTGGGCGCCGTCACACCGAGGTCGTGGCAGGCGTTCTGGATGCAGCGCACGATCAGCATGGTGCTGTCGAAGAGCGTGCCGTCCCAGTCGAAGGCGATGAGGTCGAAGCGGCGCTGCCTGGCGGGCGCGCGTTGAAGAGGGTTCGTCATGTCTGAAGCAGTTTCTCGCACTCGGCCGGCAACGGCGCGGCGAGGGTGATGCGCTCACCGGTGGCGGGGTGGTCGAAGGCGAGCTGGCGGGCGTGCAGGAACATGCGCTCGAAGCGCTGCGCGCGCGCGAAAACCTTGTTGCGCGCGAAGTCGCCGTACTTGGGGTCGCCGACGATGGGGTGGCCGTGGCTGGCCAGGTGGACGCGGATCTGGTGCGTGCGGCCGGTCTTCAGCGTCACGTCCAGCAGCGACAGTTCCGCGCCGCCCAGCACCAGGCGCTGCGTCACCTTGACCAGCGTGATGCTGCGCCGGCCGTCGGCGTGGTCGGCCGCCACCACGCGCACGTGGCGTTCGCCCTGCGCGTCCAGGCCCTTGTGCAGCGCCCGGTCGATGACCTTGAGCTTGTCGGGCCAGGCGCCGAAGACCAGCGCGGCGTAGGTCTTGCCGATGGACTTTTCCGGAAGGCGGCTGCGGAACTGGTCCTGCAGCGCCGTCAGCGCGCTGCGCTTCTTGGCCAGCAGCAGCACGCCCGAGGTCTCCTTGTCCAGCCTGTGCACCAGCTCGAGAAAACGTGCCGCCGGCCGGGCGCTGCGCAGCTGCTCGATGACACCCGAGCTGACGCCGCTGCCGCCGTGCACCGCCACGCCGGCGGGCTTGGCGATGGCCAGCAGGTGCTCGTCCTCGAACAGCACCGGGAACTCGCGTGCCGGCGCCGGCGGCGCACGCGACGGCTCGGGCAGGCGCATCGGCGGCACGCGCACGTCGTCGCCCTCGGCGATGCGCGTGTCGACGCTGGCGCGGCCCTTGTTCAGCCGCACCTCGCCCGAACGGATGACGCGGTAGACATGCGTCTTGGGCACGCCCTTGAGCACTCGCAGCAGGAAGTTGTCCAGGCGTTGCCCGGCCGATTCGGCATCCACCTGCAGGTGGCGCACGGCCGGCATTTCATGGTCGGCCGTGGCCCGAGCTTTGCCCCCTATAATCCGCGACTCCACGTTTGCGCTGTA
This sequence comes from Leptothrix sp. (in: b-proteobacteria), assembly GCA_013822265.1. Classification (GTDB taxonomy): domain Bacteria; phylum Pseudomonadota; class Gammaproteobacteria; order Burkholderiales; family Burkholderiaceae_C; genus Rubrivivax. Next base: position 5,965 of record PNKD01000096.1, read on the forward strand.
AGTGCTTGATTTATCGGAGTTTACCCGGGCCTTGCCGGTGTTAACGTGGGGTTCGGCAGGGCTGGCTTGTCCAGGCTGCCACGCCACAAGAGGTGATGCAACGCCCGCAGCGGGCGTTCGGGCCGGGGCCCTGGAGGCACCCGGCAGGCCGCAGCTGCAGGTGGCAGAGAAACGAACAAGAACCCTGTCTTGCCCCAAGGCAAGACACCCGTGAACACCCGTGGTGGCAGACCGCCGAAGCTGGCGAATCTGGCACCCGCGCCCGGTGCGCTCAAGCCGCAGCCATGTCGTCCCCGTCTCCCTTCCAGCCCCCTACACGCCTGCATGTGCTTCGGCTTCACGCCGCAAGCCGTGGCGTGGGGGTGCCGCCGCGTGATCCGCGGCGGCGCGGGCAGACGCCGCATGCCGCTGCAGCCGCGCCCGAAGCGCACGCGCCAACGCTGCGCCCCTGACCGCCGAAGGCGGTCGACCGCAGTCCAGGGCAATTCGCGCCGACGGTTCCTCCGCGTTTTTCGTGCATCGATGTGAGAACGGGTGACCTGCCCCTGGGCAGGCCGCCTTTCCATGGAGATGCGGGGCCCCGTGCCCCGCGGGAGTGCACATGAAACGCATGCTGATCAACGCCACGCAAGCCGAAGAGCGGCGCCTGGCCATCGTCGACGGCCAGAAGCTGCTCGACTTCGAGACCGAGATCGAAGGGCGCGAGCAGCGCAAGGGCAACATCTACAAGGCGCTCATCACGCGCGTCGAGCCCTCGCTGGAGGCCTGCTTCGTCGACTACGGCGAAGACCGCCACGGCTTCCTGCCGTTCAAGGAAATCTCGAAGAACTACTTCCGCGAAGGTGCCGACGTCAAGAACGCGCGCATCCAGGACGTCGTCAAGGAAGGCGACAACCTGCTCGTGCAGGTCGAGAAGGAGGAGCGCGGCAACAAGGGCGCGGCGCTCACCACCTTCGTCAGCCTGGCCGGCCGCTACCTGGTGCTGATGCCCAACAACCCGCGCGGCGGCGGCGTCAGCCGGCGCATCGAGGGCGAAGACCGCGAAGAGCTGAAGGAAAACCTCGACCAGCTCGACTACCCCAAGGGCATGAGCCTGATCGCCCGCACCGCCGGCATCGGCCGCAGCGCGGCCGAGCTGCAGTGGGACCTGAACTACATGCTCAAGCTCTGGGACGCCATCGACGGCGCCTCCAAGGCCGGCAAGGGCGCCTTCCTGATCTACCAGGAGAGCAGCCTCGTCATCCGGGCGATCCGCGACTACTTCACCGCCGACATCGGCGAGATCCTGATCGACACCGACGACATCTTCGAGCAGGCCCAGCAGTTCATGAACCACGTGATGCCCGAGACGGCCCATCGCGTGAAGCGCTACCGCGACGACGCGGCGCTGTTCAGCCGCTTCCAGATCGAGCACCAGATCGAGACGGCGTTCAGCCGCACCGTGAACCTGCCCAGCGGTGGCGCCATCGTCATCGACCACACCGAGGCGCTGGTCAGCGTCGACGTCAACTCGGCGCGCGCCACGCGCGGCAGCGACATCGAGGAAACCGCCACCCGCACCAACCTCGAGGCCGCCGACGAGGTGGCGCGCCAGATGCGGCTGCGCGACCTGGGCGGGCTGATCGTCGTCGACTTCATCGACATGGACGAGAGCAAGAACCGCCGCGAGGTCGAACAGCGCCTGCGCGACGCGCTGCGCAGCGACCGTGCGCGCGTGCAGTTCAGCAGCATCAGCAAGTTCGGCCTGCTCGAGCTGAGCCGCCAGCGCCTGCGCCCGGCGCTGAGCGAAGGCAACCACATCACCTGCCCGCGCTGCAACGGCACCGGCCACATCCGCGACACCGAGAGCAGCGCGCTGCAGATCCTGCGCATCATCCAGGAAGAGGCGCTGAAGGAGAACACCGCCGCCGTGCACGTGCAGGTGCCGGTGGAGGTGACCAGTTTCCTGCTCAACGAGAAGCGCAGCGAGATCACCAAGATCGAACTCAAGCAGCGCGTGACCGTGCTGCTGGTGCCCAACAAGCACCTCGAGACGCCGAACTACAAGCTCGAGCGCCTGCGCCACGACGACCCGCGGCTGGAGAGCCTGCAGGCCAGCTACACGATGATCGAGGAGCCGGACGACGAGGTCGGCATTACGCGCCGCGAGAAGGCCAAGGCCAAGCAGGAGCCGGTGATCAAGGGCGTGCTGCCCGACCAGCCGGCACCGCCCGCGCCGCCACCGGCGCCCGCACCGGCCCCGGTGGCCGTGGCGACGCCGGCGCCCCTGCCGTCAGCCCCCGCGCCCACAACCGCACCGGCACCTGCCGGCGGTGGCTTCTTCGCCTGGGTCGGCCGCCTCTTCGGCGCCTCACCGGCACCGGCACCCGAACCAGTGGCGGCCGTGGCCGCGCCGGTGGCGGCCAAGGGCGCTGCCCCTGCGCCCGGCGCCGACAAGCGTGAAGGCCGTCGCGGCGAGCGCGGTGGCCGCGGCGAACGGGGAGATCGTGGTGAGCGCGGCGGCGAGCGCGGGCCGCGCGGCGGCCGCGACCGTGGTGACCGCGAAGGCGGTGGCCGCGAAGCGCGTGAAGGCCGCGGTGGCCGTGACGGCCGCGCCGCACGGCCCGAGGCCAGCGCCGAAGGCGGCGCACCGGCGGCGCGCGAAGAGCGCGCCCCGCGGGGCGATCGTGGCGATCGCGGCGATCGCGGCGAACGTGGCGACCGCAACGGCGAACGTCGCGGCCCGCGCCCCGAGCGCAGTGCCGCACCGCAGGCCGAGGAGACGGCGCTGGGCCTGACCGCCGAGGCGACCACCGCAGCCGCAGCGTTGCCGGGTGCCGAAGCCCCGGCCGCCGAAGGTGAACGCGAAGGCCGTGGCCGCCGCCGCCGCCGTGGCGGCCGCGACCGTGGCGAAGGCCGCGGCGACGAGACGTCGGCCGAAGGCACGGCGAGCGGTGAAACCGTCGAAGGGGCCACGCCTGTCGAAGGCGCAGCGCCCGTCGCGGGCGCCGAGCCCGCCGCCCCGCGCGCCGAAGGCGAAGCTGCCGAGGGCGGTGAACGTGAACGTGGCCGCCGCCGCGGTGGCCGTGGACGTGACCGCCAGCGTGGCGAGCGCGAGGGCGCGCCGCGCGAAGGCGCCGACCAAGCCGCTGCAATCGAAGCCGAACCCGCCGCGACCGCGCTGACGCCGGCCATGCACGACGACGGCGCGGGCCCTGCCCTGCCTGCCGTGGCCACCGCACCCACCGAGGTGGCCGAGGCCGCCCCGGCGCCGGCCGCTGCCGAGCTTGCGCCGGCGCCCCTGGTGGCGCAGGTTGCGACGTCGGTTGCAGCACGTCCGGCCCCGCCCGCCCTGCCGGCGGCACCGGCGCCCGCGACCATCCAGGCCTTCGAGCTGCCGCTGTCCGACCTGCAGGCCCTGGCCGCGCAGGCCGGGCTCGAGTGGGTGGGGTCCGACGCCGACAAGGTGTCGGCCGCCCAGGCTGCCATCGCGGCCGCGCCCCGGCCCGTCCACCTGCCCCGCGAGCCGCGGCCACCGGTGGTGGTGGACGAAGGCCCGCTGGTGCTCGTCGAGACCAGGAAGGACTTGTCGCAGATGAAGCTGCCCTTCGAGCAGCAGCCCGGCGCCTGACGCGCCCGGCGCATCGGCACACGGGCTCCTGCGGCCCGTAACGCCGCCCGGCTTCACGCCCGGCGGCGTTTTCCTTGGTGCCGCGTCTGCTGGCCCGGCAAGGCCGCCGCGTGTATTGCCGTGGCCACGCCCGATCAGCGCTTCAGGGCAGGCGCTCGAGCGCGCGCTGGTACACCGGATCGTGCATCAGCTCGTCCCAGGGCAGCGGCGCGGTCTGCGGCAGCAGCGCGATGCGGCGCGCCTCGCTGTCGGGGTCGGGCAGCCAGCGGCCATCGGCCAGCGCGGCCTGCAATTCGGCCAGCAGGTTGTCGACCGCCTCGCCGCCGGCCGTACGCGACTGGTTGCACAGCAACGCCAGGTCGCAGCCGGCATTCAGCGCCAGCCGTGCCGCCTCGGCGTAGCTGAGCTGGCTGCCGTCGAGATGGCGCGCGCCTTCCATGCTGAGGTCGTCGGTGAACACCGCGCCGGTGAAGCCGAACTGGCCGCGCAGGATGTCCTTCAACCAGCGCTCGGAGAAGCCCGCCGGCCGGTGGTCGACCTTGGGGAAGACGACGTGCGCCGGCATCACCGCGGTGAGCGTGCTGCTCAGCCACTCGTAGGGGCGCGCGTCGTCGGCCAGGATGGCCTTCAGGCTGCGCTTGTCCAGCGGCACCGCGACGTGGCTGTCGGCCGTGGCGTAGCCGTGGCCGGGGAAGTGCTTGCCGCAATGCGCCATGCCGGCGCGCAGCATGCCGTGCGCCACGCTCTTGGCCAGCACGCTGACGACACGCGGGTCGCGGTGGAAGGCGCGGTCGCCGATGACCTGGCTGTGGCTGTGCTCGAGGTCGAGCACGGGCGCGAAGCTGAGGTCAACGCCGCAGGCACGCAGCTCGCTGGCCATCACGAAACCCAGGGCGCTGGCGGCGTCGGTGGCGTTCAGCGCGCCGCTGCCGGGCTGGCCCTTGCCGTCCTTCATCCACATCTCGCCCAGGGCGCGCATCGGCGGCAGCGCCGTGAAACCGTCGCTGCGGAAACGCTGCACGCGCCCGCCTTCGTGGTCGACGCAGATCAGTACGTCGGGCCGGGCCTTCTTGATCGCGGACGTGAGTTCGGTGAGCTGCTGGCGGCTCTGCCAGTTGCGCGCGAACAGCACCACACCGCCGGTCAGCGGGTGCTTGAGGCGGCGGCGGTCGGCGGCGTTCAGTGCCGTGCCGGCGATGTCGAGCACAACGGGGCAATGCAGGTTCATGGCGGCGGTTCCCGGGTTTCGACGACGACGAAGGACGCCGCGTAGTCGGTTTCGTCTGTGACGGTGACATGGGCCACCAGCTGCCGTGCAGCGAACCAGTCGGCCAGCTCGCCCGAGAGCTTGAGCACCGGCTTGCCGCTGGGTTCGTTGAGGATTTCGCAGGCCTTCCAACTCATGGGCCAGCGTATGCCCAGGCCGATGGCCTTGGAGAAGGCCTCCTTGGCCGAGAAACGCGTGGCCAGGAAACGCAGGCCGCGCGCCTCGACCCGCGCGCGGCGGGTGCGGAAGACCTGCAGTTCGGCCGGGCCCAGCACACGTTCGGCGAAGCGGTCGCCGCGCCGGGCCATCGTGGCCTCGATGCGGCGGATGTCGCAGATGTCGGTGCCGATGCCGTAGATCATGGCGCGGCCTGTGCCGCGGCGATGCAGGCGCGGTAGCGGCGCACGGTGTCGGCCAGGCCGAACTCGAGCGCGTCGGCGATCAGCGCATGGCCTATGGAAACCTCGAGCACGCCGGGCACGGCGCGCAGGAAGTCGGCCAGGTTGTCGCGGTTGAGGTCGTGGCCGGCGTTGACGCCCAGCCCGGCAGCCTGCGCGGCGGCGGCCGCAGCTGCAAAACGCGCCAACTGGGCACCCTGCCCCGGCTGGCCATGCGCCGCCGCGTAGGGCTCGGTATAGAGCTCGATGCGGTCTGTGCCCACCGCGCGCGCGGCGGCCATCGCGCCCGGCTCGGCATCCATGAACAGGCTGACGCGCACGCCCAGCGCATGGCACTCGTCGATCAGCGGCCGCAGGCGTTCACCATCGGCGGCGAGATCCCAGCCGTGGTCGCTGGTGAACTGGCTTTCGCTGTCGGGCACGAAAGTGGCCTGCTGCGGCTTCACCGCGCGGATGAAACCCATCAGGTTCTGGAAGGGGTTGCCCTCGATGTTGTATTCGGCCTGCGGCCAATGCTGCAGCAGCGCGGCGACATCGTGCACGTCGTGGGCGCGGATGTGGCGCTCGTCGGGCCGCGGGTGCACGGTGATGCCGTCGCAGCCGGCCTGCAGGCACAGCGTGGCGGCGTGCACGACGCCGGGGATGCCGAGGTGGCGCGTGTTGCGCAGCTGCGCCACCTTGTTGACGTTGACCGACAGCGAGGTGGTGGCGTGGCGGCGGGTGTCGGGCAGGATCAACGGGTTCATCGGGGGTCCGCCAGGCGCTGCACGCCCTGCCAGACTTGGCGCGTGCGCAGCGGGGCAGCCCCCAGATGATAGTGAAGCAGCTCGCGCAGCGGCCCGCGCAGCGCCGGCGCCGACGGCGCGCAGGCGGCGCGCAGGGCCGCCGCGCTGCCGGCCTCGGTCTGATGCGCGAGCGCGGCCTCCAGCGCCACCCAGGTGCTGCCGGGCAGGCCGTCGGCCTGGGCGATGACGCCGCCCTCGGGCGTCAGCGTGTAGCGCGCCTCGGGCGCCAGCGGCGCAGCGGTGAGCGTGGCCACGTCGAGCTCGGGCAACCACCCCAGTTCGCGCAACAACACCAGCTCGAAGGCGCGCAGCGCCGCGCCTTCGTCGCCGCCTTCGCCCAAGGCGGCCAGTGTGTCGGCGTAGGCGTCGAAGAGCGCCGGGTGCGGGTCCTGGCGCGCCAGCAGCTTGAGCAGCAGCTCGTTGGCGTAGAAGCCCGAGAACAGCGCCGCCGCGGCCAGCAAGGGCTGGCCGCCGGCCCACTCGGCGCCGCGCAGGTTGAAGATCTCGGCGTGCTCGTCGACCGGCGCCTTGCCCAGCGAGGCCAGCAGCGGCTGGAACGGCAGCAGCACGGCGCGGAAGTTGGACGTCGGCCGCTTGGCGCCCTTGGCCGCCACCACGATGCGGCCCTGGCTGCGCGTGAAGAGCTCGACGATGAGACTGGTCTCGCTCCAGTCGTGGGTGTGCAGGACGTAGGCCTGTAGCGCGGATGTGCGACCGTCGCCGGGCCGCCCCAAGGCGGTCACCTCCCCTCGGGGGACGGCGCGGAGCGTCTGGGGGCTCTCATCATTCGTAGCCATACGAACGCAGGTGGGCCTCGTCGTCGGCCCAGCCCGAACGCACCTTGACCCACAGCTCGAGGAAGACCTTGGCGTCCCACAGGCGCTCGAGCTCCTGGCGGGCTTCGCTGCCGATGCGCTTCAGGCGCTCGCCACCCTCGCCGATGATCATGCCCTTGTGGGCGTCGCGTTCGACGACGATGGTGGCGGCGATGCGGCGCAGGTTGCCTTCTTCTTCGAACTTGTCGATGACCACGGTGCAGTTGTAGGGCAATTCGTCGCCGGTCAGGCGGAAGAGCTTTTCGCGGATGAGCTCGCTGGCCAGGAAGCGGTCGGTGCGGTCGGTGAGGGCGTCTTCCTCATAGAGCCAGGGCTGCTGCGGCAGGTAGGGCGCGACGATGCCCAGCAGGCGCAGGGCATCGGCTTCGCGCGTAGCCGACATCGGCACGAACTCGGCGAAGGCATGGCGCTCCTGCATCTGCTTCAGCCAGGGCAGCACGTCCTGGCGGCGCTGCAGCGCGTCGAGCTTGTTGGCCACCAGCAGCGCCGGCTTGCCGGGTGGCAGCAGCGCCAGCACCTTGGCGTCGGGCAGGCCAAAGCGGCCGGCCTCGACGACGAAGAGCACCACGTCGACATCGCCCAGCGAACTCAGCACGGTGCGGTTGAGCGTGCGGTTCAGCGCCGTGCCGTGCTTCAACTGGAAGCCGGGCGTGTCGACGAAGACGAACTGCGCGTCGCCCAGCGTGCGGATGCCGGTGATGCGGTGGCGCGTCGTCTGCGCCTTGTTGCTGGTGATGCTGATCTTCTGCCCCACCAGCGCGTTGAGCAGCGTGCTCTTGCCGACGTTGGGGCGGCCGACGATGGCGACCAGGCCGCAGCGTTGGGGAGTTTCGGTGGGGGTGTCTTCTGTCACTGTGATGGGCTCATGAATGCAGGGGGCCGCCGGCGCGGTCGCTGGCCTTGAGCGTGTCGAGCATGCGGCCCGCCGCTTCCTGCTCGGCCGTGCGGCGCGACTTGCCGATGCCTCGTTCGGCCAGGCCCAGCGTGGCCACCGCGCACTCGACCTCGAAGGTCTGCGCGTGCGCCTGGCCACGCGTGGCGATGATGCGGTAGGCAGGCACGGGAAGTTTGCGCGCCTGCAGCCATTCCTGCAGCTCGGTCTTGGCGTCCTTGCTCCAGTGCTCGGCCTCGGTGGCCTGGATCACGTCACCGAAGAGGCGCTGCACCAGGGCCTGCGCCGCGTCGCAGCCGCCGTCGAGGAAAACGGCGCCGATCACGGCCTCGACGGCGTCGGCCAGCAGCGAAGGGCGCAAGGTGCCGCCGCCGCGCATCTCGCCTTCGGACATGCGCAGCACCTCGGACACGCCCAGCGCCAGCGCGGCGCGGTGCAGGCTGTCCTCGCGCACGAGGTGGGCGCGCACGCGCGTGAGGTCGCCTTCGTCGCTGCCGCCATGGCGCTCGTAGAGCAGCTTGGAGACGCCCAGGCTCAGCACCGCATCACCCAGGAACTCGAGCCGCTCGTTGTGTTCGGCGCCCCAGCTGCGGTGCGTCAGCGCACGGCGCAGCAGCGCGGGCTGCGTGAAGCGGTAACCCAGCCGCTGTTGCAGCGCCAGCAGCGCCGCGGGCTCAGTCACCGTGATCGCCCCTCGTACTTGATGAGGATGTAGACCGGGCCGTAGATGGGCACGAGCTTGTCGTACGCATAGGCGACGACGACACGGTCGTTCTCCTTGGTCACGATGAGGTCCTTGCCGGAGATCGAACTGATCGAATACTCGATGTCCTTCTGCTTGTCGAAGGCCTGCCGCGCCTCGGCCACCGTGGCGGGCTGCGCGCGCGCGATCTTCTCCACCGAACTCTGGATCGTGAGGTACTCATTGACCGTGGGAAAGACGCGTATCCCCACGTAGGCCCCAAAGCCGATGAGCAGGGCCCAGAACATCAGGCCGAAGAGTGTGACGCCCTGCTGCCCCTTGACCGTGCGACGCCGTGTGCGCCCTGCATGCGCTGCCATCATGGCCTGCCATCTCCCGACGTGAGGGTCGCGTTCATGGTGCCTCGCTCAGTTGAACGAGCCGATGCGCCCCAGGTTGCCGAAGTTCATCCACACGAAGAACGCCTTGCCGACGATGTTCTCGTCGGGCACGAAGCCCCAGAACCGCGAATCCTGTGAATTGTCGCGGTTGTCGCCCATCATGAAGTAATGCCCGGGCGGCACCTTGCAGACGACACCTTCTGGGCTGTATCGGCAATTCTCGGCAAAAGGAAAACGGTGCGGTTCGAGCCCGAAATAGGCGCCCCGCCGTGGGTCGACGCGGATCTGGTGCTCGACGGCACCCAGCTTCTCGCTGAACAGCGGCGCATAGCTCAGGCTGTCGTCGTCGTAGTGTTCGCCCTTACTCACTGTTTCCACGGGCTGGCCGTTGAGCGTCAGCTTCTGGTTCAGGTAGGCCACCTCGTCGCCGGGCAGGCCGACCACGCGCTTGATGTAGTCCAGCCGCGGGTCGACGGGGTAGCGGAAGACCATCACGTCGCCGCGCGCCACCGGGTGGTTGTCGACGATCTTCTTGTTGAGCACCGGCAGCCGAACGCCGTAGTGGAACTTGCTCACCAGGATGAGGTCGCCCACCATCAGCGTAGGCACCATCGAGCCCGACGGGATCTTGAACGGCTCGAATAGGAAGCTGCGCAGCAGGAAGACCACCAGGACGACCGGGAACAGGCCCGCCGTCCAATCCAGCCACCAGGGCTGCATGAGCAGCCTGGCCTTGGCCTCCTGCACATCACCGTCGACGTGCTGTATGCCCATCTTCGCCAGCTCGGCGCGGCGCGTCGTGTTCTGCGCCTCCAGCGTCACGGCCGCCGCTTCGCGCTGCGGTTTGAAGTGGAAACGCTCGGCCAGCCAGAAGCCCAGCGTGACGACGGTCAGCATGAACAGCAGCAGCGAGAAGTTGCCTGTCCAAAAGCCGAGGAACCAGCCGCCGACGTAGGTGATCAGGGCGCCGTAGAGGACGGCAGTCAGTGAACTCATGACAGGCATCGGCGGGCCGCCCTGAGGAGACTGCACTCCCCCAGGGGGGGACGCGAACGAAGTGAGCTAGGGGGCATAGGGGATCAATCGTCTACCTGAAGGATGGCGAGGAAGGCTTCCTGCGGCACCTCGACGGCACCGATCTGCTTCATGCGCTTCTTGCCGGCCTTTTGTTTCTCCAGCAATTTCTTCTTGCGCGTGATGTCGCCGCCGTAGCATTTTGCCAGCACGTTCTTGCGCAGCGCCTTGATGTCCTCGCGCGCGATGATGTTGGCACCTATCGACGCCTGGATCGCCACGTCGTACATCTGGCGCGGGATCTGCTGCCGCATCTTGGCCGCCACCGCGCGGCCGCGGTACACGCTCTGCGCCTTGTGCACGATGATGGACAGCGCGTCGACGCGGTCGCCGTTGATCATCAGGTCGACCTTAACGACATCGGCGGCGCG
>PNKD01000097.1 GCA_013822265.1 Leptothrix sp. (in: b-proteobacteria)
TGCCATGAACGACCTCGCCCGACGCCGCTGCCAACCGCTGGAGGGCCAGCCCGCCATGGCCGCGGCCGACATCGCGGCCCATCTGGCCGATGCGCCGGGCTGGTCGCTGGTCGACGGCGCGATCCAGAAGCACTTCGACTTTCCCGACTACCACCGCACCATGGCCTTCGTGAACGCGCTGGCCTGGGTGGCGCATCGCCAAGACCACCACCCCGAACTGGTCGTGACCTACGGCCGCTGCACGGTGCGCTTGGACACCCACTCGGTGGGTGGCATCTCGATCAACGACTTCATCTGCGCCGCCCAGGTGGACGCCTTGCTGCCTTGACGCCGCCCCGGCGCCCGGCCGCCGAGACGCCCGCTGTCGGCCTGGTGGTGGCGGCCCACGGCCGCCATGTGATGGTCGAGACCCCCGAAGGCCGCCGCGTGCTGTGCCAGACGCGTGGCAAGAAGAGCGACCTCGTCGTCGGTGACTGTGTGCGCTGGCTGCCCACCGGTGACGGCGGCGTGATCGACGCGCTGGAGCCGCGCCGCAACCTGCTCTTCCGCCAGGACGAGTGGCGCACCAAATCCTTCGCCGCCAACCTCGACCAGTTGCTGGTGCTGGTGGCGCCCGAGCCGGTGTTCAGCGAGTCGCAACTCACGCGCGCGCTGATCGCCGCCGCCGAGGCCGGCATCCCTGCGGTCATCGGCCTGAACAAGACCGACCTGCCCAGCATCGAAGCAGCGCGCGAGCGCCTGGTGCCCTACCGCGCGATGGGCACGCCGGTCATCGAACTGGCGCTGAAGAAGGACCCTGAGGCCTCGATGACGGTGCTGGCACCGCTGCTGGCCGGCCGCACGACGCTGGTGCTGGGGCCCAGCGGCATGGGCAAGAGCACGCTCATCAACCTGCTGGTGCCGCAGGCCGCCGCCCAGGTGGGAGAGATATCGCTGGCGCTGAACACCGGCCGCCACACGACGACCAGCACCAGCTGGTACTGGCTCGACGACGCACCGGTGCCGGGCGATGCGGCCGCCGCGCACCTTGAACATGGCGCGCGCGGCGCGCTGATCGATTCACCCGGCTTCCAGGAGTTCGGCCTGCGCCAGGTGCAGCCCGAGCAGCTGGCCCGCCTGATGCCCGACTACGCCGCGGCGCTGGGACACTGCCGCTTCCACAACTGCAGCCACCGCCACGAGCCCGGCTGCGGCGTGCGCGAGGCTGCGGCGCGCGGCGAGATCGGCCCGACACGCCAGCGCATCTACGGCGAACTCTACGAAGAGCTGTCGCAGAAACGCTGGTGAGGCCAGCCCACCGGCGACGCAGACGCGTCAGCCGACGACGTGCGCCAGCGTCAGCAGCGCCACCAGCAGCATCCACAGCACCACCGAGCGCCAGACCAGCCCGACGACGCTGTGCAGGTGGCCGGGCTGGGCCGGTGTGCCGGCGGTCGAGCCCTGGGCGTCGGCCATGCCGGTCTCCCCGCCGGCGGCGAAGGTCTTGCTGCGATCGGGTGTGACGCCGGGCGCCGCCGCGCCACCGAGTTGCACGCCCACCGCGCCGGCCGCGGCGGCGAGGATCACGCCTTCGTTGGGGTGCAGCCACAGCGTGGCATCGCGGCGCCAACTGGCGACAGCCTCCTCGAAGTTGCCGACCACGGCGAACCCGGAGGCCGTCAGCCGCGCCGGCACGTGGTCGATGAGGCCAAACAGCCGCTGCGACAGCGCCAGCAGGTCGTCGTTGCCCGGCGCATCGATGTTGCGATGGCGGTAGCCCCAGTAGCGCGTGGAGAACTCGGCCATGCGGTAGAACACCGCGCCCATGGGCCCCAGGCCCACCGCCGAGAGCAGGACAAACCAGAAGAAGACGCCGAAGACATGGCGGTGCGCCGCCAGCAACGCGTGCTCGATGACGTGACGCAGCACCTCGGTGCGCGGCAGCTCGCTGGCGTCGAGGTGCCGCCACTCGGCCAGCAGCCGGCGTGCCTCGTCCTCGTCGCCACGCTCGAGCGCGTCGCGGATGTCGGTGAAATAGTGGCTGAACTGGCGAAAGCCCAGCGTGAGATAGAGCAGCCCGATGTCGAAGGCCAGCGCCAGCACGAGGCTGAAGTGGCTGATCAGCAGGTGCAGCGCCGCCACCAGCACCGAGGGCAAGCCCACAGAGACGCACCACACCACCCAGGTGTGGTGGGGCTGGCCGGCGTCGAAGTTGCGGCCCGTCCAGCGCACCCACGACATCAGCGTGGCATGCACCCAGTTGTCACGCGGCAGGGGCTTGAGCTGCTCCAGCAGCAGCGCGATCAGGACGGCGAAGAAACTCATCGCCTTCGATGATAGGGCGTCACCCACGCGACCCCTGCGCGTCAGCCGCGAAGGAAGCCGTAGAGGTTGCGCAGCATCGCCGCGGTGGCGCCCCAGATGAAGTACTCGCGCGGCTGCCCGTCGGCGCCCGTGCCGACCCAGGGCATCGACAGGAATCGGCGCTCGGCACCCTCGACGCTGACGACATGGCGGCGGTGGTGGGCGGGGTTCATGAGGTGCGGCAGCGGCACCTCAAAGGCCTCGGCGACCTCGAAGCTGTCCAGCGTCAGGCTGAACGGCGGCTGCACCAGCGCCACCACCGGCGTGACGACGAAACGCGTCACCGTGGTGTAGGTGGGCAGCAGGCCGATGACGTCGACCTGCCCCGGCGCCAGCCCGACTTCCTCCTGGGCCTCGCGCAGCGCGGTGGCGGCCGCGTCGGCGTCTTCGGGTTCGGCGCGGCCGCCGGGGAAGCTGATCTGCCCGGCGTGGTCGCGCAGGTGGTCGGTGCGCCGTGTCAGCAGCACGTGCAGCCCGTCGTCGCGCTGTACCAGTGGCACCAGCACCGACGCCGCAGAGGGCGCGCGGTCGTCGAGGAATCGGCCGTCGCCACCCAGTTCGGGCTGCCAGCCCGCCCCCTGGGCGAAGCGCCGGCGCAGCGCGTCGGGCTGCAGGCGGTCGGGCGGCACGGGCGGCAGGTGGCTGTCGGCGCCCTCCACGGGCACGCGGCGCGGGTCGAGCAGGCGCAGCGGCGTCATCGCGCCTTCGGGCCACGGCGCGCCACGCAGGCGGCGCGCAATGACAAAGGCCGCCCGAAGGCGGCCCTGGTGGCCAGCACCCGCAGGCGGGCGCCGTGGCTCGTCAAGCCAGCTTCTCCTTGATGCGCGCCGACTTGCCGCTGCGCTGGCGCAGGTAGTACAGCTTGGCGCGGCGCACGTCGCCGCGGCGCTTGACCTCGATGCTGGCGATCAGCGGGCTGTAGGTCTGGAAGGTGCGCTCGACACCTTCGCCGCTGGAGATCTTGCGCACGATGAAGCTGCTGTTGAGCCCACGGTTGCGCTTGGCGATGACCACGCCTTCGTAGGCCTGCAGGCGCTTGCGCGTGCCTTCGACGACGTTGACGCTGACGATCACGGTGTCGCCGGGGGAAAAGGCGGGGATCGTCTTGTTGAGGCGAGCAATTTCTTCCTGCTCGAGGATGGCAATCAGGTTCACTGGGTTTCTCCGGTCGATCTTGTCGCAGGCGGGTTGAGTTGGAATGCGGCCCGGCAGAGGATCGAAAAGCCTTTGATTATAGCCCGAGGGCGGCCAGGAAGCGCTCGTCGGCCCGGCTCAATCGGCCTGTCGCGCGCGCCGCCGCGATGAGATCGGGCCGCCGCCGCGCCGTGAGCGCCAGCGCCTGCTCGCGGCGCCAGCGTGCGATCTCGGCGTGATGGCCCGACAGCAGCACGCTCGGCACCGCCTGCTCGACGCCGCCAATCTGCAGCCTCTCGGGGCGGCTGTAGCTCGGGCCTTCGAGCAGGCCGTCGGAAAAGCTGTCCTGCTGGTGGGACGGTGCCGTGAGCACGCCTTCCTGCAGGCGCGCCACGGCGTCCAGCAGCACGAGTGCGGGCAGTTCGCCGCCCGAGAGCACGAAGTCGCCGAGGCTGATCTCGTGCGTGACATGGGCGTCGAGCAAGCGCTGGTCGATGCCCTCGTAGCGCCCGCAAAGCAGCACCGCGCCCGGGCCGGCCGCGAAGGACTCGACCATGGCCTGGTCCAGCCGCTGCCCGGTGGGCGTGAAGTGCACGACCACGGGCGCCGCCTCGGTGCGATCGGCGGCCACGGCCTGCAGCGCGCGCTGCAGCGGCTCGAACAGCATGACCATGCCGGGGCCGCCGCCGAAGGGGCGCTCGTCGACACGGCGGTAGTTGTCGTCGGCAAAGTCGCGCAGCGGCCACAGGCGCACGTCGACCTGGCGGCTCTCGAAGGCGCGCCGCGTGACGCCGTGGCTGAAGTGCGGCGCGAAGAGTTCGGGGAACAGCGTGACGACGTCGAAGCGCATCGCGGGCGCCTCTAGCGGGTGTCGTCGTCGTTGCTGGCGTCGCTGGTGTCGTCGCTGGTGTGGTCGGGTGCGTCGTCGCCGCCGTCGATCTCCCAGTCGACGGCGATGCGGCGGCGCGGCAGGTCGACGGCATCGACGTAGGCGTCGACGAAGGGAATCAGCAGCTCGGCTGCCGCGGCCGCGGCGGGCTGTATGCGCAGCACGCAGTGCGGGCCGGTCTCGATGAGGCCAACCACGTCGCCCAGCCCCTGTCCCTGGCGGTTGACGACGGCCAGGCCGATGAGGTCGACCCAGTAGAACTCGCCCTCGTCGGGCGTCGGGAAACTGGCGCGCGAAACAAAGACGCGAGCACCGCGCAGTGCCTCGGCGGCGTTGCGGTCGGGAAGCTCCTGGGCCGTGGCCACCACACCGTCGCCCTGCTCCTTGGCCGCAATCACCTTGAGCAGGGGCGGCAGCGCGGGCGCCTTCAAGCCGCCGCGCGGGCCAGTGGCCTCGGGCGGCTGGAGGTACCAGCGCTTGGATGAAAACAGCGCCTGCGGGTCGGCGGCAAAGGGTTTGACCTTGATGCCGCCCTTGATGCCCCACGCGCCGACGACGCGGCCCACTTCCACGGCGTCGGCCGGCATCGCCGCCGAAGCGCCGGTGTCGGGCTCGACGGGCAGCGCGGCCGCGTTCACGTCAGCGACGTTCAGGCCGCCTTCTTGGCCTGGTCGACCAGCCGCGCCACGGTGGGCGAGAGCTGGGCGCCGACACCCGTCCAGTGGGTGACGCGGTCCATCGCCACGCGCAGCGGCTGCTCGGCCCCCGAGGCCACGGGGTTGTAGAACCCCACGCGCTCGATGAAGCGGCCGTCGCGGCGCTCGCGCGAGTCGGCGACGACGATGTTGAAGAACGGGCGCTTCTTGGCGCCGCCACGGGCGAGTCGGATCACGACCATGTGAGGATTCCTTGGGAACAGGGGTTGGCGATCAGGCCACGGGAGACACACCGGACAGACCACCTTGGTGGCCGGCGCTTCCTGGGTTCGAGAACTCGGGTTCGCGAATGTCGGAGATGCCAGCCTCGGCCGGCGCCGTAGATACGCCCGGTGTCCACCACCTCGAGGCCAGCGCCGAAAACCACGCATTATAAACTGCGCGGCTTTGATTTCGGGCACCTTGCCCTGCCTGGACCGCACCGATGACCCCGACCCAGCCCGAGCCGGCCGCCACGGCAGGCCGTTCGAAGACCGCCGCCGCCTGGTTGGCCGTGCTGCTGGGCGCCCTGGGTGCCCACCGCTTCTACCTGCACGGCTGGCGCGACCCCCTGGGCTGGCTGCACCTGCCACCGACGCTGGCCGGCCTGGTGGGCGTGATGCGCATGCGTGAACTGGGCCAGGACGACCGCCTGGCCTGGGTGCTGGTGCCTGTGCTGGGTTTGATGATCTCGGTGGCCATGGTCACCGCCATCGTGCATGCGCTGACGCCCGACGAAACCTGGAATCGGCGCCACGACGCCGGCCATCCCGATGCCGCCAGCGGCTGGGGCGCGGTGCTGGCGGCCATCGTCGGCCTGATGGTCGGCGGCGCGGTGCTGATGGGCACCATCGCCTTCAGCGGCCAGAAGTTTTTCGAGTGGCAGCTGGAAGACAGGCCCGCCGCCCGGCCCTGAGCGGGCGTCAGAACAGCAGTGTGCTGATGCCGTAGAAGATGGCGGCGATCAGCGCCGTGGCGGGGATGGTGACGATCCAGGCCATGACGATGTGGCCCGCCAGTCCCCAGCGCACCGCCGAGGCGTTGCGAACCGAACCGACACCGAAGATGGCACCGGTGATGGTGTGCGTGGTCGACACCGGCACGCCCAGCCCGGTGGCGACGAACAGCGTGATGGCGCCGCCCGTCTCGGCGCAGAAGCCGCCCACCGGCTTGAGCTTGGTGATGCGCTGGCCCATGGTCTTGACGATGCGCCAGCCACCGAACAACGTGCCCAGGCCGATCGCGAGGTAGCAGCTCCAGATCACCCAGGTCGGCGGCAGCCTGTCGCTGGCTTGGCTGTAGCCGGCGGCGATCAGCAGCAGCCAGATGATGCCGATGGTCTTCTGCGCGTCGTTGCCGCCGTGGCCCAGCGAATACAGGCCCGCCGAGACCAGCTGCAGCCGCCTGAACATGTTGTCGACCCTCATCGGCGACGTGCGTCGGCACGCCCACGCCACGGCCACCATCATCAACGAGCCGAGCAGGAAGCCCATCATCGGCGAGACGAAGATGAAGGCCACCGTCTTGAGCACACCCGACATCACCAGCGGCCCCGTGCCGGCCTTGGCCAGCGTGGCGCCGACGATGCCGCCGATGAGCGCGTGCGAACTGCTCGAGGGGATGCCGTACCACCAGGTGACGACGTTCCAGGCGATGGCGCCGACGAGGGCGCCGAAGATCACGTGCTGGTCGACGATGCCGGGGTCGACGATGCCCTTGCCCACGGTGGCCGCCACCTTGAGCTGGAAGACAAAGATCGCCACCACGTTGAAGAAGGCCGCGAAGGCCACGGCGTGCTGGGGCTTGAGCACACCCGTGGAGACCACGGTCGCGATCGAATTGGCGGCATCGTGGAAGCCGTTCATGAAGTCGAACAGCAGCGCCAGCACGACCAGCATGACCACCACCCACAAGCCCATGGGCACCACGTTCGGCAGCGTCGACATCGGCGGGGTCAGGAGTTCTCGAGCACGATGCCTTCGACCAGGTTGGCGACGTCCTCGCAACGGTCGGAAATGGACTCCAGGTGCTCGTACACGGCCTTCAGCTTGATGAGCTGGCGCGTGTCGGGCTCCTCGCGGAACAGGCGCGACATCGCCGAGCGCATCACGCGGTCGGCGTCGGACTCGAGCTGATCGATCTCGCCGCAGGTCAGCAGCACGGCCTCGGCCACCTCGGCGTTCTTCAGCTTCGACAGCATGGCCAGCACGGCCTGCACACGTTCACAGCAGCGCACCGAGATCTCGGTCAGCCTGACGACGTCTTCGGACAGGTGCTGCAGGTCGTAGAGCGACATCACCTCGCTGGTGTCCTGCAGCAGGTCGAGCACGTCGTCCATGGCGTTGATCAGGCGGTGAATCTGGTCACGGTCCAGCGGCGTGATGAAGGTACGGTGCAGCAGGCGGTGCACCTCGGCCGTGATCTTGTCGGCGGCACGCTCGGAGGCGCCCACGGCATTGGCATGGCGCTCGCGCTCGGTGACGTCGCCGTAGTCCAGCACCATCGCCAGAAAGGCCCGTGCGCCCTCGGCGATGTGTTGCCCGTGGGCGTTGAACAGCCCGAAGAAATTTCCCTCGCGCGGCAAGAGCCTGCCGAAAACCATGTTCACTCCGGTGTCTGCAGCCATCGCGCTGCCCGACTGTCATTGTTTTGTCACCGGAGGATTCTAGGCGCCGCCCCGAGCCCCAATGTCAACCGCTTCATCGCTTTGCCACGTGCTGCCCGCCGAACAGGCCCCATCCAGCCGCTCGACGACCTGCGAAGACAACGCAGCCGCCAGCGACGCAAGCGGGCCCAGCGTGGGGTGCACGGCGTCGGGCGCGATCTCCAGCAAAGGCCTCAGCACGAAGGCGCGTTCGTGCAGCCGTGGATGCGGCAGCGTCAGCGCGCTCGTGGCTTGCACCTGCTGCCCGTGCAGCAGCAGGTCGAGATCCAGCGTGCGTGGTGCGTGGCGATAGGGCCGCTGGCGGCCATGTGCGAGTTCGATGGCCTGCAGGGCTGCGAGCAAGGCCTCGGGCTGCAGGGAGGTGCGCAACTCGACCACCGCGTTGATGAAGTCGGGGCCCTGGGCATCGACGGGCGCGCTGCGATACAGCGAAGAGCAGCGCACGACCTGCGTGCCGGGCAGCGCGGCGAGATCGGCCACGGCGGCCACTACCGTGGCGCGGGCGTCGCCGAGGTTGGCACCCAGGCCTACGAAAACGCGTTCGGCCGACGCCGCGGTGAGGGCCGCGGGCGGCGTTTGCAGGTGCGCAGGGTGCATGATGCCGGCAGTCAGGCGGCGGGCGGCGCCCCCCTGCCACCACCGCCCTGCGCTGCACCGCTGCCGCCCGCGGGCTTGCGCCGGCGGCGCCGGCGCTTGCGCGGTGCTGCGCCGTCGCGCTCGGGGGCGGTCTCGTCCGCCGGCTCTTCGTCGTCGCCTTCGCCGGCCGTGGAAGCTGCCGCCAGCGGGGCCGGGCCATCGGCACGCGCGCGCCGCGAGCGTGGTGCGGCCGTGGCACGCACGTCGCGCAGCAGCGCCTCGCGGTCATCGTCGCTGCCGAGGTGGTAGTCCTCCCACCAGTCGGCGAGGTCGACCGAGACCTCGCCGCAGTCGGCGCGCAGGCGCAGGAAGTCGTAGCCGGCACGAAACCGCACCTGCGCCGTCAGCGAGGCGGCCGAACTGGCGGTGCGGCGTTCGAAGCGCGGCTGCATGAGCCAGATCTCGCGCATGTCGGCAGCCAGCTTGCCGCGGCCGGAGATGTCGCCGATGCGCGCGTCGAACACGGCATCGATGGCCTGTTGCAGCGCCGGGAACGGCGGCTCGCCGGCCGCGCGCAGCGCCGCCCAGCGCTCCTGCACGTCGTGCCAGAGCATCGTGGCCAGCATGTAGCTGGGCACCACCGAGCGGCCTTCCGACACGCGCAGGTCGGTGTCCTGCAGCGCCAGCCGCACGAACTTCTCGCGCACCGGGTTGGGCCGGGCCGGGGAAAGCGCCGCATCGAGCACCGGAAACACCGCCAGGCGGCCGCCGATGAGGCCGAACTTGCGCAGCTGCTCGATGCTGGCCAGCGCATGGCCGGTCTGCATCAGCTTGACCATCTCGTCGAACAGCCGCGAGATCGGCACGTTGGCCAGCAGCGGTGCGGTGGCCGCGATCGGCCGCGCGGTGGCCGGCTCGAGCGCAAAACCCAGCTTGGCCGCAAAACGCACGGCGCGGATGATGCGCACCGGGTCTTCGCGGTAGCGCGTGTCGGCGTCGCCGATCATGCGCAGCAGGCGGGCGCGCACGTCGGCCAGGCCGTTGTGGTAGTCGACCACCGTCTGCGTGAGGGGGTCGTAGTACATCGCGTTGATGGTGAAGTCGCGCCGCGCGGCGTCTTCGATCTGCGGCCCCCAGACGTTGTCGCGCAACACGCGGCCGGCGGCATCGACGACGTGTTTCTTTTCGGCGCTGCCGCCCTGCGCGGGCTTGTCGGTGCCGGGCGACGCGTCGGCGTTGGCCGCCGGGTCGAGGTAGGCGCGGAAGGTGCTGACCTCGATGACCTCGTGTTCGCGGCCGCGGCCGAAGACCACGTGCACCAGGCGGAAGCGGCGGCCGATGATGAAGGCGCGGCGGAACAGCGCCTTGACCTGCTCGGGCGTGGCGTCGGTGGCGACGTCGAAGTCTTTCGGGCGCAGGCCCACCAGCAGGTCGCGCACCGCGCCGCCGACGATGTAGGCCTCGTGCCCGGCCTCCTTCAGCGTCTTGACGATGCGCACGGCGTTGGCATCGAGCAGCGCCGGGTCGATGCCGTGCACCTGCGCCGGCACCTCGGTGCGCACGCCCACCGGAATGACGGGCTGTGGCGGCACGTCGTCGGCCTGCGCGCCCTTGCCCAGCAGTCGGTTGATGAATTTCTTGATCATGTATTGAAGAGTTTCAAGACAGGCCAGCCGCGTTCTTGCGCGATGCGCGCCAGCGCCGGGCCGGGGTTGGTGGCCACCGGTGCGCTGACGTGCTCGAGCAGCGGCAGGTCGTTGGTGGAATCGCTGTAGAAAGTGCTGCTCTCGAAGTCGTGCATCGCCAGGCCACGCGCCGCGAGCCACTGCTGCACACGCAGCACCTTGCCTTCGCGAAACGAGGGCACGCCCGCGATGCGGCCGGTGACGCGCCCGGCCGCATCGCGCTGCAGATCGGTGGCGATGAGTTCTTCGACGCCGAACAGCCGCGCGATGGGCCGCGTGACGAAGTCGTTGGTGGCGGTGACGACGGCGACCAGGTCGCCGGCATCGCGGTGGCGTTGCACCAGCGCCAGCGCATCGGCATGCAGCATGGGGCGCACGACAGCGTCGAGAAAACGCGCCGCGGCCTGCTGCAGTTCGGCGGCGGAGCGGTCGCGCCAGGGCGCCGTGGCGAAATCGACATAGGCGTCGATGTCGAGCCGGCCGGCCAGGTAGTCGTCGTAGAAGGCGTCGTTGCAGCGGCGAAAGGTCTCGCCGTCGGCCCAGCCCAGCGTGACGATGAACTCGCCGAACGCGTGGTCGGAGTCCTTGGGGATCAGCGTGCCGTCGAGGTCGAAGAGGGCCAGCTTCATGCGATGTCTGCCGCTGCGGTGGCCTCTTCGCTCAGCATCTGGCGCAGCAGCGGCACCGACAGGCGCCGGCTGCGCGCCAGCGAGAAGGTGTCGAGGCGGTCGAAAAGCTGCATCAGGTGGCCGAGGTCGCGCGGGAAGTGGGTCAGCAGGTGGTCCATCAGTTCGTCGGAGAGCAGGATGCCGCGTCGGTCGCCCTCGCGGCGCAGGGCGGCGCGCGTCTCGGCGTCGGGCAGGGGCTGCAGCGCGAAGACGTGGCCCCAGCCCAGGCGCGTGCGCAGGTCGTCGCGCAGCGGCAGGTCGACCGGCGGCAGGCGGCCGGCTGCAGCCACCTGCACGCCGTGCGCGGCAGCCTCGATGAACAGCGTAAAGGCTGCCTGCTGCGCGTCGGTGTCCAGTGCATCGCAGCGGTCGATGACCACCAGGCTCCAGTCGGGCGAGAAGACCCAGGGCTGCCGCGCGCTGGCGTCGAACCAGCCGGCGCGCTGGCCTTGCGCCTGGCAACTCGCAGCCAGCCCACGCAGCAGGTGGCTCTTGCCGCTGCCGCCGGAGCCCCACAGGTAGACAGGCGCCGCGGGCGTCACCAGCGCGCGCAGGTGATCCAGCGCCGCGGCATTGCCGCCGGGCAGGAAGTTCTCGAAGGTCGGCTCGGGCAGGGGCCCGATGGGCAGCGGAATCTGCTTCATGCGGTCAGTGCGCGCTGCGCCAGCGCGCCAGTTGCGCGCGCATCTGCGGCGCGTCGCCGGCCTCGGGCTGGTGCTGCAGGTAGGTGGCCATCTCGGTGGCCGCTTCGCCTGGCCGGCCCAATTGCGCCAGCACCAGCGCGAGGTCGCGCCGCTCGTCCCAGGCCTGCGGCAGCAGCAGCACGAGCCGGCGTTGCACGGCCGCCAGCCGCGGCAGGTCTTGCGCGCTGCGGTGCACCTCCTTGAGGTTGTGCAGCAGCCGGGCGACGATGTCGCGCGGCTGGGCAGGCTGCAGGAACAGGCCCAGCGGCACCTCGTCGATATCGAAACCCGCCACCGAACGGCGGAACGGCAGCAGTCTTTCCTCGAGCTCGTCCCGCGTCAGCGAGCGGCCGTTGAAGGGGTCGACCACGACCTCGCCGCGCGGCAGGTGCAGCTTGACGAGAAAGTGGCCCGGGAAGGCAATGCCGTGGGCCTGCAGTCCGGCCTGCGTGGCGATCTCGATGTAGACCAGCGCCAGCGTCAGCGGGATGCCGCGCCGCGTCTGCAAGACACAGGGCAGCAGGCTGTTGACCGGGTCGTAATAGTTGTTGACGTTGCCGGCAAACCCCAGTTCGCGGAAGAAGTACTGGTTCAGCAGCCGCAGCCGCTGCAGCGGGCCCGCATCGGCCGGCAGGCGGCGGCGCAGCCGGTCGGCCAGCGCGTCGACCTGGGCCAGCACGTCCTGCACGTCGATGTCGGGCATGTCGTCCTGCGCCACCGCAACGGCGGCCTCGAGCACCGGCAGGCTGGTGTCTTCGGCCACCAGCGCGGCAAAGAAATCGAGTGCAGTGGGCGCTTCGAAGTGCACGGGTCCGGCCATCGGCGTCAGTGTAGGTCAGCCACGGCGCACGAATTGGCGCGGCCGCAGGCCACACGCGCCCAGCACGGCGAAGTACAGCAGCGCCACGCCGCCCAGCACCGCCGCCACGGCCAGCGCACGCCAGCCCCAGCGCGGCTGCAGCGCGATCCAGTCGATGCCCTGGGCGGCACAGGCCAGCGCCGCGGCCAGGGCAATGTTCGCCAGCAGCACCTTCAGCGCGAAGGCCAGCCACCCCGGCTGCGGCCGGTAGACGCCGCTGCGCAACAGCCCACCGAGCAGGAGACCGGCGTTGACCAGCGCCCCCAGGCCAATGGACAAGGCCAGCCCGGCATGGCCCAGGGTGGGCACGAGCACAAGGTTCATGGCCTGCGTGGCCACCAGCACGCCGATGGCGATCTTCACCGGCGTGCGCAGGTCCTGGCGCGCAAAGAACGCCGGCGCCAGCACCTTGATGGCCACCAGCCCGAGCAGGCCGACCCCGTAACCCCGCAGTGCCAGCACCGTCATCGCCACGTCTTCCGGCCGGAAGGCGCCGTAGTGGAAGAGCACCGACACCAGGCCGACGGGAAACACCAGCAGCGCCAGTGCGCTGGGCAGCGCCAGCAACAGCACCAGGCGCAGGCCCCAGTCGAGCATGCCGGAGTAGGCGGCCGTGTCCTGCCGTGCCTGGGCTGCAGACAACTGCGGCAGCAGCACCACGCCCAGCGCGACGCCCAGCAGCGCCGTCGGAAACTCCATCAAGCGGTCGGCATAGGTGAGCCACGACACCGCGCCGACGCCGACATGCGTGGCGATCTGCGTGTTGATGAGCAGCGAGATCTGCGCCACCGAAACGCCCAGCATCGCCGGCGCCATCTGCTGCAGCACGCGGCGCACGCCCGGGTGGCGCCACGCGGCGGCCAGTCGGCCGGGCAGCAGGCCGATGCGCGGCGCGCAGCCGATGGCCGCCAGCGCCGGCAGTTGCACCGCAGCCTGCAGCAGGCCACCCAACATCACGCCCACGGCCAGCGCCATCACCGGCTCGATGCCGTGGCCTGCCATCAACGGGGCGCCCCACCACGCCGCAGCGATGACGCACAGGTTCAGCAGCACCGGCGTCAGCGCCGGCACGGCGAAGCGCTTCCAGGTGTTGAGGATGGCCGCCGACAGCGCCACCAGCGACATGAAGCCGATGTAGGGGAACATCCACCGCGTCATCGTCACCGCAATGTCGAATCGCTCGAGCCCCGAGCCCATGATCCACACGAGCACAGGCGCGCCGATCACGCCGACGACGCAGGTGAGGATCAGCGCCCAGGCCAGCACCGTGGCCACGGCATCGATGAACAGGCGCGTGCCGTCTTCGCCCTCACGCTGGCGCGCGGCCACCAGCAGCGGCACGAAGGCCTGCGAGAACGCGCCTTCGGCAAACAGGCGGCGGAACAGGTTGGGGATGCGAAAGGCGACGTTGAACGCGTCGGTCACGCCGCTGGCACCGAAGCTTGCCGCGATGAGTTGCTCGCGCACCAGACCCGTGACACGCGACAGCAGCGTCAGCAAGGAAACGGTGGAGGCGACCTTGAGCAGGTTCACGGGGCGTGCGTTTGGGGCGTCGGTGGAGGCACGCGCCACCAAGGATGGCGCGGCAGGCCTGGGCGGCGCGGGCAGGTGCCTGTGGGCCGGCAGCCCGTTGAAGCTGCGTGCAACCGGCTCCGGGCTGGCGCAGCGATTATAGGCAACCGGCCGGCCACCCATGGAGCCGCGTTTGCGACCGTGCTATACTCGACGTTCTTTGCATCCCTCCGACCAGTTCAGACCAACTGCGCGCTAAAGCATGGCCACTTCGTCCAAAGCCAAGAAGAAAACCGTTCGCCTCGCCTCGGGCCGCAAGCGCGCCCGTCAGGACGTCGTGTTGAACGCCGCCAACACCTCGCTGCGTTCGCGCTTCCGCACCGTCGTCAAGAACGTGCAGAAGGCCGTTCTGGGGGGCGACAAGACCAAGGCGACCGATACCTTCAAGAGTGCCCAGAGCGTGATCGACTCGGTCGCCGACAAGGGCATCTTCCACAAGAACAAGGCCGCGCGCCTGAAGAGCCGCCTGGCCGCCAAGGTCAAGGCGCTGGCACTCGCTGCCTGACTTCGCGTCGTTGACGCAACGAGGGCCCGCACTGCGGGCCCTTTGCCTTTTCGGGCGTGCTCGCCAGCGCCTCAGCCGAATCGGGTGTCGCCGTCGACCTCGGCCACGCGCAGTGCGTTGTCGCGCGCGAAGTTCATGACGAACTCCCAGGCCATGGGCTCGATGTCCTGCAGCGCCTCGCTGACCAGCACGCACCTCACCCCGTCCAACACCTGCGGCACGCAGTAAGGTGAGTAGCCGATGTAGGCGCCAATGCCGCCTTTGCCGCCGCCGGGCCGGAAGCACGACATGGCGCCGGCCAGACGCTCGGCCCAGTCGCTGGGCCGGAAGGTGCGGCCGTCCAGGGTCAGGCCCTGGATGGTGAATTGGCGGGGACGGGATGGAGTCATCAACGAGGGCGCCGCGCGAACGACCATCGGGATCGGTGGCAGCCGCAGCGCACGAGGTTCGGGCTGCATTGTGCCTTGGGTTTGCTGCAATGCAGCATGCATGATGTGTGCCGAGTCGCCCTGGAGACAGGAACTTCGGCGCGACGGGGGCCACCTTTAGAATGCAGCAGGGCCGGGGCGTGACGGAAACGTCGCCCCGGCCTCTTGTTCTGGGCCCCGAAGGAAGCACGATGAACGCACCCGAACCCGCCGTGACCGCAGCCGCAACGCGGCCCATGCCGCACGTCCTGAACACCTACGGCCGCCTGCCGTTCGCGTTGTCGCATGGCCAGGGCTGCTGGGTCTGGGACACCGCCGGCCGACGCTACCTCGACGGCCTGGGCGGCATCGCGGTCAACACACTGGGCCACGCCCACCCCAAGCTCGTGCCGGCGCTGCAGGAACAGGTGGCACGCCTCATGCATTGCAGCAACTACTACCAGGTGCCGCTGCAAGAGCAACTGGCCGCCAAGCTGTGCGAGATCTCGGGCCTGGACGGCGCCTTCTTCTGCAACAGCGGCCTCGAGGCGAACGAGGCGGCGCTGAAGATCGCACGCAAGTTCGGCCACGACAAGGGCATAGCGCGGCCCGAGATCATCGTCTACGAGAAGGCCTTCCACGGCCGCTCGATCGCCACGCTGTCGGCCACCGGCAATCCCAAGGTGCAGGCCGGTTTCGGCCCGCTGGTCGAGGGTTTCGTCCGCGTACCGCTGAACGACCTCGCCGCCGTCGAAGCGGTGGCGCGCAGCAATCCCAACGTCGTTGCCGTGTTCCTGGAGACCATCCAGGGCGAAGGCGGCGTGAACCCGGCGCGCTGGGAGTACCTGCAGGGCCTGCGTGCGCTGTGCGACCGCCAGGACTGGCTGTTGATGCTCGACGAGGTGCAGTGCGGCATCGGCCGCACCGGCAAGTGGTTCGCGCACCAGTGGGCAGGCATCAGCCCGGACGTCATGCCGCTGGCCAAGGGCCTCGGCTCGGGCGTGCCCATCGGGGCGCTCGTCACCGGCCCGCGCGCCTTGAATGTGCTGGGCCCGGGCAATCACGGCACCACCTTCGGCGGCAACCCGCTGGCCATGCGCGCCGGCGTCGAGACGCTGCGCATCTGCGAGGACGACGGCCTGCTGGCCAATGCCGCCGGCGTGGGCGCTGCGTTGCGCGACGGCCTGGCGCGTGAACTCGCCGGCCTCGGCGGCGTGCGCGAGATCCGCGGCGCCGGGCTGATGATAGGCATCGAACTCGACCGCCCCTGCGGCGTGCTGTTGGCCCGCGCCGCCGAGGCCGGGCTGCTGATCAGCGTCACCGCCGACAGCGTCATCCGCATCGTGCCGCCACTGATCCTCACCGCCGACGAGGCGGCGCAGATCGTGGCGCTGCTGTGCCCGCTGATCAAGGCCTTCCTCGCGGAATCGACATGAAGCCCGGCAACTCGCTGATGCGCCACTACCTGCAGTTCAAGGACCTGCGGGCCGAGGAATACGACTACCTCTTCGAGCGCGCACGCATCATCAAGACGCGCTTCAAGAACT
>PNKD01000098.1 GCA_013822265.1 Leptothrix sp. (in: b-proteobacteria)
TCGCCCTTGGCCGTCGAACTGCGCGCGATGTCGAGGTTGATGACGTCGGCGCTCAGGCGCTTGGCGGCGATCTCGAAGGTCGTGCGCGTGCGCGTGCTGTTCTCGAAGAAGAGGTTGAACACGCTCTTGCCGCGCAGCAGCGGCACCTTCTTCACGTCGCGGTCGTTGACGCTGAGAAAGGTGCCCGCGGTGTCGAGTATCTGCGTCAGCACGGCCTTGGGCAGGCCCTCGATGCTGAGCAGGTGGATCAGCTCGCCGTGCTTGTTGAGCTGCGGATTGCGGCGTGAAAGCATCAGGCCTGCTCGCTGGTCTTGTCGGTGAGGGTGAAGCTGAAGGCGCCGTCGTCGGCGCGCGCCAGCGACAGGCGCTGCGTCGCCGGCAACTCGATGCTTGCGGCGGCATAGGCCGCGGCCACCGGCAATTCGCGGCCACCGCGGTCGACCAGCACGGCCAACACCACGCTGGCCGGGCGGCCGAAGTCGAAGAGCTCGTTGACCGCCGCGCGCACGGTGCGGCCGGTGAAGAGCACGTCGTCGACGAGCACGACGTGGCGGCCTTCGATGGCAAAGGGCAGCTGCGTGGGGTCGGTTCCTTTTCCGTCCCGGGTCACCAGGCCACGCTCCGAGAAGTCGTCGCGGTGCAGCGTGCTGGAGAGGACACCGTAGCCCTTGTCGCCGCCGGGCAGCGCCAGGTCGCGCTGCAGGCGTTCGGCCAGCCACGCGCCGCCGCTCCAGATGCCCACCAGCACGGCATCGGGCTCGAGCAGGGCCTGCACGCCCTGGCGCAGATCCTGGTAAAGCGCTTCGGCGTCAAGCGGTGGCATCGGCACTCCGGGGCAGCTGGTTCAGGAACTGGTCGAGGATGATGGCCGCCGCCGCGGCGTCGGCATCGGCGGCGCCGGCGGCCAGCGCCTCGGTGGTCGTGTAGCGCTCGTCGACCTCGTGCACCGGCAGCCCGAAGCGGCCCTGCAGCTGCCGCGCGAAGCGCCGCGCGCGCCGCGTGTTGTCGTGCTCGGCGCCATCGGGGTGGAAGGGCACGCCAACCACCAGCGCGTCGGGCTGCCACTCGGCAATGAGCGCGGCGATGGCGGCAAAACGCGCATCACCCTCGGTGGCCAGCGTCTTCAGCGCTTGCGCCCGGCCCAACAGCGAGTTGCCCGTGGCCACGCCGGTGCGGCGCGTGCCGAAGTCGAAGGCCAAGAAGCTACGCGCCGCCACGACCAAGCTTCCCGCCGCGGAACCGGCTCTGCCGGGCCGCTGGCGGACGGCCCCCCCGGGGGGTCGCGAGCGCCAGCGAGCTTGGGGGCTCCATGTCAGGCATGTCCTGCCTCTTGGGACAACATGCGCGGGTCTATGCCGAGCAGCGCCAGCGCGGTGTCGTAGCGCTGCTCCACGGGCGTGTCGAAGATCACCTTGGGGTCGGCACTGACGTTGAGCCAGCCGTTGCGGCCGATCTCGTCCTCCAGCTGCCCGGCCTGCCAGCCGCTGTAGCCCAGCGTCACCAGCACCTTGGCCGGGCCGGTGCCGTCGGCCAGGGCCTCGAGCACGTCCTTGCTGGTGGTCATGGCCAGGCCGCCGGGCACCGACAGCGTGCTGTTGTAGGGCTGGTGGTCTTCACCCAGCTTCTCGTGCAGCACGAACCCGCGTTCGGTCTGCACCGGGCCGCCGAAGAAGACCGGCTGCTCGGCGAGTTCGCCGCGGTCCAGTGCCAGCTCGACCTTCTCGAACAGGTTCTTGAGCTTGATGTCTATCGGCTTGTTGATGACCAGGCCCAGTGCACCCTTCTCGTTGTGCTCGCAGAGGTAGACCACGCTGCGCGCGAAGGCCTCGTCGACCATGCCCGGCATGGCGATCAGGAACTGGTTCGTCAGATCGATGCGGTCGGTTCCGGACATGTCAGACGCGGCAGGCCGCCCGCTCGGGCCGGCGCGCGAACCGGGGGCCGCGAACGCCGGGAGCAGGGGGCAGGTGCATGCCCGGATTCTATTCCCGAGCCACACTACGCCCCATGCCAAAGACCGCCGCCACCGCACCGCCGCGCCCGCTCGACCGGGCGCTGGTCTGGCTGCGCCGCGACCTGCGCACCGACGACCACGCCGCGCTGCACCACGCGCTGCGCAGCGCGCGCCAGGTGTGGTGCGCCTTCGTCTTCGACCGCGACATCCTCGATCCCCTGCCGGGCCAGCAAGGCGGCCCCGCCGGGGCCGCGACGAGGCAGGACCGGCGCGTCGAGTTCATCCGCGACAGCCTGGTCGGCGTCGACGCCGAACTGCGCGCCCTGGCGGCCTCGCACGGCGTTGCCGGCGCCGGGCTCATCGTGCGCCACGGCTGGCCGGCCGAGGAGATCCCGGCGCTGGCCGCCGCGCTGGACGTGCAGGCCGTCTATGCCAACCACGACGACGACCCCGCGGCGCTGGCGCGCGACGCGAAGCTGCGTGGCCTGCTGGCCGAGCGCGGCGTGGCGCTGCACACCTCCAAGGACCACGTGGTGTTCGAGCGCGGCGAGGTCATGACCCAGGGCGGCGGGCCGTTTTCGGTCTTCACGCCCTACAAGAACGCCTGGCTGAAGAAGTGCAACGCGTTCTTCCTCAGCGCCTGGCCGGTGGCCCGCCATGCGTCGTCGCTGGCGCCGCTGCCCTTGGATCCCGGGCTGGCCACCGGCGTGCCGGCGCTGCAGGCGCTGGGCTTCCAGCCCACCAACCTGCACCAGCTGCGCCTGCCCAGCGGCCCGGCCGGGGCGCAGGAGCTGCTGGACGACTTCGTCGAGCGCATGGACGGCTACCACCAGACCCGCGACTACCCGGCCGTGAAGGGCCCGAGCTACCTCAGCACCCACCTGCGTTTCGGCACGGTGTCGGTGCGCAAGCTCGCGCGCGAGGCCATGCACAGGCGCGAAGGCGGCTCGCGCGGCGCCGAGGTCTGGCTGTCCGAGCTGATCTGGCGCGACTTCTACCACCAGGTGCTGCACCACCATCCGCATGTCGTGCACAGCGCCTTCAAGCCCGCCTACGACCGCATCCGCTGGGACCACGGCAAGCACGCCGACGCGCTCTTTGCCGCCTGGTGCGAGGGCCGCACCGGCTACCCGCTGGTCGACGCCGCGATGCGCCAGCTGGCGCAGACGGGCTACATGCACAACCGCCTGCGCATGGTGGTGGCGAGTTTCCTCACCAAGGACCTGGGGCTGGACTGGAGACGCGGCGAAGCCTGGTTCGCGCTGCACCTCAACGACTTCGACCTCGCCGCCAACAACGGCGGCTGGCAGTGGGCGGCCTCCAGCGGCTGCGACGCCCAGCCCTGGTTCCGCATCTTCAACCCGGTGAGCCAGAGCGAGCGTTTCGACCCCGAGGGCCGCTTCATCCGCCGCTACCTGCCCGAACTGGCCACGATGCCCGACAAGCTCATCCACGCCCCCTGGCTGGCGCGGCCGGTCGACCTGCTGGCCGCGGGCGTGACGCTGGGCCAAACCTACCCGCTGCCGGTGGTCGACCACGCCGTGGCGCGCGAGAAGACGCTGGCGCGCTATGCCGTCGTCAAGGGCCAGGCGTGACGAGTGCCAACGACCGCCCGCGTGATCACCCCGAACTCAGCGGCGGCTGTGCCTCGGGCTTGAAACCCAGGCTCTCGTAAAGGGCCTCGGCTTGCGCGTTGCCCTGGGTGACGACCAGGCGCACCACGGTCTCGTCGCCGGCGGCCAGGCGGTTGATCACGCGCTGCACGCCGGCGCGGGCCAGGCCGCGACGCTGCCAGTCGGGCGCCGTGACCACCTGGGCCAGCAGCGGCAGATCCTGCCACAGCGTGACCAGGGCGGCCGCGACGATGCGGCCCTCGCGCTCGGTCACCTCCGACACCCGCCACATCATCGTGCCCGCGGCACCGGCGAAGATCTCGCGCACGATGCGGCGAGCGTCCTCGGGCGTCTCGCCCTCGTCGTCCAGCGTGCCGCGGTAGGCGTCGAGCAGCAGCGCGCCCAGCGCAGCGGCGTCGGCCGGCGTTGGCGGGCGCGCGCCCGCGTCGTCGGCCACCGGCCGCGTCTGCACGGGACCCGAGAGCACGAAGCGGCGGCGCGCGTTCATGCGCCGCCCGCTGTGCTGAAGCGCGCCAGCCGGCCCGCGTGCTGCCGCGGCCATGCCGCCAGGCCGCTCTCGTCGTTGTCGAAAACGCCGTGCAGGAAGTGCAGCACCAGCGCCCGCGTGGCCTGCTTGACCCGCGGGTTGAGCGCCGCGCCGCCACTGCCGCGACGGTCGGTGAACATGCTGTGCGAGCCGCCTTCGTACACCGCCAGCCACTTGCGCGCGCTGCCCACGGCGTCGAAGACCTTGACCCGGTCTTCGGCGCCGCTGTAGTAGCCGGGGATGCGGATCACGTCCTCGGTGGCCGTGACGTGCAGGCTGGGCACACGCACCGGCGAGAGCACGGCGCGCGCGTCGGCCTCGCCGTAGAAAGGCGGCGCCGAGATGACGATGGCCGCGCGCACGCGCGCGTCGTGCAGGTCGACCACGCGGCCCTGGCGCGCCACGCGCGCGCCGCTGGCCAGCAGCGTGGTGTTGGCGCCGTAGCTGTGGCCGGCAGCGACGATGCGGCTCGTGTCGATGCGCCCGGCCAGTTCGCCGGCCAGCAGCGTGTCGAGCGCGAAGCGCAGGTCGAGCACACGGTGGATGGCCTCGCCGTCCTGCGCCGCGTCCTGCAGCCGGCCGACCAGGCCGAAGACGCTGCCGGCCCAGAGCTGGCGGTCGCTGCCCACGTGCTGCAGGTGCAGGCTGGCGATGCCGTGGCTGGCGAAGTGACTGCCCAGCCAGCTGTAGCCGCGGCGCGAGCCGCCGATGCCGTGCGAGAACACCACCAGCGGCGTGGCGCGGTGCCGGTCGGGCAGGTACAGGCGCACCGGCACGGCGCGCTCGCGCGCCGCATCCACCCAGTCGAGGTCGACGGCGCCGAAACCCTCGACGCCGCCGTCATCGGCAGTCAGCGCCGCCCAGGCGCGGTGCGGTGCCGCCGCGGCGATCGCCGCGGCCAGGCCCAGCCCGAGGCAGGCGCGGCGGCCCGCCGTCGCGGTGTCGGTTGCTGCAGGCGTGTGCGGGCGTGCCGTCATGGCATCCAATGTAGCCGGGGAGATCGAAGGTTCACATGCAGGTCGCGACCGACCCGTGGCGCCCCGGGGTCAAGCCCCGCTCGCACACCCCGGCCGCGAACCATGCCGCCGGCGCACCCCGCCGGACGCTAGAACATCTCGATGTCGCTGTCGTGCGCGGTTTCCGACAGCTGGCCCAGCGCCACCAGCCGTCCGTGGTCGGCCACCTGGTTGCGGCCGTTCTGCTTGACATGGTAGAGCGCCTGGTCGGCACGCTCGAAAGCGGCGTTCGGCGTGTCGCCGACACGCAGCGCCGTGCAACCGACGCTCACCGTGATGTGCTCGACCTGCGGGAAGCGATAGGCCTGCACGTTCTGACGCAGCCTCTGCAACGCCGTCATCGCGGCATCGGCATCGCTGCAGCACATGAGCACGACGAACTCCTCGCCGCCGAAGCGGTAGAGATGGTCGTGAAAACGGAAGCTGCTGCGCATCAGGCGCGACAGCAGCAGCAGCAGCACCTCGTCGCCTATGAGATGGCCGAAGGCGTCGTTCACGCGCTTGAAGTGGTCGATGTCGATGACCGCCAGCCACAACGCGTCCCCCTGCGCCGGCCGCCGCTGACCGGCGCCTTCGCGGCCGTCGGCACGCACCGGGGTCTGCGCCTGCCGCGTGGCCACGCGCAGGAATCCGTCATCGAAGGTCTTGCGGTTGAGCAGCCCGGTGAGCGTGTCGCGCTCGCTGTAGTCGAGCAGGCTCTGGAAGTTGCGGTAGATGCGCAGGATGCTGCCCACGAGTCGCAGGTTCTCCGCCGTCAGGGGCAGCTTGCTGGTGATCTCCAGCACCCCTACGGCCTGCCACTCGGTGACCATCGGGAAACGGGCCACCGACGGCGGCCCGGGGGTTTCGTCGGCCTCTTGGCTGCGCAGGCAGGCCAGCCGCTCGGGCATCGAATCCAGCGACGGCAGGCTGCCGGGCTCGGCCCACAGCGGGTCGGCCGTCGCGGTGGTGTCGCCGCGCCTCATGTAGGCGCGCGTCAGCCAGCAGCGGTCGGGGTCCTCGCCGACCACGCGGTAGATGCCGAGGGCCTCGGGCTGCAGCAGGTCCATCAAGGCCCCGACCAGGCTGACGTCGAGGACGTCGCGGTCTCGAAAGCCTGTCAGCTCGGCCAGTTGTTCTATGACACGGGACATGGGGCACTCGGGGGGGCGGGGTCAGGCCGGCGCGCTGTGCAGGCCACGCTCAGGCCGGCACATCGGCGCCAGCATAGCGGGCCACCAAGGTCAGCAGTTCCTCTTCGGAATAGGGCTTGCCCAGGTAGTGGTTGGCGCCCAGCTGCTCGGCATAGTCACGGTGCTTCTGCGCCGTGCGCGAGGTGATCATGATCACCGGCAGCGGCGCCAGCCGCTCGTCGGCGCGCACGTTGCGCAGCAGGTCGAAGCCGTCCATGCGCGGCATCTCGATGTCGGACAGCACCACCACGGGCAGCTCGTCGGCCAGCTTGTCCAGTGCGTCCAGGCCGTCCTTGGCGGTGACGACGCGGTAGCCCTCGCGCACCAGCAGGCGCTGCGTGACGCGGCGCACGGTGAGCGAGTCGTCGACCACCATGACCAGCGGCGCACGCGGCACGACGGGCTCGTCGGCCTGCGGCGCCACCGGGGCGCCGGCGGGCAGGGCCTCGGCCCGCCGCATGCGGGCGTGCGCTTCGTCGCCGTACAGCGTGGCCAGCGCCACCGGGTTGTAGATCAACGACACGGCGCCCGACGGCAGCAGCGTCACGCCGGCCAGGCCGGGCAGGCGCGCGAGCTGCGGCCCGACGTTCTTGACCACCACTTCCTGGTTGCCCACCACTTCGTCGATGTGCACCGCCACGCGCTGCGCCGCGCTGCGGATGACGACCACCATCTGCGTGCGCCCGACGACCAGGCCGTGGCTGCCGGCGCGCAGCAGCGCGCCGAGCCAGTAGAACGGCACGTCCTCGTCGGCATAGCGCAGCGTGAGGCTGCCATAGGCCCGCGTGACCTCGTCGTTGGGCACGCGGCGTACGGTCTCGATGAGCGTCGAGGGCACGGCGATCTGCTGTTCGCCGCAGCGCAGCATCACCACCTGCGTGACGGCGGTGGTGAGCGGCAGCAGCAGCTTGAAGCGCGTGCCCTTGCCTGCGTCGGTCAGCGTCTCGACGCGGCCGCCCATGCCGTTGACCTCGGCACGCACGACGTCCAGGCCGACACCGCGGCCGGCGATCTCGGTCACCGTCTCGGCGGTGCTGAATCCGGGCCTGAAGATGAACTGCGCGAGTTCGGCATCGTCGATGGCCGCATCGGCGTCGAGCAGCCCGCGCTGCACGGCGCGCTGGCGAATGCGTGCCAGGTCGAGGCCGCCGCCGTCGTCGGCGAACTCCACCGCCACTTCGTTGCCGGCCTGGGCCAAGGTGATCTGGATCGTGCCGGCGGCTTCCTTGCCCGCCTCGGTGCGCGCGGCGGGGGGCTCGATGCCATGGGCGACGCAGTTGCGCAGCAGGTGCTCGAAGGAGCCGATCATGCGCTCGAGCACGCCGCGGTCGACTTCGATGGCGCCGCCGACGATCTCGAGCTTTACCTGCTTGCCGGTCTCGCGTGCGGCCTGGCGCACCGTGCGCTGCAGGCGTTCGGACAGGCTCTCGAACTCGACCATGCGCGTGCGCAGCAGGTCGTCCTGCAGCTCTCGCGTCAGCCGTGCCTGGGCCGCCAGCTCGTCTTCGCTGCTCTGCAGCGTGCGCTGCAGGCTGCGCTGCAGCGTGGCCACGTCGTTGACCGACTCGGCCATGAAGCGCGTGAGCTCCTGGAAGCGCGTGAAGCGGTCCATCTCCAGCGGGTCGAAGCTGGTCGAAGCCGCCTTGGCCGCTTCGATGCGGGTGGCGATCTGCGTTTCGGCCTGCAGCTCGATGTCGCGCAGTTGCTTGCGCATGCGGTCGAGGCTGTCGGTGAGATCGTTGAGCGAGCCCTGCAGCTGCTTGACGTCGCTGTCGATGCGGGCCCGCGTGATGCTGACCTCGCCGGCCTGGTTGACGAGCCGGTCGAGCAGGCTGGCACGCACGCGCACCACGGCGGTAGGGGGCGTGGCGCGGTCGGCGCCGGTTGCTTCGGCCGTCGTGCCGAGCGTGAAACGGGCCCAATCGATCTCGGGCAGCGGTGCCTCGACCGCGACCGCGTCCGCAGGTTCGGGTTCGGGTTCGGATTCTGGCTCGGGTGCGGGTGTCGGTTCAGCTTCGGGCTCGGCCACCGCAGCGGCTGGGGCCTCGGCGCCCGGCGTCTCCAAGGCCGACGCGTCAGCGGTCGCCAGCGGGACGGCGGCCGCGACATGGGGGTCGTGCGCGGCAGCCACTTCCGGTGCCAGCGGCTCGGCTTCGACGGCGGTGGTTGCCGGCGGCTCGGCACGCGGCGTCGGCGCCTGCGATGCCACGGGCCGAGGCGCGGCCGGCTGGCGGCGCAGCGCGTCGAACAGCCCGCTCATCGCGTCGGCGCGCGCCATCAGCGGTTCGATGTCGTGCGCCGTCGCTTCGCCTTGCGTCGCCAGGCTTTCGATGTCGGTCTCGAGCCGGTGCGCCACCTCGCCCAGTCGCATCGCACCGGCCAGGCGCGCGCCACCCTTCAAGGTGTGCAGCGTGCGCATGCAGGCCATCGGCGCGTCGGGGTCGGCCGGGCGGTCGTGCCAGTCGCGCAGGCGCGACTGCAGCTGTGGCAGCAGTTCGTCGGCCTCTTCCTCGAAGATCGGCAGCAGCTCGTGGTCGATCGTGTCCTCGACGTCGATGCCGGCCAGTACCGCCGCCTCGTCGGCCGTGAAGCCGGCCTCGGGCGCCTCGGCATCGGGCAGGGGCAGGCGCTCGTGCGCGGCCAGGCGCTCCATCAGGCCCGGCACCACCGGCCGCAGGAAGCCGGCCGCGAACTGGTGCAGCAGGCGGCGGATCTCATCGGCGGCATCACTGAACAGCAGCGGCTCGCCCTCGCGCGCCCTCCCGGCGTCGCGCGAACGCATCAGCGCGTGCTCGAGTGCGCGCGCCAGCGCCGAAAGCTCGCTGTAGCCGACGGTGGCCGAGCTGCCCGCGAGCGAGTGCGCCAGCGCCACCGCGCTGTCGGGCACCGGGCGGCGCGCCGACTCGAGCCCCCACTCGGCCAGCTCGGTGACGAGCCGGCGCGACAGTTCGTCGGCTTCGTTCAGGTAGATGTTGAAGAGCGGGATGCTGATGCGCAGCGGCCCGATGACCCTGACCTGCTCCTCGTCTTCTTCAGCGCTCGCGGCGACGACCGCCTCGCTCGCAGGCGGTGCGGCATCGAGATCGAAGGAGAAGGGCCGCTCGTCGGCGGTGGCCGCGGGCTCGGCGGCTGCATCGCCTTGCGGCGGCAGCAGCACCGTGTCCTGGACTGGATCGAAGGTGCGTGCCGCCACGGGTGCCGCCTCCGGTGCCGGTTCAGCTGCAGGTGCTGCGGCGCCCGCATCGGGGAACAGGTCTTCGAGGTCGGCAAGGTCGATCTCCAGCGCTTCACCCTCGGGCATCGGCTCGGCCGGGGCATCCCGCGGCAGGTCGAGCAGCGCCAGGCTCTCGGCGGGTTCTTCGCGTGGCGTTGCCGCGGCCGCGGCTTCGCTGCCCTCGAAGGCGCCGAGGTCCAGGTCGAAGACAGGCGGCGCATCTGCGGCAGGCGCCCGGCCGAACTGACCGAGATCGAGATCGGCCGCCGAGGGCAGGTCGGGTACACGCGCCGCAAGCTGGTCGAACACGACGGTGGGGCTCATGCTGTCCACATCGGCCGCCACTGGCGGCACCTCTTCACCGTCCCCGAGGTCGAAGGCCAAGTCGACGCTGCCGCTGATGTCTTCGGCCAGCGGCAAGGCCGATGCCCGCGTTGCCGCGTCCGGCGCCGTTGTGTCGCTGACCGTGAGCTCGGGCAGCGGCGGAAAATCGAACAAATCGGGCAGAACCGCGGCTGCCGCAGCCGCAGCGTCGGCCGTTTCCTCGGGTGGCGGCTCGAAGGCCAGCTCGATCAGCTCGCCCACCGAAGCGGGCGGCGCGGCGCCGGGCGTTGCCGCCCCTGCCGCATCGACATGACCGAGGTCCAGCACGGCCTCGTCGGCACGAGGCGCCGGCGGGCGCAGCATGAGCTGCGTCGTCTCGTCGGCCGCCTCGCCAGAGGATGCGGCGGCCTGCCCTGGTGCGACGATGGGCAGGCGCTCGCCGTCGAGCCGCAGCGCATCGGCCGCGCGGCTGAGGTCGGCCGCGCGGTGGCCGCGGTCTTCGCCGGCCGCGATCGCTTCGGTCCAGCCCGCGAGGTAGTTCAAGGCCTCGATGGTGAACTGGCGCAGCGCGCCGTCCATGCGCGGCGCCTGCGCAAGACGGGCGTTGTAGAGCTGCTCGCAGGCCCAGCCGCCTTCGCCGAACTCGCTCAGCCCGACCATGCGCGAACTGCCCTTGAGCGTATGGAAGGCGCGGCGCACGGCCGTCAGGTCGCTGGCGTTGTCGGGGGCTTCGGCCAGGCGCTCGAGCGCGGCGTGGGCGTCGACTATGACCTCGCGCGCCTCCTCGATGAAGATGTCGCGCATCTCGGCATCGTCTTCGAGGCCGGTGCCCCCAGCGGGGGCGGGCTTTGCCGCGGGCAGCGGCGCGGGCGGCGGGGCCGGCGGCGCGGCGGGCGGGGCCAGCGCCGCCACGGCTTCCACCAGCTCGGCGCGCACGGCGCGGCGTGCCGCGGCGTCGGCCCGGCCGCGCAACGTGGTCTGCGCGCTGCCCAGCAGGCGCGCGAGCTCGGGCTGGTCGGCGGCATAGGCGCGCTGGGCCAGCGGCTCCAGCTGGCGGGCCAGGTCGTCGTCACTCACGTGCGGCGAAGCGGCCTGGCCAGCAGCCTCGCGCAGCTGTTCGAGCAGCGGCACGGCCGCGGGTGCGGCTTCCACCGGCGCCGGCGCCGTCTCATCGAAGGCCGCGAAGGCCGAGACACGTTCGCTCTGCCCCATCACGGCGCTCAGGCTGCCGATCTCGGGGTCGAAGC
This sequence comes from Leptothrix sp. (in: b-proteobacteria), assembly GCA_013822265.1. Lineage (GTDB taxonomy): Bacteria > Pseudomonadota > Gammaproteobacteria > Burkholderiales > Burkholderiaceae_C > Rubrivivax. Next base: position 11,088 of record PNKD01000098.1, read on the forward strand.
GGAACAGCGACTTGGCCAATGCCGGCTGCACGCTGAGCATGTCGATGAGGAAACTCAACGCGCCGAGGTTGTCGGCCAGGCGGTCGAAGGTGCCGGCCTGCACGGCGCGCTGCGGATCGACCTCGGTCTGCGCCAGCGCGTCGACGTCGTCGCGCATGTGCAGCGCCGCGGCCGAGGCCTGTTCGAGGCCCAGCACGGACAGCACGCCACGCATCGCCGACAGCTGCGCCGGCACCGGGATCAGCAACTGCCGCCGCGACGGGTCGCGGAAGTACTGGTCGATCTGCTTCTCGATCTCGGACAACGAGGCGCGCAGCTCCTGCACCACGCTGCCCATGGTCTGGCGGTCGCTGACACGGCGGTACAGCTCCTCCATCCAGCTGTCCAGCGGCCGCGGCTCGGCGCCGGCCCGCACCTCGTCGACACGCTGTGCGAGGTGCTGCACGCGGGGACCGAGCTCGGGGTCGTCGAACTCGCCGTCCTCGAGCGAGGCGTCGAGGTAGAGGATGCCGGTGGCGACCTCCATGGCCAGCGCCGGTGCGGGCGCCGTCTCGGCCGCCACTGTCTGTGCCACCGCGGCCTGCAGCGACTGCGCGAGCTGCTCGCCGTGCGGCAGCATGCGCTGCAGCGATTCGCCGACCAGCGCGAACTGTTCGGGCAGCGCCGTCAGGCGGTGCAGCTCGCCGCCGGCCACGGCCGACCACGAATCCCTGGCCGCCGCCACGCGCTTGCGCGCCAGCGCCATCACCGCCGGGTCGAAGCGGCCCAGGCGCGAGGTCTCGTAGTCGGCGGTGGGCTGGGCATCCAGGTTCCAGGCCTTGCGCACGGCCGCCAACCGCGAAGCCTCGCGCCCGGGCATGGGCGCCTTGGCATGGCTGCAGAAGAACAGCAGGTCCTGCGCCAGCCGGTCGGAGAGTTCGTCCTGGCCGTTCTCGCGCATGCGCAATTGCGCCAGCAGCCGCGAGGCCAGCCGCTTGATGTAGACGTCGCCCATCAGCAGGCCGCTGGCCTGGGCCTGGAACACCGCCGCGGCCAGCTGCCAGAAAGTGGCGTGGTGGGTGCCCGCGCCGCCAACGACGCGGGCACCGGCAGCGAGGTCGGCGCAGAGGTCGCTCAGACGGTCGAGCGGCGCGCGCGTGGTGTCGCCGGCCGGCCGGCGCATCAACGTCAGCGCCAGCGTCTCCATCTCGCCGCGCGCGCTGTTGTCGGCGTTGCGTGGCGTCGCGGCGGCATCGGCCGGCAACTCGCGCCACTGCCAGTCGATCTTCCAGAGGTCGGCCGGGTGCACGCGGTCGGCACCGGCGAGTTGCAGCGCGGCCCGGTACTGCGGGAACAGCATCACTGGCGATACCGACTTGCCGGCCAGCTGGCGGGCGAGAAAGTCGAGCAGCGCAAACGAGGCCTTCTCGATGGTCTCGACGGCGGCGGCGTTGACGAGCGCCGGGCGCGCCGCCAGGCGCTGCACCGCGGCTTCGCTGGCGCGCAGCACGTTGGCCGCCGCCGGCAAGCCGACCAGCTCGAGCGCACCGACCCCCTGGTGCAGCTGCGCGCGCGCAGCACGCAGCACGGCCGGGTCGACGGCGTCGAGGTCGCCGCCGGCAGCAGCCTCGGCCTCCTTCAGGTAGCGGCGCAGCGACTTGTGCGCCGCCTCGAGCGAACGCCGCAACTCGCCGCTGACCCAGGCCAGCGGGCTGAGGTCGTCGTTCATCGCTCCCTCGCTCACCTCAGGGCTCCCACGATCTCACGCACTCGCGACCAAGGCCTTGCGCGGGGCCGGCGGGGCCGAACCGCAGCAAGAGCCCCCCTGGGGGGCGGCGACCGAAGGGAGCGTGGCGGCTTCATGCAATCTTGAATCGCGCCACCGAGGCCTTGAGCTCCTCGGCCGTGCGTGACAGCTCGCGCACCATCTGCGCCGTCGAGCGCGTGCCCTCGGAGGTCTGCTCGGTCACCGCGAAGATGTGCTGGATGTTGGCGGCCACCACGTTGGCCGACTCGGCCTCTTTCGACGCCTCGGCCGAGATGCGCTGGATGAGATCGGACAGCTCGCGCGTGACGCGGTCGATGTCGCCCAGCGCGGTGCCGGCGGCGTCGGACAGCCGCGCCCCTTCCACCACGCCCTGCGTGCTGCGCTCCATGGCGCCCACCGCGTCTTGCGTGTCGGTCTGGATGGTGCGCACGATGGCGGCGATCTGCCGCGTGGCGTCGCCCGAGCGTTCGGCCAGGCGCTGCACTTCCTCGGCCACGACGCTGAAGCCGCGTCCCGCTTCGCCGGCACTGGCGGCCTGGATGGCGGCGTTCAGCGCCAGCACGTTGGTCTGTTCGGTGATGTCCGAGATCAGTTCGGTGATCTCGCCGATCTCCTGCGAACTCTCGCCCAGCCGCTTGATGCGCTTGGAGGTCTCCTGGATCTGGTCGCGGATGGTGTTCATGCCGCCGATGGCGTTCTGCACCGCCGACAGGCCGGTCTCGGCCGCGCGCAGCGACTGCCGCGCGACCTGCGCCGTTTCCTGCGCCTGGGCCGACACGTCGTTGATGCGGCCGGCCATCTGCAGCACGTCCTCGCCGGTTTCGCGGATGTCGCGCAGCTGCTCGGTCGAGGCCGCCAGCAGTTCGGTGGAGGTCTGCTCGACCTGCTGCGTGGTGTCGGTGACGCGGCTCACCGTGTCCTGCACCTGCGCCACCAGCGTGCGCAGTTCCTCGACCGTATAGTTGACCGAGTCGGCGATGGCGCCGGTGATGTCTTCGGTCACCGTGGCCTGCTGCGTGAGGTCGCCTTCGGCCACCGTCTGCAGCTCGTTCATCAGCCGCAGAATGGCCGCCTGGTTGGCGTCGTTGACACGCTTGGCTTCCTGCTCCTGGCGCTCGGCCTCCAAGCGCTGCGCATCGGCCGCACGGGAACGGCCCGTCTGGTCGATCACGAACAGCCGCAGCAGGCCGAAGGCGCCGACCGCCAGCACGGCCAGCGAGAGCAGCAGCAGCAGCAGCCGCCAGCCGCCGAAGCCGACCTCGCCGGCCAGGCCTTGCTGCAGGCTGTCGAGGTCTTTGCGCAGCGGCTCGGAGTCGCCGACGATGACGGCCTGCGCCTCGCGCGCGGCCACCAGGCCCTGCAGGTTGCCCAGGATGGCGCTGGCCTCGCCGCGCGTCTGTTCGTATTGCTTCAGCAGCTCCTGGAGCTTCTCGCGCACCTGGGGCTCGCGCGTGCCGGGCAGGCGCAGGTCGGCATTGCCGGCGATCACGCCCTGGGCAATCTCGCGGAAGGAGTTCAGGTCCTTGCCGAGCAGGAACACGGCCTCGGCGCTGACGCCCTCGGTGGTCAGGAACTCGTTGGCGCTCTTGCCGATGCGCTGCGTCAGCATCACCAGCTGGCCCACGGCCGACAGCTCGGCGGCGGAGGCACCGGCCTGCAGCTTCAGCGACGACACCGTTTCGGCGGTCTCGAGCAGGTCGGCGCTCTGGCGGTTGATGGCCCGCAGCGCACGGCCGACCTCGGTCAGCGTCTTCTGCTGGCCGAGCACGACGGCAGCGTTCTGCTCGGCGCGTGTCACCAACGGCAGCAGCTTGTCCAGCGCCTCCTGATGCGAACCCGGCACCGCGGGTACGTCGCCCTCGCCGGTCTTCAGGCTGCGCACGTTGCGGGCCAGGATGTCGATGGACTCCTTGACCTCGGGGAAGGCCGCGGCGTTGCCCACCAGGGCCAGCGACACCGACTTGGCCAGCCGCTGAGACTGCGTGGTGGCCTGCCCGGTGGCACCCACCTGTGCCGCGCTGCGGTTGCTCGTCGACAAGGCCAGGATGGCGGCGATGAGCAGCCCGGCCAAGCCGGCGAAGAACATGGCCAGCATGGCGCGCTGCTGGCGCGCCAGCGCCCAGCCACCGATCACCGGCAGCCCGCTGCTGAAGCCTTCACCCTCGCCGCGACCGCCCGGGTGGCGGCTCTCGGGGAATTCGCCCGCCAGCTCGGAAGGCGCGGCCTCGGAGATGATGGAGCCGTCTTCCGCATCGAGGCGGCTGGGCTGCGGCGACAGCGTGCTGTGCCCGAGGTGGATGGTCGCTTCCATCGCGTTGGCCGGCGAAGCCAGTTCGTCGAAGCCGGCGACGGCGTCGGCGCCCGGGTTGTCGGGCTTGGCGCCGGCATTGCCTTTGATCCGATCAAGGAAGCTCATCTCGTCCTCGTCATGGCTGGGGTGCAGGCCTGCGGCACACGCCGGCGTTGCGATGGGCTGCGGAAGAACGACACGGTGTCGTTCATGCGGAAATGGCCAGAAACTGTTCGTTTCGCACCAGAGCGGAGAGGTCTATCTCCTGCCACAGGCGGCCGGCCTCGTCGCGCCAGCGTGCGCCGGCAAAAGCCGGGCGCGCCGTGTCGTCGGCCGGCTCGGGCGTCAGCTGCCCGGCGCTGCGCAGGCCGGCGAGCCGCTCCACCAGCACGGCGCAGTTGGCGCCGAAGCGTGGGTTGAATGCCAGCAGGCGGGCCTGTTCGCGCACGGCGTCGCGAGCGATCGGCGCGCGCAGGCCGAGAAAGGCCGCCAGGTCGACGACGCCGTGCAGACCGCCGCGCAGGTTGGCCACGCCCAGGAACCAGCGCTGGCTGTGCGGCACCGGCAGCAGCGTGCCGACGGCAAAGATCTCGCCCGCCGAAGGCAGGGGGAAGAGCAGGCCCTGGCCCGCGCACTCCACCGCCAGCCAGGACAGCGCGCGCACTTCGGTGCGCGCCTGCTGCAGGCGCTCGGCCAGGCGCCCTTGAAGCTCACGAAGGGCTTCGCGCTTGGCCATCAGGTCGGGCTGCCGACGATCGACTCGACGCCCGGAACGCCGCGGCCTCGACGGCAACCAGGGCATCCGGGTTCACGGTGGGCGACGGCGAACGGGTTGGTGGTCATCGCTCAGTCGAAGTCTCTGATCTTGGCGAAAAGTTCGTCGCCGTTGACGGGCTTGACGAGGTAGCCGCGGGCGCCCTGGCGCATGCCCCAGACCTTGTCGGTCTCCTGGTTCTTGCTGGTGCACATGATCACCGGCACATCGGCAAAGCGCGGGTCGCGCGTGATGCTGCGGGTCAGCTGGAAACCGTTCTGCCCGGGCATCA